>JANMLN010000060.1:0-31403 GCA_031372565.1 Gemmatimonadota bacterium | reverse complement strand
GTGGTCGCCGCCGCGGGGCCAGTCCGTCGTCGCGTCACGGGGCGACTCGCGCGGCGCCGGGGCCGGCGTTCCCCGCGGGGTGCCCACCGCGGCCATCAACTGCGCCATGCGGTGGGCGAACACGAAGGCGTGCAACGGCGTGCGCGCGATGTTGGATGGGTCGGCGGCGAGCGCCGCGGCTTCCGTGCGCACGGCGCTCGGCAAGGTGGCGGCCATCGGGTGCGCCAGCAGTTGCGCGATCGCCGCCGCATCGCGATTCGTGAGCGCCAGGCACAGGCTGTCCAGGAAGCTGAGCACCGGAACCCCCTCCCAGTTTGACGTTATGTACACATTGGTACTAAGTACACGGCGCCGCAAGGCGGGTTCCGTCACGGGTGCGCCACGACCGGCGCCCCGGCCCGGCGCCGCTCAGTCGCCGATCAACCGCCCAGGAAGTCGAACCGGACTCCGCGGCGGCCCTGCCGACGCTTGCGCGGGGAGAAGCGGTACAGCTGGGCGGGACGGCCACGCCCCTCGCTGCGCCACTCGTCGGTGGGTTCCACCAGGTAGGCCGCCTGCAGCGATCGGCGGAAGCTCGCCTTGTGCAGCGGCCACCCCAGCAGCAGCTCGTACATCCCCTGCAGCTCGGAGAGCGTAAAGGTGCTCGGCAGCAGCTTGAACGCGATCGGCGCGTACTCGAGCCGGGTCCGCAGCGTCTCGACGGCGGCGGCCAGGATGGCGGCGTGGCGGCCGGACAGGCCGGCGGAGGCCATCGGAACCCAGCGCGCCTTGTCTCCCAAGCGACCCTCGGTGGCCGCGGCGCTCACCACGCCCACGAACGCGATGCTGACCGGCGCGGCCGCGGGATGCTTCAGCGGGTCCCCGAACGCGTGCAGCTGCTCCATCCACCCGGGTTCGGTCCCCGCCGTCCGCTTGGCGAGCTGCCGCGACGAGGTCAGGAGCGCCTCGCCCGACTTGGGCGCTCCCCAAGGCAGATGGGCCGTCCGGCCGTCGCTCTCGATCAGCACATGCAAGGCACCCTCGCGCGGAGCGAGGAGCACCAGATCGATACTGTACGGGGGGGGCGTCGTTCCCCGCCGGACGGCGGCGGTCACGACGGACAGGAATTGGACGGGGCTGGCATCGCGGGGGGCAATTAGTAGCCAACTGAAACTAAAGTCAACCCCTGCCCCCGCGGAATGGCGCGCGAGTCGTGGCGATTGTCCCTGAGAGACGTTACCGCTTCCGGCGACACTCGGCAATCCGTCCCGCACCGCGTACCGCGCAAGGGGGCAATCGCCTGTTCACGGCATCACCGGGTTGCGTGCGGTCCGAGACAGCCCCGCGCCGAGCGGAACGAGTGGCGGGATACTGACCGGCAATCGGCCATTGATCGGGATCTGCCCCGCAAGCGCCCGCGCCGCAGCAACTTGCGATGCCGTCGAGCCACCCCACGCAACGAGGTACGCGCGCGCGTCGGGGAGCTCACGCAGCAGGTACGGATTGCCGAAGGCGACCACGACCGGTGACTTGCCTCGCATCACGAGTCCACGCACCAGACTCGGCAGCGACCCGGGCGCACTCGCCGTGGCGCTCTCGCTGGTCTGGATCATGTAGCTGGCCACGATCACCTGATCGGCCGAGTCGGCGGCCGCGAGCAGGCGCGTCACGTTCGCGCCATCACGCTCGACATTGGGCAGCATCAGTTCGGTGCGCAGCGACGGATACGCCGCTCGCAGCGTGCTGGTGAAGGCCGGACCCGCCGCCAGGTCGCCGCGCGGCGCGACCACGATCGTGAGCACGCGTGGCGCGGTGCGTGCACTCGCCATCGGCACCTGCGCAAGCGAATCGCGCACCAGCGTCAACCCGCGTTCGGCGATGCGCCGCGCCAGCTCCACGTGCGACGAGTCGCCCACGACCACGCGCACCGAATCGAGCGCGACCAGCCGTCGACGGTGCAGTCCCATCCGCTCCTTGACCGCGAGCAGGCGACGCACGCTCGTGTCGAGGCGCGCTTCCGTGTAGCGCCCCTCGCGAATCCCCTCGACGATGGCGTCGATGGCGCCCTTCGTGTCCTTCGGCATGAGCACCACGTCGACGCCGGCGGCAACGGCGCGCTTGACGGCTTCACGCGCGCCGAACTGCTGCACCACGCCGACCATGTCCATCGCGTCCGTGAAGATGATCCCGCGGAACCCCATCTCCCCGCGCAGCACCCCGGTCATCACCGCCTTCGACAGCGTCGCCGGCACGCCACTCGTGTCCAACGCGGGCAGGATGCCGTGGAACGTCATCATCGCGCCGATGCCTGCGCGCACGGCGGCCCGGAACGGCGGCAGCTCCACGGAATCGAGCCGAGCCCGGCTCACGGCCACCGTGGGCAATGCGAGATGCGAGTTGATCTCGGTGTCGCCGTGCCCGGGGAAGTGCTTGCCCGTGGCCACGACACCGTTCTCCTCGAGGCCGCGCGTCATCGCCACGCCGAGGCGCGCCACGCTCGCCGGGTCTTCACCAAACGACCGGGCGGCGATCACCGGGTTGCCCGGATTGTTGTTGACGTCGAGCACGGGCCCGAACGCCACGTGCACACCGAGCGCGCGCGCTTCACGCGCCGTGGCGCGACCCATCTGGTACGCGAGCGTGCTGTCACGCGACGCGCCCAGCGCCATCTGCAGCGGAAAGTTGGTGGCACCGCCGAGATCGATCTCGTTCGGCACGAAGTACGCACCGCGGGCGCGGAAGCCGACGCCCGTCTCGTAGTCGGCGCTCACGAGCAGCGGCAGCTTCGAGAGCCGCTGCAGGGCGTTGATCTTGGCCGCGATCTCGGTCGGCGTGCCGACCGACACGATGAAGCCGCCCACCTCGTCGTCGAGGACGAGCTGCATCAGACGTCCCCACTCGGCCGACCCCTCGGGCACGAAGTCCCCGAGGATCCACGGCCAGACCAGCTGCGCCGCCTTCTGGCGCACCGTCATCCGCTTGAGCGTGCGCTCGGCCCAGGGGCCAGCCGACGCCGCGGCACCAGAGCGCCCTGCGCCTCCGCGCGATGCGGCGGCAGCGGTCGCCGTCGTCGTGCGCTGTTGCGCTGATGCGGCGCGTCCGGCGCCGACGCCAATCACCGAGACACACACGGCGGCGACGCCAAGCGCCGCCGCCGTCCGGAGCACCCTGTTCCGCATCGACGTCACCAGTTGATGGAACCCTGCTTGGTCGTGTCCACGTCGGCGCCACTCCCTGTCTTGAACAGGAACGCCTCCATGTTCTGCGTGAGGAACTTCCGCGCCTGCGGATCCATCACGTTGAGGCCGTAGTGGTTGATCAGCATGGTCTGCTGCTTCTTCCACTCTTCCCAGCACGCCTGGCAGGTCCCTTCGAGCACCCGGGCCCCGATCGCGCCCGGAAACGGCGCCTTGTCGAAACCAGCGCGGGTGTTGCCACAGCGGCGGCAGGTCACGTCGGCCATGTCGCTATTCCGCCATCCCCTCACGCGCGTATGCCACGCGCGCGAGGCCGAGGAAGGAGAGCAGGCGGATGTACATCCAGCCGATGTCGAACTCGAACCAGCGGTGGCTGAACTTCGCGCTGTGTGGATCGGCGTGATGATTGTTGTGCAGCTCTTCGCCGGCGATCATGATGCCGATCGGCGTGATGTTGCGGCTATCGTCCTTCACGTCGTGATTGCGGTAGCCGAGCGCATGACCCACACCATTGATGATGCCGGCGGCCCAGAACGGAATCCAGATCATCTGCGCGGCCCACACCACCGGCCCGACGACCCAGCCGAAGAACCACAGGTCGAAGGCGGCCATGAGGAGGACACCGAGCGTGCTGCGACGCGCGAGCAGATGCCGCTCCAGCCAATCATTGGGCGTCCCCTTGCCGTACTTCTCGAGCACCCCTTCCTGACGCACCGTCTTCCGGTAATAGAAGGCGCCCTTGAGCACGATGTTGCGCAGCCCCTCGACCACGGGGGAGTGCGGATCGCCTTCACGGTCGGCGTAGGCATGGTGCTTCCGATGACACGCCACCCATTCCTTCGTGACGGTGGCCGTCGTGAGCCACAGCCAGAGGCGCATGGGGATCGATGCCAACGCGTGCAGCTGCACGCTGCGGTGCGTTTGCGCCCGGTGCAGGAACACCGTCACGCAGATGTTGGTGATGTGCCCGGCCACGAGCAGGAACAGCACGGGCTGCCACCACACCGTGGCCCAACTGCCGAATGCAAGCATGACGAACACGGAAGTCGCAGAAAGGTCAGCGCCCAGCCATGCGCCAACGGCGCCTCGCCGGGAAGGTCGATTCGTGAGGGAAGCTATCCCGCGACACCACGCCGGGACACCTGCGCCGTACGACCGCGATGGCGCCCCGACTAGTCCTCCGGCCGCACCGTCGTGCCGCGCGCAGGTGACTTGACCGGTGGGCGCGCGGGGCCGACCGGCGTGGCGCGGGGCGCCGCCACGCCACCTGAGGCCGGCGTTCCACGCGCGCGCGGACGCGGAGTGCTCGGCCGCGCATCGGGAGTCAACGGTGCGGCAGCTGTCGAGCGAGCGCGCGGCGCTTCGGGGCGCGGGACTACGGGAGATGCGGCACGCGGCGTGACTGCGGCGCCACGCGTTTCGGGAGCCGCCGCGCGGGATGACGGCGCCGGCACAGCCGGGCGCGGCCGCGATGGTATGGGACGCGCGTCCGGGGTGAGCGGGCGGGCAGGCGGCACGAGCGGGACGGTTGGTGCGCTGCGTGGTGCGAGGCGCGGTGCGCTGCTGGGCAGGTCGGCGCCGGGTACCGGCCGCACAGCGCGCGGACGCGGCACCGTCGGCCGGGCATCGGGGGTGAGCGCGTCAGATGGCCGGGCACGACTCGCCGAAGGTGCGAGCGTGCCCACCGGGGCCACCGGCTCGATGGCCGATGGCGCGGCGCGCACAAACGCGGCGAGCGCGGAACGACGCGGCCGCGCCGGGACCGGGAGATCGAGTCGCCGCGCGGTATCGGGGGTCCACGGCGCGAGCCGTGGCACCGACGGCAGGCGAACGGTGGGCGGCGCGAGCAGCACCGGCAACAGCTGCAGTGTCACCGTTTCGAGGAACCCCTCGGCGCCGACCGGTGCGACGTCCACCACCACCACGTCGGCGCGCGATTGGGTGCGACGGAGCGTCGCGTTCGACGGCCGCACTTCCCAGCGACCCGGGCGCAGCTTGAACGACTCGAACGAGCCGTCGGCGAACGTCACCACACGGCGCGCCTCACGCGTTTCGACGTGCACGAGTTCGATCTCGGCGCCCGTCGGACCGATCGCGCCATCACTGTACTCGAGGCGGCCAATCACGCCGCCGGCTGGCCGCACCGGAATCGCGAGCTGCGTGGCGGAGTTGGGGCGGACGATCAACCCCACCACCGGACGCTCCACGATCCACATCGGGTTGGGCAGGGCCGCCGTGTCGACCTCGACGTACGACGCGACGTACGCGTTCAAGGTGCGCACCAACGCCGCGCCGGCGGCGTCGGTCGTGGCGGACTGTGAACCGACCGTCACCCGCAGGTTCGGAACGGCCGCTTCGAGTGGATCGCGCTGGCCATTGCCGTTGGCATCGAGGAACGCGTCGATCTGCACCGCGCCATACCCGACGCCTCGCCCATTGTTGAGTTCGTTTCCAACCGTGAAGGTTCGCGCGCCGACGTCGAACCCCGCCGTGCCGGAGAGCATCTGCCCACCAACGACGCGCCCGCTCGCCTGCTGCATGGTGCTGACGGCCTGGAAGGCTGCAAAATTCGTCTGCATCTGGAAGGTCGCCACGGGCGTGCTGAGCCCACGCACCCACTGCAGCCCCGTCTCGAACCGGAAGCGACGTGACATGGCGTTCGAGAGGCTCGCGGTCACCTGCGACAGCGAGCCGTCGGATTCGATCAGGGTGGACGCCCGCCCGTACCAGCCGCGCGTGACGCGCCACGGTGACAGTTGGCTGCTCTCCACCGTCACGTCCGCGCGTTGCCGCGCGAACGCACTGGCGGCACCCGCCAGCTGCGTGCGATCCAGGATGAGGCCGCCTTGCACACGCACCGGACCGCGCAGGTACGACGCCGACAGCTGCTGTGTACTGGTCGTGACGACGCCGCGCACTTCATGGCTCAGCTGCAGCGCGAACCAGAAGCCGCGGTTCTCCTCCGTCGGACGCCAGAAGATCCGGGCGTCGCGACGGGCCTGCGCCCGCTGCCGATTGACGAAGAGACTGGCGATCGTCGTGTCGAGGTCGGCCGCGCTCAGCGTCACGCGGAAGTCCGTGGTGGGCTGGTAGTCGAGCTCGGCACGCGTGTAGCCGCCCTGCACGTGCTCGGCGATCATGTTGAGGTCCGGACGGACCGCATACGCCGCCAGCAGGAACGGATTCGAGATGGACCGCCCACCCGCGAGTCCATACTCCGTGGTACCGCCCTGCACGGTCAGCTGCTCCGTGATTCCGTAGCGCAGATCCAGCGTCGCCGCCCGCTCGCACAGGTCGAGGCGGCAGGCCCCGCCCGCCGCGACGTACTCGAACCGTCCGCGCGACAGCCGCTCGAACGGCACCACGACATTCGCGCGCCAGCGGCGGCTGACGCCGCCCGGACCATACGCCATCAGTTCCACTTCGTTCGGACCGTAACTCACCGGGACTTCGAAACGCCACGCGCCGCTGGCATCGGGCCGCACGTTGGCGAGCGGCAGGCCGTAGCGCTGCAGCTCGACGTCCCAGCCGGCCGGCACGACGCCATCGAGCCACGCGGTGGAGTAGTCGGCCGGGCGGAAATACGGCACGTTGGTGATGAGTGCGCCATCAATCTGGCGCGATCGACGACCGGGCACCGCCAAGGTCCCCACCCCCAACTGACGCACGTATGCGTTCTCTTGCCACGCCCGCGTCCAGCTCCATGTGGTCTGGCCACGCAGGAAGGACGCGTCGCCAAACTGCTGCTGCTGCACCTCGAGGCCGCCGCCCAGCAGCTGCGCGCCCAAGGTGAGACGGGCCGAGGCAAGATTGGTCGGGCTCTCGATCGGACTGAGGAATGACCAATCCACCAGAAACCCTCCGAAGACGGCCGGCCGATCAACAATCGGAATGCCGCTGGGGAGCGTCGCGCCGGAGCGCAACGCCGCAACGCGCGCCCGCTGCCGTTCAAGACGCCGCAACACCGGCAGATCGCGCACGGCGAGGAAGGTGATCGTGAGCGACGACTGATCGACCTCGACGCGCACCTGCAGCGCGTCGGCAATGAGGGCCGCCGAGGCGTACAGCTCACCCTGCTGCCACATCACCGCGTCCTTCGCGAACGGCACCGGCGTCACGCCACCGTACAGCAGTCCTCGCTCGGTGTCGAACCCGGCCGCTGGCCGATCAGGATGGACCAAGCCGAGCAGGCGCTTGTCCGGGACATCGTCCGTGATGGCGACCTCGAGCATCGAGAAGAGCTGACGGACCGGCAGCATCAGGAGCGTGTCGCGCCCGAGCGCGATGAGCGTCGTCTGCGGGCCATTCTCGATCACGACACGGACGATGGCATCGGCGTCGATGCTGTCGCCCAACGCCCAGCTGGGCCGTGCGGACAACGCGGCGCGACCCCGCACCGCGGGCTGCGCGGCGAGCTCACGTCCCGGCAGCACCGAGAGCGCGGCCATGACAGCCGTGCTGGCGCACAGGGAAGCGAGGCGGAGGCGCATCGACGCTACGGCAGCGTGACCGGCACGGAGCGCGTGGCTTCCGGAGCCGGCAGCACGTCGGTCGACCGGATGTCAGTGCGCGCCGCCGTGAATGTGGCCGTCAGCGTGTAGCTGCCCGGCGATACACCGTCGAGCGCCCAGCGGAACCGTCGCCGGTACTGTGCGGGAAAGATGGCGGTCATCACCGGCCACTCGCGCACGAGGCGGCCGCGTGCATCGTTCAGGCTGAACTTGGCCGTGCCGAGCCAGCTCGCGTTGCCGCCACGCGCGAGCACGACGCGTGCCTCGAGCGTATCGCGCTGCACGCGTGCCGACAGCGTGTCGACGGTGATCGATGTGCGCACGGCCCCCTTCCGGTACCAGACGGGAATGCTGGTCACGATGGCGAAGGTGATACCGACGCGGTCCCCCTCGGCCTTGGCCGTATCGGCGAGTTGCTTCGATGTCGCCATGAAACGGGCCCAGTACTCGCCTTCTGCCAGACCCGCCGGTGGGCTTGCGAAGAGCCGCACCACCTGGGTTTGACCGGGCTGAAGCACCACGCGCCGCGGAAACACGCGAAGAAAGCGCGCAGCGGAGGGGGCGCCCGCACTCACGCTCTCGGGTGCGAAGGTCGGGGTGACGATCGCTTCGGTGAGCGAGTCCGTCGTGGGATAGCCGTACCGGACGTCGATGGTGACCTCTTCCGGCGTGGCGCTCGTGTTGGCCAAGCTGATCTCGGTCGTGCGCGCCTGTCCGTCGAAGAAGATGGCCAGCGGCGACACGAGGACGGCGCGCGCGCCCTGCGCCGTCGCGAGCACGAGGCCCGCGCCCACGGCGATCGCCCCTGCCAGGCGACGGATCACGGGCATGGGGCCCCCGTGTAGGTCACCGTGGCCACGACGGTGCCGGCGTAGTCGCCGCGCCGCTGCGTGGAGCGTGGCACCACCCGTCCGCCCAGGAAGAGAAAGAGCGAACCCGTGCTCGCGTTGAAGCAGGCCAACCGCGCCGCGTTCGGATCGAACCGCGTCCCGAGCGTGGGATCGAAGGCGGTAGCGAGGATCGCGTCGCTCGTGCCGTACAGGACGGACATGAAGATGCCGCCGGACGTCAGGATCACCGTGGGAAGTGTGAGAGTGATGCGTATCTGTCGTGTGGGATCACCACGCAGTTCCAGTACGCCGCCTCGAGGATCGACCGCATCGACCGACTTGGCGACACCCGGCAAGACGGCCGAGAAGTCCAACGGGCGAAGCGGCAGGACGAGCACCGCCGCGGTGAGCACCGACTGCACCCCCGGCTGCGCGCGTGCGGCGCTGAGCGGGGTGCACAGCGCGCCGGCCGCGCCAAGGACCGCGACGCACGCACCGATGCCGCGCTCGGCACGGCGGCGGAGCGAGCGAATCACGGTGGCGCGAGGCACGGCGGTGAGGAGCATCCGGACGCGAAGGGCGGTCTGATAGACGAAATGGTCGGCCCAGCGCAGCGGCGCCGCGGGGCCGACCATCGGGGTGGGGAGGAGCTGGCGCATGGCCAGCTCCCCAAGGGCCGATCAGTAGCTGACGGTCAGGACCAGGGTGCCCGAGAACACGCCGCTCGCCGTGCCCAAGGTCGTGGTGAGACGGCCCCCGACGGTGTAGCAGAGGATGCCGCCCGCGCCCAGATTCGGGTTCAACGTGCCCGTGGTCACGTCAACAACCGACGTGCCGGTGCGATCGCAGGTGCCGCTCGAGATCGTCTTGGCGCCGACCGACGACGGCAGGATCGCGTAGGCCGGCGGCGTGCCCGGGCCGGTGAACGAGACGGTCAACGGGAAGGTGACGAAGATGTCGGCGTTCGACGCGCCAACCACCTGCAGGATGCCCGTCGTGGCGGCGTTGAATGCGACCGTGGTGACCGTCGGCTTGGTGACCGCGCCGAAGTCGAGGCCGGCAGGACTCGTCACGGCGAGCGCGGGGTTGACCGACGCGGTGACGGCCATCTGCGCCTGTGCGCGCCCGGTACCCATCACGAGGGCCAGCGCGGCCGCCGCGAGTACCTGTGTAGAACGACTGAGACGAACCATGGAGACTTCTCCTGTGAGATACGGGTGAGCAACGGGCGCCTGCGCGCGCCGCTTCGACCGCTTCAGTGCAAGAACGTTGCCGTCCGTTTTCGGGCAAGTGGATAGAAACACCGCACTTGCGATGATCGCGGATCGTCGCGCCGAGGCGCCGCCAGCAGACTCCACATGGACGGTCCTTATGTCAGTTTTGTGAGCTTCTCGGGTCGTGATTCCAGGCAGCGCTGCGCGAAGCTCGCGGTGCGTAAGTCATTGCTGCTGCGAGAATAAGCCGGAAGCTGGGGGTGATGCGCGCGTTGTGGGCGCCCTCGGCGCTCGTCCACAGGCAAGAACGAGCCGTCGTATTGAGCAGAGGGTCGACACCCGCTCGACCCGCGCAACGGCCCCCAAACTGGGCACGCGAGTCGATGCGGCCCACCGTTGCGTCAGTGCAACACTTCGGCCCGCGTCAGGCCGTCTTGATCTCGCTCACCAGCTTCACGAGCGACGCCTTTGCATCGCCGAACAGCATGCTCGTCTTGGCGTCGTAGAACAGTTCGTTCTCGATGCCGGCGAACCCTGCGTTCATCGAGCGCTTCATCACGATGATCGACTTGGCCTGGTCGACGTCCAGAATCGGCATGCCGTAGATCGGCGACCCCTTGTCGTGCTTGGCGGCCGGATTCACCACGTCGTTCGCACCAATCACCAGCGCAACGTCCGCGGTCGCGAACTCGGCATTGATCTCCTCCATGTCGTACAGCCGCTCGTAGGGCACGTTGGCCTCGGCGAGGAGCACGTTCATGTGCCCCGGCATGCGGCCCGCGACGGGATGGATCGCGTACTTCACTTCCCCGCCCTTCTTCTCGATCAACTCGGCGAGCTCCCGTACCGTGTGCTGGGCCTGCGCGACCGCCATGCCGTACCCCGGCACGATGATCACCTTCGATGCGTACGCGAGCTGGATGGCAGCATCCTCCGCGCTGATCGACTTGACCGTGAGACCCGCGTTGCTCTTGGCCGTCGACTCGACCGGCGTACCGAACGCGCCGAAGATCACGTTGCCAAACGACCGGTTCATCGCCTTCGACATGATGAGCGAGAGAATGAACCCGCTCGCGCCGTCGAGCGCACCCGCGATGATCAGCACGGTGTTGCCAATCGCAAAGCCCGTGGCGCTCGCCGCGAGCCCAGCGTACGAATTGAGCAGCGACACCACGACCGGCATGTCGGCGCCACCGATCGGGAGCACCAGCGACACGCCGATGACGAACGCCGAGATCGTCATGGCCCAGAACGCCCACGCGGCCGTCGGATCGTAGATCAGGTAGGCCCAGAGGCCGACCGTGAGCACGAACGCCCCGATGTTCACCGCATTCTGGCCCTTGTACGTGACCGGCCGGCCGGGCAGGAACTCCTGCAGCTTGCCAAAGGCCATGAACGAGCCCGTCACGGTCAGCGAGCCGAACAGCACTTCGAAGCCGAGCGCCGCCATCTGCGCGCGCGGGATCGCCTCGTGTGCATCCGGACCGGTGCGATGCAGGTACTCGGCAATGCCCACGAGCGATGCGGCCAGCGCGCCGAACATGTGCGAGACCGCGATGCGCTGTGGCATGGCCGTCATCGGCACGCGGACGCCGAGCGGGTAGCCGATCAGTGACCCCAGCACGAGCCCGCCGATGATCCACTGGTACTCGACGATCTCCTCGACAATGAGCGTGCCGATGATGGCCAGCAGCATGCCGATCGCGGCCTGCTGCATGCCCTTGCGGGCCGAGTCCGGGTGCGTGAGGGACTTGAGGCCGAGGATGAAGAAGACGCCCGCGGCGAGGTAGGAGCCCTGCGTCAGCAGCAGGCGGACCAGCGAACCACTGCCCGCCTCCGCCGCCACGACCGAGTAGAAGCCTGGGAGGGTCACTTCGCCTCGTCCTTCGTGCTGGGCGCATGCTTGAACATGCGCAGCATCCGATCCGTGATGATGAAGCCACCAACGACGTTGATCGTCGCACAGGTGACGGCAATCAGCCCCAGCACCGACGACAGCAATCCGTGCTTCGAGCCGGCCACGACCAGCGCGCCCACGATCGAGATGGCGGAGATGGCGTTGGTCGCGGACATCAACGGCGTGTGCAGCAGGGGCGGCACGCGCGTGATGATGTTGTAGCCGACGAAGCCGGCGAGAATGAAGACGTACAGCTGCAGGATATAGGTAGTCGTCATCGGCTCTCCGGGGCGATCAGGCGCGGATCTGGCGGTCGTGCACGACGGCCATCGCGCCCGTGATCTCGTCGTCCAGCGAGATCGTGAGCGTGTTCTGTGGGGCGAGGTGCTGCAGCAGCGTGAGCACGTTCCGGCCGAACATCGCGCTGGCGTGCCCCGCCGTGGTGCTCGGCAGGTTGAGCGGACCCATGATCGTGACCCCATGGACCTCGATCGTCTCGCCGGGTTGGGTGAGCTCGCAGTTGCCCCCCGTCTCCGCGGCGACGTCCACGATCACGGCCCCGGGCTTCATCGTCGCCACCATGGCCGCCGTGATCAGGCGCGGTGCCGGGCGACCGGGAATGGCCGCCGTCGTGACCACGAGATCCATCTCGGGCAGCGCCGCACCGATGGCAGCCAGCGTGCGCGCCTGTTCGTCCTGGCCCTGCTCCTTGGCGTAGCCGCCCGCCGCCTCGGCACCCGGCGACACCAGTTCGGCCGCGATGAACTTGGCGCCCAGCGACATCACCTGTTCCTTGGCCGCTGCCCGCACGTCGAAGGCGCTCACGACCGCGCCGAGGCGCCGCGCCGTGGCAATCGCCTGCAACCCGGCGACGCCAGCGCCGAGGATGAACGCCTTGGCCGGCGGGATGTTGCCGGCCGCCGTCGTCAACATCGGCAGGAAGCGTGGCAGCTGCGTGGCGCCGATCAGCACCGCCTTGTATCCCGCCACGGTGGCCTGCGATGACAGGACATCCATGCTCTGGGCGCGCGTGATGCGCGGCACCTTCTCGAGCGCGAGCGCCGTCACGTTTCGCTCGGCGAGCACCGGAAGCAGGTCGGCGCTCGACGACGCCTGCAGCATGCTCACCAGGACCACCCCCTCCGGAAGCAGCGCCGCTTCGGCCAGCGTCGGCTTCTGCACCTTGGCCACCACGCGGGCGCCGACCATCACGGCGGTCGCATCCGGGGCGATCACGGCCCCCGCCTTCTCGTACGCGGCGTCGGGGAAGCCCGCCGCCACGCCAGCGCCACGCTCGATCGACACCGTGGCTCCAGCCTTGAGCAGGCGGACGACACTATCGGGCACCAGCGCCACTCGGCGCTCGCGCTCGGCGGTCTCCTTGAGAACGGCAACGTGCATGCGACGGTGGGGCGGAGAGGAAGTCAGGTGCGGCGCGAACCGGGCCTAATATAAGCGCCGGACGAGGTACTTTCGCCCAGCGATGACCCGTGGCGCATCGCGGAGAGTTCTAAGCGGTCGCGGTCGGCTGGGCAACCGCGTGACGTTCGTTCCAGTCGCGCACGAGCGCCCAGACCTCGGCGTGTCCGTGATCCACCGACAACACGTGGCCTGCCCCCGTGCGCCAGATCAGGTCAATCTCCGGCGAGCCCATGGTACGAACCACCGCTTCGGTTCCGGCCGGCGTGATCCGGTTGTCCTCGCGCGACTGCACGACGCGCACCGGCAGGCGCAGACGGGGCGCGTCGGCGCACGCCGCCCGCACCACCCGGACGAGCTGGGGTGCCAGCGGCGCGGGAAAGACCCCGTACCCACGCGACGCGGCGCGCGCGACCGGGTCGTGAATCGAGCGCTCGTCGGCGCTGTCGAGCACGGGGCGCACGAGTGACGCGAGACGCCACCAGCGGGCGCCCAGCTCCAGCGGGCGCGACAACGACAGGAACGGCGCCAGTAGCACGAGCGAGGCGACCTCGGGATGACGCACGACCAGCCGAATGGCCAGCGCTCCGCCCATCGACTGGCCCACCACGGCCACCGGCCCGCCGCGCGAGCGCAGCGCCTGATAGGCCGCCTCGGCCGACGCGTCCCACTCGTCGGCCGTGCTGGTGGCGAAGGCCGCCACCGATCGACCGTGGCCCGGCAGCAGCGGCACGCGAACGGTCATCCCGAGTCCGTGCAGGTAGTGCGCGAGGCCGCGCAGCGATTGCGGCGTATCACCGAAACCGTGCAGGAGCAGCACGGACTGCGCGCCGGCGTCGAGCGCAATCGCGCCCGCCCCCGCCACGATGCCGTCTGCATCAAGCGGGCCCAACCGCGCCGTCACGGCGCGCACCAAGCGGCGGCGCTTGGCCGCGCGCACCCCCGCCACGATGGCCAACGGCGGCAACGCCCAGCGGACCAGCTCGACCCAGCGCATCTACTAATTCCCTAGTAGGTGGGCACGGCAGGATCGACGTCGGCGCTCCATCGATCGATACCGCCCGTCAGGTTGGCGACGCGTGTATAGCCCTGCGACTTGAGGTAGTCGGCCACGGAGCGGCTCCGCATCCCGTGATGGCAGTGCACCACCACATCCCGGTCACGGGGAATCTCGGCGAGGCGCTCAGGCACCGTGCGCATCGGGATCAGCGTGGCGCCGGCAATCGCGGCGATCTCCGCCTCGAATGGTTCCCGCACGTCCAGCAGGAAGGCCCCGGCCGCGATCTGTTCGGCGGCGTCGCGGGGAGACAGTTCATCGGGCAACATGGGGTCCGTGAGGGGCGCACCGTCGTGCCGCACGCCGCAGAAGGTTTCGTAGTCGATCAGGGCCGTGATCGTGCGGGTGCCGCAGGCCGGACACTCGGGGTCGCGCCGGAGCGCGATCGTGCGCGTCGACATCTTCATCGCATCGATCAGCATCAGGCGCCCGTCGAGCGTCGGACCGAGCCCCAGAATCCACTTGATGGTTTCGGTCGCCTGAATCATGCCGACGAGCCCCGGCATCACGCCAAACACGCCAGCCTCGGCGCAGCTCGGCACCATGCCGGGCGGGGGCGGTTCGCGGAACAGGCACCGGTAGCACGGCCCGGTTGGCGTGCAGAAGATGGACGCCTGCCCCTCGAAGCGCTGCACGCTGCCGTACACGTTCGGCTTCCCGAGCAGGACGCAGGCGTCCGACAACAGGTAGCGCGTCGGAAAATTGTCGGTGCCATCGACCACGAGGTCGTACGACCCGAGCACGTCCAACGCGTTGGCGGACGTGAGCGCCATGTCGTGCGCGACCAGGCGCACATGCGGGTTCAGGTCCTGCAACCGTTCGATGGCCGACGTCACCTTGGGCCGCCCGACGCTCGCGGTACCGTGCACCACTTGTCGATGCAGGTTGGTGGCGTCCACCCGATCGAAATCGACCAGACCGAGCGTCCCCACGCCTGCCGCTGCGAGATACAGCAACACCGGTGACCCGAGACCGCCCGTACCGACCACGAGCACGCGCGCAGCACGGAGTCGCTCCTGCCCCGCCACGCCAACCTCGGGCAACGTGATCTGGCGACGATAGCGCACCAGCTCCGCCCCGCTCAT
Source organism: Gemmatimonadota bacterium (assembly GCA_031372565.1). Classification (GTDB taxonomy): domain Bacteria; phylum Gemmatimonadota; class Gemmatimonadetes; order Gemmatimonadales; family Gemmatimonadaceae; genus JACPPC01. The sequence continues at coordinate 16,214 of JANMLN010000060.1, read as the reverse complement.
GGGCAGGCCGTCCGAAATCCGCTGGTCGAGATCGGTTGCCGTCATGCCGCGAAAGCTCGCACGAGGGGAGGCATCAGCGCGCGTCCAGCTCGTCGTGCGCCGAGGTGATCAGGCGCAGGAGGTCGCCCTCCGAGGGCGCGCTCGGAGCGAGCCGTCCGAACAGTCGCAGCATCTCGGCTTCCACCTGCGCCCGATCGCCCAGCTGTGCGCCGAGATCATCGAGCGAGCGCTCGGCGAGTTCGCGCAGGGCGTCGCGCGTGGCCGGAGCCAGACCGGCCAGCCGAGCGGGATCGGGGCGCGACACCCGTTCGGCGTGGCGTCGGCGCGGCGCCGCATCAACGAGGGCCGAGACCGGCGCGACCGCGACCAGCAGCGCACCGGGCGTGTGTTCACCGACGGACCGCACGATGCCCTGGCGTCGCAACCGGCTGCAGAGGCGCACGATGCCCTCGCGCACCACCGGAATGCCGTCCTCACTGCCATTGCCGCGCCCCGTGATGATGAGCACTTCGGCGACGCGCGCCACCTGGCGCTCGCGAAGCCAGCTCTCCGCCCGTGCGACCGCGTCGGCCACGGTGGGCCGGGACTCGCGCAGGTTGAGGATGTTGGCCGCGCCGTACCGCACTTCGTCCAACGCCGCGAACACGGTGCCCATGGGGCGGGCGGGGCGCGGCACGGATGGCGTCGCTAGCGGATCGCGCGGCGCAGCGCGCGGCCGTCGAGCTTCTCCGTCGGCGTAATCCCGAGCACCTCCGCCAGCGTGGGCGCCATGTCCACGACGCGCACGGTATCCGGCCAAGCCCCCGGCTGGAACGGTGCACCCCAGAAGAGCACGGGGACACTCGCATCATTGTCGTGTGGGCTGCCGTGCATCGCGATGTTGGCCAGCGACCAGACACTCCACTGTTGCAGCGTGACGAGGAGCCGCACGTTGCTGCGCATCGGATCAAACATGTGCAACCAGCGCCGAGCGATCACATCGCGGGTCGTGTCGGCCCGCGCCAGATCACGCAGCCGATCGGCCCGCAGCACCCCCGGTACTTTGCGCGCCTCGATGGCAAAGGCATCCACCAACGAGTCGACGTTCAGTCCCACCGTGCGCGCGTAACCGGGGTCCACCGCGAAGACCCCGTCTTCCCAGCTATAGAGTTTGGCCGCCTCGACGTTGCGTGCACGAAGGGCAGTGGCCATCACCTTTTCCACCGAATCGAGCGTCACGACGCGCGCCCCGCGATTCGGATCGTACAGCGTCACGGCGGGAAACGGCGTCACGCCGTGATCGCCCGTGATCGCGATGATCACGCGCGAGGAATCGCGCACCTTGAACAGCGCATCGAGAAACTGCCCGAGATAGCGGTCGAGGCGCAGCATCTGATCGCGCACCTCGCGCGAATCGGGACCGTACCGGTGCCCGACCGCATCGAGCGTCGAGAGCGAGATCGCGAGCAGATCCGTCTGCGAGCCGCGACCCAGCTTCATGTCGTCGAGCCCCCGCAGCGCGAACGCCAGCGTGAGCGAGTCCATGGCCGGATAGTTCGGGAAGGTCGCGGCAGCGAGCGTCGAGTCGGCCGGGGCAACGTGCGGAAAGACGAAATCCTGCCCGCGGCCTTCGGTCGGCACCGAATCGGGCTCAGGGTATTCCGTGACGGGCCGCAGCAGTGTCCATGACTTGCCGGCGTTCCTGCGCGGCGTGTTCTCCGCATTGAAGGCCATCACCCAGTCCGGCAACGCATCCATGTACCAGGTGCTCGTGGTGAACTCGCCGTCGGGCGAGTACCAGAACACTTGCTGCTTGCTCCGGCCCACCGGCAGAATCGCGCCGCGATCCTTGCGCGAGACCGACAGCACGCGCGTCCGCCGGTCTGCCGCGACCAGCCAGTCGATCAACGTCGTCCCTTCGAAACGGAACGGGGCCGCGCCCGGGCCATTGGCCGCGTTCAGCAGCGGATACTCGCGGGTATTCACCCCCTGCGAGTTCATGATGATGCCAGTGTGCACCGGAAAGCGTCCGCTCAGCGTGGCCGCATGGCCGGGCGCGGTCTCGGTGATGGCATGATCGTGAAAGCCGTTGGCGAACACGGCACCGCCCGCCACCAGGCGCTTGAGGCCGCCCGTGAACGCCGGGCCGTAGCGGGCGAGATAGTCGCCGCGCAACTGGTCGACCGTCAGGAACACCACGAGCGTGGGTCGTTCCGCGACCGTGCGCGCGGTGGACGGTGCGGAGACGACGGACGATGCGGGCAGCTCGCCGCTCGGACGTGCGAAGGCACAGGCGGCAGCGAGCGTGGGCAGGACCAGGAGACGAAGAACTCGCGACATGTCGAGAGCGGACCAAGGCGTGACGCTTCGGGCAACGCTCGTCGTTGCCGCGTGGGCGGATCGATGCAGGAAACTACCCCGCCGAAGGCAGAACGGCACGCGGTCCACGCGTGCCGTTCTGGCGGCCAGGTGCGGGGCGCGACCAGCGCGTCAGAGCGCCCCCTCGAGCATGCAGAGCGCCTGACCCAGTTCGGCCTTCGTCATCACGAGCGGCGGCAGCAACCGGAGGGTGTGATCACCAGCAGAGAGAATGAGCACCCCGGCCTCGCGTGCACGAGCGACCACGGCAGCCGACGACTCCACGACGTCGACGCCCCACATGAAGCCGGCGCCCCGCACGGCACGCACCTTCGCGCTGCGCGCCATCATGCCGTGCAGCGTGTCCCCCATCCAGGCGCCGACGTCACGCACATGCGCCAGCAGCGCGGGGTCCGAAAGCCGCTCGACCACATGCAGTGCCACGCTCGCGACAAACGGACCGCCCCCGAATGTGGTGCCGTGTTCCCCCGGCTCGAGCGGCGATGCCATCGCCTCGGACAGCAGGATCGCACCCATGGGCAGACCGCCCGCAATCGGCTTGGCGAGCGTGACCATGTCGGGCACGACCCCCGTCATCTCGTACGCGAACAAATGTCCGGTCCGCCCCAGCCCGCACTGGATCTCGTCGAAGATCAGCGCGATCTGGCGTTCGGTGGTGACACGCCGCAGCCAGGTCAGCAGGCTGGGGTCGATGACCCGCACCCCGCCCTCGCCCTGGATCGGCTCCACGATGACCGCGGCGACGGTCTCGGCGTCGAGCATCGCATCGAGTTCACGCTCGTCGCGCTCCGCGATCGTGATGCCGCCGGCGAGCGGACGGAAGGGCAGCCGGTACGCCGGGCGATCGGTGGCCGCCACGCTGGCAAAGAGGCGGCCGTGGAACGCGCCCCGCAGCGAGATGATCTCGTGCTTGGCGGCCGAGCCCTTCGTGCGCGCCCATTTCCGGGCAAATTTGAACGCCCCCTCGTTGGCCTCCGCGCCCGAGTTGCAGAAGAAGACGCGATCGGCAAACGAGCGCGCCACGAGTGCGGCCGCGAGCTGCTCGCCCGGCTCGGTTCGAAAGAGGTTGGACACGTGAATGAGGCCGCTCTCGAGCGCGGCGCTCATCGCCGCCTTCACTCCCGCATCTCCGTAGCCGAGTGCGTTGACCGCGATGCCGCTCGCGAGGTCGAGATAGCGATCCCCGTTCGCGTCGATCAGGGTCACCCCCTCCCCTCGCACGATGGGAACCGGGGCGCGCTTGTACGTGTGGGCGATCGGACCCGGGCTGCCGGTCGAGGGCTGTGCGGGCGACGCGGTCGTGAGCGGTGATGCGGCGGGCACTGGCGCAGTTGAAGGACGAATCGTGATGGACATGAGCGCGGCCCTCAGGCCGGATGCAATGCAGTGGAGAGCAGCGTCCCGGCGTCGGGATCGGTGACGGCGGCGATCGCGCCGATCCGCACGCGGGCGACGCCGCCGTCGAGTGCCGTGCAGGCGGCCTGCAGCTTGGCGGCCATGCCGCCACCGGCGATGCCGGACGTGATGAGCCCGCGCGCCTGGTGTGCGTCGAGCCGGGGCACCAACGCCCCGTCGTCGAGCACCCCCGGCACGTCGGCCACGAACAGGAGTTCGTCAGCGGCGAGCGCCACAGCCAAAGCCGCCGCTGCATCGTCGCCGTTGACGTTGAGTCCCGCTCCACCGGGATCGTGGGCGTCCCGGCCCATCGGGCTGACCACGGGCAGGAAGCCTCCCGTGAGCAATCGGGCGAGCAGCGCCGGATTCACCCGGTGCGGAGCGCCGACCTGGCCCAGCGACGGATCCGTGATGACCGCTTCGAGCAGGCCGCCGTCTTCGCCGGAGATGCCCACCGCCTGCGCCTCACGCAGCTGCGCCACGAGCCGCTTGTTGACGGCGCCCGAGAGGACCATGCGCACCGCCTCGAGATCGCGCGCGGTCGTCACGCGACGTCCGCCGGAAAAGGTCGGCTCGCCGCCCAACGCGCGTTGCAGTGTGCTGACCTCGTCGCCGCCGCCGTGCACCACCACCAGCGCGCCGGGGGCCATGCGCCACGCGTCGAGGATGGCGCCGCGCAGCGCGGGATCAGCCTGCGCACGACCGCCAATCTTGATGACACGCATCACGACGGAAGTCCCGCTGCTTCGGGAAGGCCGAGCATGAGATTCGCGTTCTGGAGCGCCTGACCCGCGGCGCCTTTCATCAGGTTGTCGATGGCCGCGAACACCAGCAGCGTCGGCGTCCGCATGTGTGCGGCCATGCGCGCGCTCAGGCGCACCACGTTGCGGTGCACGACATCGCGCAGCGTCGGCAGCGCCTGGGCGACTTCGATGAACGGCTCGCCCGCCCAGCGCGCAGCGAATGGAGCGAGCGGATCGGCGAGCGGGGCGGTGAGCGGCACGGTGATCGTGGCCAGAATGCCCCGCGCCACGGGCAGGAGATGCGGCGTGAAGAGCAGGTCGACGTCGGCGCCGGTGCGCGCGACCATCGCCCGCATCTCCTTGAGGTGCCGGTGCTCGTTGCCGACACCATACGCGGAGTAGTTCTCGGTGATCTCGCCGAAGAGCAGATCCAGCCGAGGCGACATGCCGGCGCCGGTGACCCCGCTCGCGGCGTTGACCGTGATCGTCGCGCCGGGCGCCACCAGCCCGGCCTCGAGCAGGGGGAGGAGCGCCAGCAACGTCGCGGTCGGATAACACCCCGGGTTGGCGACCACGCGTGCGCGCGCGACCTCCGCGCGCGCGACCTCCGTGAGGCCATACGGAACCCCTGCGTCGCTGTTCCCGATGCGCAGGTCCGCCGAGAGATCCACCACCGCCCGCCCTGCCGCTTGGACCCGGTCCACCCACTCCACGCTCGCCCCGTGCGGCAGCGCCGAAAACACCAGCTCGGCGTCTGCCAGGTGTACATCGTCGGGCGCGACGAACGTGACCTCCGCGCCGCCCAACCGCGCGGTCTCCCCCCGCTGCGCGTTCGCGGAGGCAAAGGCCAGAGTGAGCTGCGGGTGCCGGCTGATCAGGGCGCAGAGCTCGCGCCCGGCGTACCCGGAGGCCCCGAGGACGCCAATCGGAATCTTATGCACACTTAACGAATATTCTTGCAACCGCTCGAAGTCAACCATTGCGCCCCCTGCCCTGCCCTTCGTCGCCGGCCGGTGGTAGCGTTCCCGCGCACCATCTCCCGTCACGCTTTCCTCCGCCATGGCCAACAAGTCCGACCGGCACCGCGCCATCCTCGGCCTGATTACCGCCCAGGTGGTCGGGAGTCAGGAAGAGCTGCGTCACTTGATGGTGGCGAAAGGATGGGATGTCACGCAATCGACGCTCTCGCGCGATTTGCGCGAGATGCGCGTGGCGCGCGTGCCGGGACCGGACGGCTCCCGGTACGCGGTCCTCGAAGGCGCGGCTGAAGAGCAGCGGGCCACGCTCGAGACGCTCCTCACACAGTTCTTCTACAAGATCGACGGCGTGCGCGAACTGATCGTGCTCACCACGACGGCTGGCGGTGCGCAACCGGTCGCGGAGGCCATCGATGCGGCCGGCTTCTCCGACGTCATCGGCACGGTCGGCGGCGAGAACACGATTCTCATCATCATGCGCTCCGACGCCGCGCGCGAAAAGCTGATGCAGCGGTTGCGCGCCCTCGCCGGGCACGACGACTGATGGCGCGGGCGTCGCAGACGGAGCGCGTTCGAGGCACGATTGACGAGAGTAAATGGACTGCATAAAATTGCGATGGGGCGGTGATCGGTTCGTGCCCCCCTTGCCTACCCTGATTTGGTCGTGACCATGCCCAAGACGATTGCGCTCGCCTACTCCGGCGGGCTGGATACTTCGATCATTGTTCCCTGGCTCAAGGAGCACTATCCCGGCGCCAAGGTGATTTGTGTGGCGGCCGACATCGGCCAGGGCGACGAGCTGGAAGGGGTCAAGGCCAAGGCGATCGCCTCGGGCGCGGATGCCTGCTACGTCGAGGACATGCGCAACGAGTTCGTGGAGCAGTTCTGCTACCCGATGTTGCGAGCCGGGGCCATCTACGGCCGGAAGTATCTCCTGGGTACGGCCATCGCGCGCCCACTCATTGCCAAGCGCCAGGTGGATGTCGCCAAGCAGGTCGGCGCCGACGCACTCTCGCACGGCTGCACCGGCAAGGGGAACGATCAGGTCCGGTTCGAGCTGACCTACATGGCATTTGCGCCCGACCTCGAGGTCATCGCCCCCTGGCGTCTGTGGGACATCCGCTCGCGCGAGGATGCGATCGCGTACGCGGCGGCGCGCAACATCCCCGTGGCGGCCACGACGACCAAGATCTATTCGCGCGATCGCAACATCTGGCACCTCTCGCACGAGGGGGGAGTGCTCGAGGATCCGGCGCAGGGACCGCCGAAGGACCTGTTCCAGATGACCACCGATCCGACCGACGCACCCGACGCCGCCGAGGAGCTGAGCATCACCTTCGAACGTGGCACCCCGGTCGCGGTCAACGGCAAGACGATGAACGGCATCGACCTGCTGACGTACCTGAACGTGATCGGCGGACGGCACGGGTGCGGACGCACCGACCTGGTCGAGGATCGCCTGGTGGGGATGAAGTCGCGCGGCGTGTACGAGACGCCGGGGGGCTCCCTGCTCTACACCGCACACTCCGAGCTCGAACAGCTGGTCCTCGATCGACGGACGCTCGCCGCCAAGGACCTGATCGCGCCGCGGTATGCCGATCTTGTCTACGAGGGGCGTTGGTGGACCACCGAGCGTGCGGCCTACGACGCCTTCGTGAACGTCACGCAGGCGCGCGTGAGCGGGACGGTCACGCTGAAGCTGTACAAGGGGAACATCACGATCGTCGGGCGCGTGAGCCCGCACGCGCTCTACGACGAGCGGTTCGTCACGTTCGGCGAGGACGACGTCTACGAGCAGAGCGATGCGGCCGGCTTCATCCGCCTGTTCGGTTTGTCCGAACGGGTGCGCGCACTCAAGGATCGCGAGGCGGAGTTGGTCGAGGCGGCCGAAGCAGGCGGTCGACCGTCGAAGGCCCCGGCCGGGACGCCGTAACGATGTCGCACCCGACGCCCGTGCCGGCCAAGAGCCATCGGTTGTGGGGAGGGCGCTTCGGCGGCACGAGCGCGCCGGCGCTGGAGGCGCTCAACCGGTCGATCGGGACGGATTTCCGGCTCTGGCCATTCGATATTCAGCTCTCCAAGGCATGGGCCCTCGCGCTCTGGAACGCGGGGGTGCTCTCGCTCGACGAGAGCGTGGCGCTTGAGCGCGGGCTCGATGCCGTGGCGCGCCGTCTCGAGGCAGGAGCGGCGCCCGAGCCGACCGACGAAGACATCCACACCATGATCGATCGCCTGCTGCACGCCGAGGTCGGCGATGTCTCGGGCAAGTTGCACACCGGGCGCAGCCGCAATGATCAGGTGGCCACGGCGGCGCGCCTCTGGGTGATGGACGCGTGCGGTGCGCTCGACGCCTCCGTGCGCGCATTGGAGCACGTCCTGCTCGCGCACGCGACGACGCTCGAAGCAGACGGCGTGCTGATGCCCGCGTACACCCACCTGCAGCGCGCGCAGCCTGTCGCAGCGGCCCACTGGATGTTGTCCCACTTCTGGCCCCTCGAGCGGGACCGCGCACGACTCGCGCAGGCAGCGCGCAGTGCGTCGTCGCTGCCGCTCGGCAGCGGCGCGATCGCCGGTTCGGCCTTTCCGGTCTCGCGCGTGTTGCTCAAGGAGAGCCTGGGTTTCGCACAGGTGGCGCCCAACAGCATGGACGCCGTGGGGGACCGCGACTTCATCGCCGATGTCCTCTATGCGCTCACACTGCTCGGCGTGCACGTGTCGCGGCTCGCCGAAGACCTGATCCTGTACGGCACGAGTGAGTTCGGGTTCGTGAAGTTCGGCGACCGCTACTCGACGGGATCGAGCATGATGCCGCAGAAGCGGAACCCTGACGTGCTCGAAATTGCACGCGGCGGTCCGGCGCGCATCCTGGGCGACCTCACCGGATTGCTCGTCACGCTCAAGGGGCTACCGAGCGGCTACAACAAGGATCTGCAGGACGACAAGCGCGCGCTGTTCGACGCGGTCGATGTCATGCAGTTGATCCTGCCGGCGGTGAGCGGCGCCGTGGAGGAACTGCGCTTCGATGCCGCGCGGATGCGCGCCGCACTGTCGAGCACGATGATGGCGACGGATCTGGCCGACTGGCTGGTGGATCAAGGGGTGGCGTTCCGCGATGCGCACGCCGCGGTGGGTCGCCTTGTACGGGAGGCCGAAGAGCAGGGGGTGGAGTTGGGCGGGCTGACGCCTGATGTGATGGCAGCCGCGCACCCGCTGTTCACGCCAACCACCGTGCTCGCCGCGCTCTCGCCCGAAGCATCGGTGGCTCGGCGGGCCGTCATGGGAGGCACGGCATTTTCGTCGGTGAGGACCCAGCTCGCCTCGGCGAAGGCTGCCGTGGGTCCGCATCACGATGGTTCGCGCGGCAACGAGCTGCATATCACTGAGTAGGGGCGACATCAGCGGTTGATGCGGCGCGGGCGACGGGGGTCGCTCGCGCCGCATTTTCTTCCGGTGTTGTCTGTCGATAGTTTCTCTATCAGACAGCATGCGATATAATTATCGAATGTTTCTTCGATAATTTATGGCCTTATACGACACCAGGGTTGCTGCGGCTGCTATTGAGCTGTCCGAGGGCTGGCTCTCATCGCTCCTGACGCGCTTTCCTGTCGCGGGGGTCTCGCGGGGGCGTCAGGGGAAGCGCCGGCGGATGAGCGCCGACGCTGTGCTCTGCGTTGCCATCGCGCACGCGCTCATCATCGATGGGGGCCTGTCGGCCGAGTCCGCTCTGTCGGCCGCACACGCACTGTTGAGTGCGCCCGGCGGTATGGTGCGCTGGGGCGCCGGCAAGCTCACCGTGTCCGCCGAGGTCGCCGCCTGGCGTCGATCGGTGCGTTCGGCACTCGACGGCGCGGTTGCTCGTGCTCGAGATGTCCCGCGTGGACGCCCTAGGGTCCGACGAAAGCGTTCGAGCGGCGTAGGCGGCGAATAGTCACCATACGAATCTATCAGTGGCGCTATACTGTTTTATTGATGATCTCTAAAGCCACCATTATTCCAGCTCGTGCTGCACCATCCAGCGAGCTGGAATGCAGCGCTTCGCCTCCGAACCAGAGCCGGTCGACTCCCGCGTACACGGACGGTCTCCGTTCCGCGTAGCCCGCCGGATGGGCGAACTGGCTGTACGGGACGCGCTCGATCGCGACCACGCGCGGTGGCGTGCTGATGCTCGACCGGCGCATCATCGCCAGTTCACTCAGTGCGGCGCGCTCGAGCATTGGATTGGTGAGTTGCGCCGGCTCGCCGACCGCCGTCATCGCCAGCAGGTGTTGACCCGCCGGGGCATACTCTGGAGCCACATCACTCACCGTGATGGCGTGGCTGATCACGGAGTGTTCGGTCGCGTTGAGCGTGAGCGCACGTCCCGGCAACAACGACCGGTCGCTCGCGAAGTACACCGTCGTACAGCCCAACGCGCGCGTCGGGAGTGCCGCCAGCTGGAGGCCAATCGTGGCGGCGAGTGCGATCGCCGCTGGGGCCTCGGTGCACAGCACCACGTCGGTGCCGTCCTCGACGGTTCCATCCGCCAGCACCACGCCGACCGCGCGCCCGTCCGCCACGCGCACCGCTGACACCGGGCAGGCGGTGCGCACCTCGGTCGTGTGCAGCGCTCCCCCGAGCTGTGCGGCGATCGCCCCCATGCCGCGCGCTGGAACCGCCGTATCGCCGAGCGCCAGCATCCGAAAGGTGAAGAGCATGACGGCGGCGCTCGACTCGAGTGAGCGGTCGAGCAGAATGCCTCCATAGAACGGCGCGAAGAACCGTTCGATCGTCGGGAGCGTGAAGCCGCGCTCGATCAGGAACTGGCGCGTCGTCAGCCGCGCATAGCGGGGGGCGAAGCACGCATCATCGCTGAGGCGCCTGGCCAACTGCCGTAACCGGAGCAGCCGCCAGATGTCTCCCACGGGAATGTGCGAGGAGAGGATCGTCTCGGGGAGCAGGGCAGGGTGTCGCAACGCGTCGCCGACGACGCTCGTGCCGGTCGGCAGCGCAATGCGCGCCGCGGCCTGGAACGGGCGAAGGTCCAGCGCGGCAAGATCCAGATAGCTCGCAAGCATGGGATACGCCGTGAACAGCACCTGGAACCCGCGGTCGATACGGAACCCGTCCACCAATCGCGTGCGCACCCGTCCACCGAGTTCGGCTTCGCGTTCGAGCAGCAGCACGGATCGACCGCGTCGCTCCAGCTCGATGGCGGCGACAAGGCCGGCAATACCGCCGCCGACGATGATGATGCGATTTGGTGGAGCATCCATCCGAGGACAATCTCTGGCCGTACAGGGAAACGCAAACGGGGTGCCTCGTGGCGAGGCACCCCGTCGTACGTGGCAGATATGGGAAGCGGGCCTGCTTAGTTCGCGCCGGCCTTCGTCACATTCTCCGCAGCGGGGCCCTTCTGACCCTGCACGATGTCGAACTCAACGGCCTCGCCCTCGGCGAGCGACTTGAAGCCGGATCCACCGATCGCGCTGTAGTGCACGAAGCAGTCCTTGGTGCCGTTGTCGGGAGTGATGAAGCCGAACCCCTTCGCATCATTGAACCACTTCACCTTGCCAGTCGTACGCATGCCCAACTCCTCTGATACGATTGTGCAGTGAGCAGCGAATGCCGAACCCTGCAACAATACTTGTGACTGCGCGGAACTCTCGGAGCCCGCCGCGCCGGACCCGCACGCGATCGTGCGACCGCAGCCACAGCGCCGCGGCACCACGGGCGAGAGTATAGTATGTCGATAAACACTAGACAATCCCGATTCCGGCCGTCCCGGTCATGTCTGTGGTAGACGCGTCGGCACTCCCGCTGGCTCGCCGCGCGGAACGGCCCGCGCGACTCAGAACGACACGGACAGCTCGACCCCGGCCCACCACCCACGAACGCTGCTCGAGAATCCCGACGCGGACGTCCGGCCCGGCCGACGTGGACCGCCGCCGCCGAGCTGGGTGGTGAAAACCGCGTCCGCCCCCCCGAACGTCGCTCCCGCCTCGGGGGTCAGGTCGATACGTGACGTCAGCGGGATGGTGAGGGCTGCCCCGGCGTTCATGGCCCAACTGGATGTCTCATAGCGATACCGCACCAACCGCGTGCGGGCATCATCCGACGCGGACTCGCGCGAGATCGACAGCGTGGGGGAGAGCACCAGCTTCTGGATCGGCAGGTCGAGGCTCACGAATGCCCCGAACGTGTCGCCCACCGGCAACAGGCGGTTCGGTTGATCAGCGCGGTCGTTGTCGATGGGGCGCTGGTACCACAGGCCGAGCACTCCGCTGGCGTCACCCGCGCTGGTCAGCGGGCCATCCAGTTGCAGCCCCAGACTCAGCGACCCGCCTCCGGCAAACAGGTTACGTCCAACGGAATCTCCAGGCAGCAGCAGGGAGTCGGCGCTCGATCGGCTGAAGTCCACCGACCCGCTCCACCGAAGGTCGCCGGCGAGCCCGCCGAGCGAGGCGCCCGCCAGCACGGTGGTACCGGTCCAGTAGACGCTCGACCGCCCGGTCGGCTTCGGCTGCACTTCGAGGCCACCGCGCAGCCCCAGCGACACGTCGTTTCCGAGATCGAAGGTGAAGGCTGCCCGCGCGCCGAACATCGCCTGCGTGCCGAGGGAAAAGCTCTCGAGGTCGATCGTGGAGACGGACACGAGGCCCAGCGCGGCCGACTGCGTCGAGTCGAGGGACGCGGGCACGCTCGCGCTGCGTCCGTACACACGCAGCGTATCACCCTTGGCGAAGCTCCAGTCGAGGCGCCCCGACACCGGTGGCGCTCCGCTGATCACGGTCCCGTTCCCAGCATAGCGGAGCGGTGACGCGCTCGCCGACAGCCGCCAATCGGCGGCGCGCCAGCGATACGTCACCACGCCGACGTTCTCGGCGATGCTGTTGCCGCCGATGGTGTAGCCACGATTGAGCGACTGCACGCTGAAAGACTGTCGAATCCCGACGGGCACGTCGAGGCTCATGTCGTCGTCGGGATCATCCTCGAGGAGGATCGAGTCCGCGAGTGCACGAAGCTTGGCCGCCGAGTCTGCGGGCACGCCAGCACGCGCACTATCGCGCCGCGCCAACGAATCGGGTCGACCCTGCGCCCCAGCGGGGCGGACCGACAGGAGGGCGAGCACGACGAGCGCAACTGCGACCCAAGACGTGCGGAGGAGCAACCCGGGGTGGGACATGCGACGCAATGTGGGGTGATTCAGGGGCTGGCGGGACCGCCTGGTCGGTTGGAGCGGAGCCACGACCGGAGCTGCTCGGCTGCCGCGTGACGATCGAGCGTTCCGGCCGAGACCGCGCCGCGCAGCTCACGTCGCTTCTCGCGCAGCGACTGCGCGAACGCCGCTTGCTCCGGCGAGCGCGGTCCCCGGACTCCATCCGGACGTCCGCCGCGCAGCCGCTCGGCGAGCGCCGCGCGATCTTCCGGTGCCATCGCGGCCAAGCGCTCGCGCCGCTGATCCATGCGGGCTCGGCGGTCGTCTCCGGCCAGCGCTTCTCCGCGTGGGCCAGGGCCACGACGCTCGCGCATCGCCTCGACCGCAGCCCCACCACGCGCACCCGGGGCGCGCGCTTCACCACCGCCGCGCACCGAGCCGCCTCCGGCGCTCCCCTGCGCCGTCAGGGGGAGCGCCACGACGACAGTGGCGATCAAGGCAATGGCAATCGGCAGACGGCGCATGATGAGGCTCCTCAGGGTCGGACCGGGCGGGGATGCATCGCGCGCCCGGGTTCGAGCAGGTAGACGACTGGGGGCGACGTCCGTTAACCGCTGCTACTCGGAGACCCGGACCCCCTTGGCCCAATACGGGGTGTCGCCGAAGCAGGTGGTCGGAATGGCCACGTGCTGCGAGTACGAGATCACGACGCGCTTCCCATCGAAGGTCTTCATGGCCGCGGCCAGGGAGTCGCTGTGGACCGTGAACAGGAACTTCTCGGGCATCTGCCCCGGGACGTTCGACATGGCCAGCTCACCTTCCCACGTCTTGCAGAGCCATCCCTTGCGGGAGAGCTTCTGCAGGTAGCCCGTCCGGTCGCCATCCGAGTAGGTGTAGAACACGGCAATGGCGGTCCAGACCGCCAGCACGAGGATGACGACCGTCAGGATCGAGATGAGGGTCACCTTTCCCCAGTGGCGGCGGAAGAAGCTGGGTGGCGGCGGGGCAGCAGCGCCCGTCGAGGCATCAGCCATCGAAGACGACTCCGAGTCGGGGTGGGAGGCCAGTCGGCCTGATCTGGCGACTCGGAAGCTGTCGCGCCGCGAGGCTGGGCGGTAGCGGTGGCGCATCCCCTCGTCGGGGTGGACGGACTATCTTTCGCCCTCCCAAACGAATGGTACGCTCCGTGGTCTTTTCGAAGCGCCGGTCCACCGTGACCGCCTATGTGGGCGACGTTGGCGTGGGGTCATCCCACCCGGTCGTCGTCCAGTCGATGACGAACACCGACACCGCGGACGCGGCCGGCACGGCCGAGCAAGTGGCCGCCCTCGCGCGCGCCGGCTCGCAGGTGGTGCGCATCACGGTCAACAACGACGAAGCCGCGGCGGCCGTCGGCGAAATTCGCCTACGGCTCGACGACATGGGGGTGCGCGTCCCCTTGGTCGGCGACTTCCACTACAACGGGCACCTGCTGCTCCGGAAGTTTCCCGAAGCCGCGCGCACGCTGGCCAAGTACCGCATCAACCCCGGCAACGTCGGGTCGCGCCATCGCGACGACAACTTCCGCACGATCGTGCAGGTGGCGGTCGAGTACGACAAGCCGGTGCGGATCGGGGTCAATTGGGGCTCGCTCGACCAGGACCTGCTCACGACGATGATGGACGCCAACGCGAAGCTGGCCGCGCCCGTCGATGCGCGTGACGTCTACATCGAGGCCATGCTCGAGAGCGCGCTCCGGTCGGCCGCGTTGGCCGAAGAGACGGGGCTCGCGCACAACAAGATCCTGATCTCGGCCAAGGTCTCGCTCGTGCCGGACCTGGTGGATGTGTATCGGCGCCTCGCCGTGCGCTGCGACTATCCGCTGCACCTGGGACTCACCGAAGCCGGCATGGGGAACAAGGGCGTGGTCGCCAGCTCGGCCGCCCTCGCCATCCTGCTCACCGAAGGGATCGGCGACACGATTCGTGTGTCGCTCACGCCGAAGCCCGGTGGCGATCGCTCCGAGGAGGTCTACGTCGCGCAGCAGATCCTGCAGTCACTCGGCATGCGTTCGTTCGCGCCGCAGGTGACCGCGTGCCCCGGGTGCGGCCGCACCACGTCGACCTACTTCCAGAAGATGGCGGAAGACATCCAGGGCTACCTGCGCGAACAGATGCCGCTCTGGCGCGACAGGCACCCCGGTGTGGAGGAGATGCGCGTCGCCGTGATGGGCTGCGTGGTGAACGGACCCGGCGAGTCGAAGCATGCGAACCTGGGCATCTCGCTGCCCGGTACGTTCGAGGAGCCCAAGGCGCCCGTCTACATGGACGGGAAGCTCCTGATGACGCTCAAGGGCGACCGGATCGTCGAGGAGTTCCTGGTGATTCTCGAGGATTACGTGGTGCGCACCTACCCCGCGGGCGCGACGGCCGGCGTGTAGTCCGCCGCGCGCGCACGGCACGCGCACCTAGCGCGTGCGCGTCGGTTCGGTCCAGCGCTCGAGTTGCTCGGCCACGTCGCGCAGCTCGTCCATGATCGGTGCCTGGAAGCCAAGCATCGCGAGTCGGTCATACACCTGCCGATACCACCGCACGGTGCCTTCGCGTCCCACCGAGAAGCGGCTCCAGACGTTCTCGGGAAAGTCGGTGCGGCGCAGGTCGGCGAGGATCGCGCTGCCGTTGTGGATCTTGTCGGCGGCACAGACCCACCGCGCCCGCTCCGGCGCACGATCGAGTCGCGTCAGGTAGTCGGTCTTCTTTTCTTCGGAGGAGAACTCCATGCCGTCGTCGTCGACCTTGCGGTGCGTGACGGCGAGGACCGTGTCGAGGACCTCCGTGCCGAACTTGTCACCGAGGCGCTGCTCGAGCGATTCGCGCGTGTAGCCGTCGCGCACGCAATCCTCGATCACGTCGTGCAGGATCCCGGCGGCGATCGTCTCCTCGTCCTGCCCGTAGCGCGTCAGGATCACCGCGACGTTGGCGGGATGCGTGAGGTACGGCAGCGCGGTACCCTTGCGGACCTGCTGGTCGTGGTGCTTGGCCGCGAATGCGAACGCGTGGTTGATGCGATCGGAGTAACCGCGCTGCGCCATGTCAGGTCAGGGAGGAGATGATCGGAATATGGTGCGGGCGCTGCGATGGCGCACCTTGGCAACCGAAATCGACGCGCTACACCATGCGGGCCAGTTGATCGGCAATCACCAGGTCGAGCAACAGCAGGGCAAGTCCCTGAATGACGATGCCGATACCAGCCCCGACCGCGCCGAGTCGGCGCCCCAAGCTCCACCCTGCGACCGCCAGCGTGACGCCGACGGCCGCGTACCCTGCATCGAGGCCGGTGTTCAGCCAGAGGAACCGCTCCAGCCGCCGGGCGGACGAGAGGTCGCGCAGCACGAGTGAACCACGCGCCGCCCACACGATCGCCAGATCTACCGCCCCCCAAGCCGCCGTCTGCAACGCAAAATGGAAGAGCAGGGGCGACCGGTGTCCCCGGAGCCGGAGCCCGGCCAGCAGCGCGGTCCCCAGCAACACCGATCCGGCGGCCCAGACCGCGAGCCGAAGCAGGTGCGCCTGCTCGGCAGCCAGGAGAGTATCGGCCCACATGCGGCGGAATCTACCGGCCGCGCAC
>JANMLN010000058.1:0-56135 GCA_031372565.1 Gemmatimonadota bacterium | reverse complement strand
GGCTCGGTGGCGCTGGTGGCCGGCGAGAGCAACGCCGAGAGATCCAGCAGTGCGGCGCGCGGCGTCTCGGGCGTCGGGACGCGCTCGAGCAGGTCGGCGCGCCCGATGATCTCGTCGATCGTGCGCGCGCCAAGGGACGCGAGCAGCACGCGCACCTCGTCGGCCAGGTAGGTGAAGTACGCGATCACCTGGTCAGGCGTACCCGTGAACTTTGCCCGCAACTCCGGCTTCTGCGACGCGATGCCAGTGGGACAGGAGTTGAGGTGGCACTGACGCGCCATGGCACATCCCATGGCGACCAGCGCGCTGGTCCCGAAGCCGTACGACTCGGCGCCCAGCAGCGCCGCGATCACCACATCCCGCCCGGTGCGGAAGCCGCCGTCGACGCGGACTTCGACCCGATGCCGCATGCCGTTGCGCACGAGCACGCGCTGGGCCTCGGCCAGACCGAGCTCCCACGGCGCGCCCGCGTGCTTGATCGAGCTGAGCGGCGATGCGCCCGTGCCGCCGGCGTGGCCCGCGATCAGCACGTAATCGGCGAACGCCTTGGCCACACCCGCGGCCACGGTGCCGACCCCCGCCGATGCCACCAGCTTGACCCCGACGCGTGCCCGCGGGTTCACCGCCTTGAGGTCGAAGACCAGCTGTGCGAGATCCTCGATCGAATAGATGTCGTGATGGGGCGGCGGCGAGATGAGCGAGACGCCCGGTACGGCGTGTCGCAGTCGCGCGATGAGGTCGGTGACCTTGTGCGCGGGCAGCTGCCCACCTTCGCCCGGCTTGGCCCCCTGCACGATCTTGATCTCCAGTTCTTCGGCCCGGACCAGGTACTCGGTCGTCACGCCGAAGCGGCCCGAGGCGACCTGCTTGATCCGGTTGTCCGCGCGATCGTTGCCCTCGGGCACACGATAGAGCGCCGGATCCTCGCCGCCCTCGCCGGAGTTCGAACGTGCGCCCATCCGGTTCATCGCGATCGAGAGCGTGGCGTGGGCCTCGGGAGACAGCGCGCCGAGCGACATGGCGCTCGACACGAATCGCTGGCGGATCGCCTCGGCGGGTTCGACTTCGTCGAGTGGAACCGGCCGCTGCGCGCGGAAGCCCAGCAAGTCGCGCGGCGCGGTCGGGCGGCGCGCGGTCGCGGCCGTCATGTACGCGTCGTATCCCGCGGCGCTCGCGGTGCCACCGGTGCGGACGGCCCGGCCGCTGCCCACTGCGGCTTGCAACGCGACCACCACCGGCGGAGCCCACGCGTGCTCGTCGCCATCCTTCCGGTACCGCACGCGCCCGAGGTCGGGGAGCGACTCCACGACGTCGGCGCCGAATGCGGCGGCGTGGTGGGCCAGCACATCGACGGCGATCTCGTGGAAGCCCACGCCACCCAACGGTGATACCGTGCCGCCAAAGCAGCGGTCCACCACCTCGGCACCGAGCCCCAGTGCGTCGAAGGTCTGCGCGCCGCAGTACGACGACAAGGTGGAGATGCCCAGCTTGGCGAGGATCTTGAGCAACCCCTTGCCCAGCGCGCTCCGCAGCCGGAGTTGCGCATCGGCTGGACTCGGGCGCTCCACGCCTGTGTCGCTGCCGCGGCCGTGATCGGGCGCTTCGGCAAACATGGCCGCAGCGCTCGCCATCGCGAGCCACGGATGCACCGCCTCCGCGCCGTAGCCGATCAGTGCCGCGATGTCGTGCGCATCCATCGCATCGCCGGCTTCGACCACGAGCCCGACCTGTGCGCGCAGCCCCGTGCGCACGAGGTGCTGTCGCACCGCGCCCACGGCGAGCAGCGCAGGCAGCGGCGCCCGCTCGGGCCCTGCCGCGCGATCACTCACGATGAGCAGGGGCACGCCGCGGCGCGCGGCACGCTCGGCGGCGTGGCAGAGTGAGTCGAGCGCGCGCACGAGGCCATCGGGTCCGTGGTGCGCGGGCCAGGTGGCATCGAGCAGTTCGGACGGGAACCGCGGCAATGCGCGCAGTTCGTCCATCTCGCGGGGCATCAGCACCGGATGCTCGATGCGCAGCATGCGCGCATACGAGGGCCGCTCCTCGAGCGGCGATCCGCGCCGCCCGATGTGCATGCGCAGCGACATCACCATCGCCTCACGCAACGAGTCGATGGGCGGGTTGGTCACCTGCGCGAACCGTTGCCGCAGGTAGCCGTACGGGGACGGCGGGACCTGCGCGAGCGGCGGGATGGGCGCGTCATCGCCCATCGACCAGACGGCATCGGCGCCTCCACCGGCCATCGGCTCGAGCACGAAGCGCAGTGATTCGAATCCATGGCCAAAGGCGCGCTGTGTCCGGCGCAGGCTGGTCGCAGGCAGAATGAGCGGCGTGGTGCCCGGATCCAGCGACAACGTCGACATGTACTGGGCCACCCACTTGCCGTACGGCTTGCGGGCCGCGACTTCGCGCTTGGCCTCGAGGCTCTTCATGATGCGTCCGCTCGCCGTATCGACAACGAGCATCGAGCCGGGGCCGAGCTTGCCGCTCTCCACGATCTCGCCCACGGCAAAGTCGGCGAGCCCCACTTCGCTCCCGGCGATCACGAGGCCATCGGCGCGCACCTTGTAGCGGCTGGGGCGCAGCCCGTTGCGGTCCAGCGACATCGCGGCCGCGACGCCGTCGGAGTACGCGAGCGCAGCCGGGCCATCCCATGGCTCGATGACGCACTGGTGGTACTCGTAGAACGCCCGGATGGCGGGCTCGACGTCAGGGAAGCGCTCCCACGCCTGCGGCACCAGCATCATCACCGCGTGCACCGGCGTGCACCCGGTGCGCAGCAGGAGTTCGAGCGCATTGTCGAGCGAGGCGGAGTCGCTCATGCCGGGCACGATCACGTCGCGCAGGCGATCCATCTTCTCGCCGAAGAGCCGCGATGCGAGCATCCCCTGCCGCATCGCCATGGCATTGCGGTTTCCCCAGATCGTGTTGATCTCGCCGTTGTGCGCCAGAAAGCGGAACGGCTGCGCCAGTTCCCAGCGCGGCAGCGTGTTGGTGGCGTAGCGCTCGTGGAAGATGGCGAGCGCCGACGTGAAGCGATCATCGCGCAGGTCGGGATAGAACGCCGGCAAGACGCTGCCCGTGACGAGCGCCTTGTACACGATCGTACGACAGGAGAGCGAGCAGACGTAGAAGCCGGCCAACCCCTCGGCGACCGCCCGATGCTCCATGTCGCGGCGCGCGAGGTAGAGCTGTCGCTCCCAGGCGTCGTCGTCGGCTGCGCCCATCGGCTGGCCCACGAACGCCTGCATGATGATCGGCTCGGCCGACGCGGCGGTGGGGCCGAGCACGGCGGAGTCGACGGGAACCGCGCGCCAACCGAGGAACGGCAAGCCGTCGTCCGACAGCACGCCCTCGATCATGTCGAGCGCACGATCGCGCGCGGCGGGAGCGCTCGGAATGAAGAACATGCCCACCGCGAAGGGGAGGTCGCCTCCAGTGGCTGCAGCCATGGGGCGTGGGGCGGTGCGCAGCAGCTCCTGCGGGATCTGCGTGAGGATGCCCGCTCCGTCACCCGAGCCATCCGTGGCCGCGCCGCCGCGGTGCGCCACGCGCGCGAGCGCTTCCAGCGCCATCGCGACGACCTCTCGCGTGCGCGCGCCATCCGCGCGCGCGACAAACCCCGTGCCGCACGCGTCGTGCGCCGCGTAGGGCGAATTCAGGTGGTCGTCGAGGGCGAACGCGCCACGGGCGGCGTGGCGCTCATCGGGAGCGCCAACGGGTGCAACTGCATTATTTTGCACGATGCACGCATGATTATGCCGCGCGCGCCTTTCGTCAAGCGGCGGGCGCTACCTTACCCGCGCTGCTCGACCGAGTGGCGCTCCGAACGTCCTGTCTCATCGAGAGTTGCCATGCTGCGCCGTCTGGCTGCCGTCACTTCGCTGTTCGCCGCGTTTGCATGCAGCGCCGCCGCGAAGCCCCTTGCCGCACAGGGACCCGTTGATCCGCGCTTGCTGGACGCGCTTCCCTGGCGCAACGTCGGCCCGTTCCGTGGCGGGCGCGTGGGCGGCGTGTCGGGCGTGATTGGTGAGCCGGGGGTCTTCTACGCCGGGTATCCCGGCGGCGGCGTGTGGAAGACCACGAACGCCGGGCAGACCTGGGTCCCGATCTTCGACAGCGTGCGCGAGGTATCGTCGGTGGGGGCGGTCGAGGTGGCGCCGAGCGACGCGAATGTCGTGTACGTGGGTACGGGGGACATGACCACGGGCGGAACGCTTGACCAGGGGAACGGGGTGTACAAGTCGGTCGACGCGGGGCGGACGTGGCAGCATCTCGGGCTCGCGGCGACGCGCCACATCCAGACGATGCTCGTGGACCCGAAGGATCCGAACACCCTGCTCGTTGGTGCGCTCGGCGACCATCGCGCGCGCAGCGAGATGCGGGGCGTCTTCCGTTCCACGGACGGCGGCCGCACGTGGAACAAGACGCTGTATGTGGACGACGCGACGGGGATCGCCAAGCTCGCGCGTGCCTTCGACGTGCCGCAGGTGGTATACGCGACGACCGTGACGCACTGGGTCGGCCCCGACTATGCGCAGCGCAGTTTGCGCATGTGGCAGTACGGGCTGGGTACGCGCACCCGCGCGGACACGTCCTACACCGGCACGGCGATCTATCGGTCCGCGGACGGCGGCGTGACCTGGCGCGAAGTGGTGACGCGCGGCCTGCCAAAGCTTGAAGGGCGCACCTGCATGGCGGTCGCGATGGGCACCAATGCGCAGCGACTGTTCCTGATCAGCAACACGGGACTGTTCCGTTCGGATGATGGCGGCGCGACGTGGACCGCGATGGCCGCCGATGACGAGCGCATCCGGAATGGGCAGGGCGGCTACAGCTGCGGCGTGTACGTGGACCCGCAGCATCCCGACGTCGTGTACACGATCAACACCGCCGCGTACAAGTCGGTCGACGGCGGCAAGACGTTCGCCGGCCTGAAGGGTGCGCCCGGTGGCGACGATCCGCAGCAGTTGTGGGTTGATCCCACCGATGGCAAGCGCATGCTGCTGGGCCTCGACCAGGGTGCCACCGTCACGCTTGATGGCGGCGCCACCTGGAGCTCGTGGT
The DNA here is from genome assembly GCA_031372565.1 of Gemmatimonadota bacterium. GTDB lineage: Bacteria > Gemmatimonadota > Gemmatimonadetes > Gemmatimonadales > Gemmatimonadaceae > JACPPC01. The sequence goes on along the minus strand of JANMLN010000058.1, from coordinate 51,068 downwards.
ACAACCAGTCCACGGAGCAGGTCTATCATGTGTCCACGGACCAGTCGTATCCGTACTGGATCTATGGCACGCAGCAGGATGCCGGCGCGATCCGGACACGCAGCCGCGGCAACAACGGCGCCATCACGATGCACGACTGGAATCCGGTGAATGGCTGGGAGTGGGGGCACATCGTGCCCGATCCGAAGAACCCGAACGTCGTGTACGCGAGCGGCAACGGGTTGGTGCAGATCACCTACCCGAGCGAGCAGTGGATCAGCGTGAGTCCGGCCATTGATCCGACGGTTCGCGTGGGGCCGGGTGCGGGGCAGCCGCTCCTCTGGGCGCCGTGGAACGGGAGCCAGCTGTTGTTCGGTCTTGATCACGTCTTCTCGACCACCGACGCGGGGGCGCACTGGACACGCCTCTCGCCCGACTTGGGGCTCCCGAAGGGGCTCGACTCCGCGGCGGCGGCGAAGATCACGGGCGGGCGCGGCACGATCGAGTCGATGGCGGCGTCGACGATCGCGAAGGGCGTGCTCTGGGTCGGCACCGGCAATGGCCTCGTGCATGTCACGCGCGACGCGGGCAAGACGTGGACCGATGTGAGCATCCCGGGCCTGCCCACTCCGCGACGCGCCAACGTGTCCGCGATCGCGGCCTCACACCACGACGCCGGCACCGCGTACGTGGCGATCGAGTACCTGCGCATGGGCGATCACGCGCCATACCTGTATCGTACGCGCGACTTCGGCCGCACCTGGACGCGCATCACCACGGGGCTGCCCAGCGACGAACCGAGCGGCAGCTTCGCGCGGGTGATTCGCGCGGACACGAAGCGTGCAGGGCTGCTCTATGCGGGCACCGAGAGCGGCGTGCGCGTGTCGTTCGACGACGGCGACCACTGGCAGCCACTCATGGACGGCCTGCCGAACACGCCGGTGCGCGACATCGTCGTGAAAGACATCGACCTCGTCATCGCGACGCATGGTCGCGGCATCTGGATCCTCGACGACATCTCGCGGCTGCGGCAGCTGTCGGTGGCGTCCGCCAGCGCGCGTGCGCAGCTGTTCGCCCCGGGCGCCGCGGTGCGCGTGCGCCGCAACACGAGCTGGAACACCCCCTTCCCGCCCGAGATTCCGCATGCCGAGAATCCGCTGGATGGCGTGATCGTGGATTACTGGCTTGCATCGCCGGCCGCGGGAGCCGTGACACTCGACGTCTTCGACGCGCGCGGTGGGTTGGTCCGTCGCCTCTCGAGCGTGGCACAGGCACCGGTCAGCGAAGCCGCCAAGCCGCCGCATCCGGATTTCTGGATGGCGGTTCCATCGCCGCTGCCGACCAGCGCCGGCATGCACCGCGTCCACTGGGACCTGCGCCACGAGGCGCCAGCGTCGTTCACGCACAGCTTCGAGATCAACGCGAACCCGGGGCTGACGCCGCCCTCGCCCGAGGGGGCACTCGCACTGCCCGGCACCTACACGCTGACGCTCACCGTCGACGGCGTGTCCAGCACGCAGACGGTCACCGTGCGGAACGATCCGCGATCACCGGCCACGCCGACCGCCTTGGCCGCGCAACACGCGCTATTCGCGTCACTCGGCGCAGGGGCCCGCCTGAGCTACGACGCGCAGCAGGTGGCCGAGGCGCTGCGTGATGGGATCTCGGGGGCGATCGCGGCCGATGCGTCGCTCGCGAGCGCGCCGGCGATTGCATCGCTCACGGCGATCCTCGACTCTGTTGCGGGGGCTGCACCCGGTCGGCGCTCACTCGGCGGTGGCGCGCCGCCCTCGTTCCGCACGCTCAACGCGACCTTCGTGCAGCAGTTCACGGCGCAGGAGAACGGCGATCTCGCGCCGACGGCCGCCATGCTGGCGGCCTACGCGGCGGCCTGTCGCGATCTGCAGGGCACCGAGGCGCGCTGGACGCGTGTGGTGCGTACCGCGCTACCAGCGGCGAATAGCGTCCTGCAACAGCGTGGGCGATCACCACTCACGGTGCGCAGCACAAGCCCGGCTTCGTCCGGCTGTCGCTGAGTGCGCGCTGCTACGGAAGGCTGAACACCGCGCCGTGCGGCACCCCCGCCGCGGCGCCACCGTGCGGCCACGTCTTGCCGGTCATCGTGTAGCCGTGCGTGGTGGCGCCCGGCTCGCGAAAGCGCTCGTCCCAGCGGAGCTGCCCGGTGGCCGGATCGAAGGTCGCGATGTGCACACGGTGCATCATCCCCTTGTAGCCGGTCACGACGAGGCGCCGCTGGTTCGGTTCCATGGAGATCCAGTGCGGCACGTCGTCGGGGCCCAGCGTGGCGCGTGACACTTCGCGCGGGTGCGCGGGATCGGCGATGTCGAGCACGACCACCGCGCTCCAGGCGGGGACGGTCATCAGGTAGTAGTGCCCGCTGATGACGGGGATGGCGCAGTTCGTGCCGTCCTTGCGCGGGAACGACGCCACGAGGCGACCACTGGGCTGTGAAGTGCCGAGCCCGTCCATCATGTAGAGGCCGCAGTTGAAGGTCGAGACGAGCATCGTCCGGCCGTCGGCAGTGAGCCGCGGTTCGGCCGTCGCCTCGCCTTCGTCACCCCGCGGGCCGTTGGGAAGATCGATCGTCGAGAGGAGCTTGAGGTCCGAGAGTCGCCACACCTGCACCGCGCGGATGTCCTTCTTGCCGTCCATGTCGCTTGTGGTCGTGACGATCCGGTCGAGCGACGGCATGATGCCGGCGGAGTACGGGCGCACGAGTGGATCGACCCCCCGCCCGTTGGCGGAGACGCTGCGCAGCACCTTCCCGGTCGGGCTCATCTCCACGAGTCCGCCAGGGACCGCGCCCGTGGCGCCGTGACGCATCTGGAAAGTGGCGAGCACGTTCCCGTTGGGCATGCGCACGAAGGTGTGCGGATGCATCATGCCTGCGAGATCGCCGAACTGTGACGCGATGCGCGGTGCGGCCGGTTTCGACAGGTCGAAGATCCACGACTGTCCCGTGGCAAAGCCATTGGCGAAGAGGCGACCGCCGGGGGCGAGTTGGTGCTCGGTGTGGTGCGGACGATTGCCCGTGCCGGGGACGGCAACGGTGGTCACCAGCGCGCCGTAGCGGTCGCCCTTGGGGCGCACGTCGAGCACCGCGAGGAAGTCAGGCTGCGCCGGGTCAAACGACGCAGTCCAGAGGTACAGGAAGTCGGATGAGCGCGCCGTGTCGCGCGCCGTGCGGGGTGCCTGTGCGCCGACGGCACTGGCGACGAGCGCGGCGGCGGCACACACGCCACGCACGAGCTGCAGATGAGTCATGCGGCGAAACTAACCGCCGCGCCACGGGCCACGCCATCTCGGCCGCGACATCACGGTGTGCGCTGGCGGGCTACCGGGCAACGCCCCGTGCGCCAGTCGACTTGTACACGACGCCACCCCGCATCACGAACACGACGCGGCGTACGGCGGTGATATCCGTGGTCGGGTCGCCGTCGAGCGCGATAATATCGGCCTCGTAGCCCGGTGCCAGCGCGCCGATGCGGTCGCCCAATCCCATCGACTCCGCCGCCAGCGCATTCGCCGACACGAGCGCCGCCATCGGTGTCACCCCGCAGTGCTCCACGCGCCCAATGAACTCCTCGGCGTTGCGGCCGTGTGCGCCTGCGGTCGCATCGGTGCTGAACACGACCTTGGCACCCGGCGCATTCACGCTCAACCGACAGACCTCGAAGTCGAGCGGCAGATCATTCAGCATGGTCTGCATGCCGGCCTCGGTGTAGTTGCCCACGCCCAGGTAGCGCGCCTTGTTGGCGATGTAGTTCTGGACGACGAGGCCGACCTGCGGGCTGAGGTAGGTGCCGGCACGCGCGGCGACCTCGATGTCGGCGCGCGTGGCGTAGGTCATGTGCTCGTCCTGTGTGCACCCCGCACGCGCAGCGACGGCCACCTGCGCGCGGTACGCATGCACCATGCTGCGCAGCCCGCGCGCCTTCGCCTCGCCGCAGAGGATCGTGAGTTGTGCGAGCGAGAGCGTCGGCAGGGCGCCAACGCGCTGGCTGGTGGAGGCAAAGATCTTGATCAGGTCGGCACCCTGCGCCTGTCGCTCGCGCACCAGGGCGCGCAGTTGCTCAGCGGTGCCGGTGGAATCACCGCGACCGATGATCGGCGCCAGTGACGTCAGGACACGTGGGCCGGGAAAGCCGTGACCGCGGATGGCGTCACGGAGCGGGCGCTCGACCATCTCACCAACGGACTGCACCGTGGTGAATCCGCCCATGAGCGTTTCCCAAGCCGCGTGGGCGATGCCCAACGCCTGCTCGAGCGGTGGCTCCGTGCCGGTGGCAATGCGACCGGTCTTGTCGAAATGCGAATCGAGATGGACGTGCGTGTCAATCCAGCCGGGGAGCACGGTGTAGCCGCGGAGGTCGATCACGTTCGTGGCCGCTGCGCCCGCATCGAGCTGCGCGATGCGTCCGCCCTCGACACGGATGCGCGCATCACGCAGTTCGCCGCCGCGCCCGTCGAGCGCGCGGTCGGTGAGGATGACGACCGGCGGTGGCGGCGCCGGACGGGGAACGGGGGCGACCTGTGCGCGAGCAACGCCGCTCACCATACCGGTGAGCAGCGCCCCCCAGACGCACCGCTTCATCGTGGCAGCTCGATCGTCGCCTGGCCTGCTGCCTTCCGCTTGGCGTTCAGCGCCGCGAGACCCGTTGTCGAAAGCGATCGCCACTTCGCGTTCGCCTCGACCGCCTGTGCAACGGCCTTGTCGCAGGCCGCAACCTGCACGGCCGTTGGCGCGACGTCGGCGCCCTGCATGGCCATCGCCGCGGCCAGCAGCGCGTTGCTCGCGGCATCGAGCGTCACCGGTCCTGCGGTGCCGCCACGACGACGGCTCACGCGGCCCAGACGCGCGGTACCGCTGGCGAGCGAGTCCACCTGCGCGCGGAGCGCCTCCGCGTCGGCACCACCGGCACTCGCGAGTGCCGCCGACAGTGCGCGTGCCTGCGTGTAGGCGTTACGCGCCGTCCACGCGGCGTCGTATGTGCGCTTGGTGACAGCGGCCAACTGCGCCAACGCGGGGGCTGGGGTCTTGACGCGCGGATCAAGCGTGAGCGTCAGCGGCTGCGTGAGGGAAGCGCCGTCGACGGTGAGACGCACGGTGTAGCGACCCGGTGTGGCCCAAGGGGCCGGCGCGGGCTGCCAAGTGTGATGTGGCACCGCGCCGGTCGCGTCCTCGTCGCCCGGCTCGGGGATCGGGCTGGCTGTCAGTGGTGCGAGTCGCATGTCCCAGCTGAAGCGGTGCATGCCGGCGCGCGGCGACACGAGCATCTGCGGCGCGTTCCAGTAGAGCGGCAGCGAACAGGCGACCGCGGTCGGCTTGAGGCGGCACAGCTTGTCGTACGCCTCCGCGTCGACGCCCGGATCGGGATCGAGTCGAGGCTCGGCGCTCGAGTGTGTGCGAATCACCTTGCCGGCCGCGTCGATGATCTCGATGGTGACCGGACCACGCGCATCACGCGGCAGGTAGTAGTCGATCAGCGCACCAGGCAGCGGATTCTCACCGGCCGGCATCTCCGGGGGCCACGGCGTCGGATCGTTTCCGGCCGGACGTACCCGCGTGGCCACGAGCGGGCGCACGAGGTACGCGGCCTGCGCGCGCTCGGCCGCCACGAGTGCCGCGCGCTGCCGCAGCGGCGTGAGGTTGTCGAGAATCCAGAAGCCGCGTCCGTGCGTGCCCGCCACGAGGTCGGCGCAGTGGCAGGTCGCATCATCCTTCACGAACAGGTCGCGGACCGCGATGGCCGGCATGTCGACGCGCAGCGACTGCCAGTGGTCGCCGTCGTCGTACGACACCCAAACCTGCTGGTCGGTGCCGGCGTAGAGCAGCCCCGGCTGCGCAGGATCCTCGCGGATCGTGTTGGCGCCGGCACCATCGGGGAGCCCCGTGCTGATCTCGGTCCACGTGGCGCCCATGTCGTGCGTGCGCCAGAAGTGCGGGCGGCGATCATCGATGCGAATGGTGTTGGCGGCGGCGTACGCGGTGCGCACGTCGTGGTGTCCCGCGTCGATGTTGAAGATGCGTGTCCACGCCGTGATCGCGGCGGGGGTCACGTTCTTCCACACCGTTCCGCCGTTGGTCGTCACCTGGATGTTGCCGTCATCGGTGCCGGCCCAGATCGTGCCGGCGGACTTTGGAGAGAGCGACAATGCCGTGATGGCACCACGAGGTTCCGGCTTCACGCGGCTCGCGTACTTGCCGGCGCTCGCGGGCACCTCCCACGTGGCGCGCGCCAGGTCGGGACTGATGCGCGTCCAGCTTGACCCACGCGTGGTCGACTTCCAGACCGCGTTCGACACGTAGTACAGCGTGGCGCGATCGATCGGCGACCAGGCAATCGGCATCGTGCGCACGTTGCGGTTGAAGCGCTCGCCATTGGGGCCCACGGCGCTCATGTCGGGGCCCACCAGCGTGGTCTGCCCTGTGCTGCGATTGAACAGCGACACATTGGTGCGCATGCTGCCGAACACCTGGTCGGGATCGCGCGGGTCCGGTGCCGCAATGCCGTACTCCTGGATGTTGACGGGATGCCAATCGTGGAGGGTGATCCTGCCATCGTTGCTCCGGCTATCGACGCAGGCGGATCCGGAGTCCTGTTGACCGCTGCACACGCGATAGGGAAAGGCAAGGTCGGTGGTGACGTGGTACATGGCCGCGGTCGGCTGCGTGTACCAGTTGCTCCATGAGACGCCGCGGTTGGCAGAGACGACGCCGCCCTGATCGGCCACCACAAGCAGGATGTCCGGATTGAGCGGATTGATCCACGCCTTCTGGTAGTCGTCGCCGCCGGGGGCGCCACGCACCGCGGACCATGACCGGCCGCCGTCCTCGGTGCGCCAGAAGACCGTGCTCGCGCTGTAGACCACCTGTTCGTTCTTCGGGTCGACGGCGAGTGTGGGCAGATCACCGCCACCAATGCGGACGAGTGGTCGCGGATCGGCCGTGACACCGGCTGGCGTCGTCGCGCTCGCGGCTCCCACCGTCATGGTGGTCCAGTGCTCGCCGGCGTCGGCCGAGGTGTAGAAGCCGACAGGGCCCGATGCGCCGGTGGCAGTGGCCGAAGCCACCATGGCATACAGCCGCTTGGCGTTGCTCGGCGCGATCGCGATGTTGGCCTGCAACACGGTCGGCAGCCCTTCGGTGAGCGGCTTCCAGGACGTACCGCCATCGGTGGACTTGAAGATGCCGTTGCCGCCGCCGCCGAAGTCGCCTCCTTCCCAGAAGGCCTGCTGCTGCTGCCACAGCGTGGCATAGACGGTGTTCGGATCGGACGGGTCGATGCGCACGTCGTTGGCGCTCGTGTACTCGTCGCGGTAGAGCACCTTGGTCATTGTCCGGCCGCCATCGAGCGAACGGAAGACGCCGCGCTCTGCGTTCGGCCCGTACGGGTGCCCGAGCACCGCCACGAAGAACCGGTTGGCGTCGCGCGGGTCGACGTCGATCATGGCAATCATCTGCGAATCGAAGAGTCCGATGCGCGCCCATGTCTTGCCCGCGTCGGTGGACTTGTAGAGGCCGTTCCCGGTCGCGAGATCGGGACGGATGATCCCCGCGCCGGTTCCGACGTAGATGATGTTCGGGTCCGAGGGGGCCACGGCAATCGCCCCGATCGATCCCGTGCTCTCCTTGTCGAAGAGCGGCACCCAGGTCGACCCGTAGTCGGTCGAGCGCCACAGGCCGCCGTCATCGAAGCCGATGTAGAACAGGTTGGGCTGCGTCGGCACGCCGGCGAGCGCACGGGCGCGCCCGGCGCGCGTCGGGCCGATCGAGCGCCAATGCATGGCGCTCGCGGGGTCCACGGTCTGGGAAGCAGCGACGACGGGGAGCCCACCGAGGGCGACGGCAACACACGAGACGAGGCAAGCGATACGCACGGGACATCCTGATCTGGAGAGAGGCGCGCGGTGCCAGCGCCCTTCGCGGCGGCCCGGCGCGCTGCCCATAGTATGGAGCGCGGCAGCGACGACCGTAATGGTCGCGCGCACCCGCTCGACAGCGGCTTTCGCCGTGGGCCACCGTGCCGCGAGATTGCGCTCTTCTCCCCGCACCGTCGTCATGCCGACCGCCCCCACCATCGTCAACGTCGGGTACCGCTCGACCAACTTCTGGGTCGTGAGCGCCGGTCGCGCACGCCTGCTGGTGGACCTCGGCTGGCCCGGCATGTTCGGCACGCTCTCGGCGCAGCTGTCACGGATGGGGGTACCGCTCGCGGAGATCACGCACGGCCTCGCGACACACTTTCATCTGGACCATGCCGGCGCCGCTCAGGATCTCAAGCTCGCCGGCATGCGGTTGATCGTGATGGACGTGCAGGCCGCGTTCATCGAGCGCATGCGCGTGCACGTGAAGCCGGCGGATCAGTACACGCCAATCACGCTCGATGACAACGTGTCACTGGCCTGCGCCGAGAGCCGGGCGTTTCTCAAGCGGCTCGGCTTCGATGGCGAGATCGTGCATACGCCCGGCCATTCCGACGATTCTGTGTCGCTTCTGCTCGATGGTGGCGCCGTGTTCACGGGCGACCTCACCTGGCCAACGTTCATGGGCGAGGACGATGCGGAGCAGGTGATGGCGAGCTGGGGTGCGCTGCGCGCGAAAGGAGCCACGACCGTGTACGCCGGGCACGGGCCGATTCGCCCGATGCCGAGCTGAGGCGCAGAGCGTCGCGGTCGGCGGGAGCCGTGCTCCGCCGTCCTCGCTCGTGCGTGCTCACGGCATGGGCGCTCCCCGCCCCGCCACGAACAACCGATACCATTCGTCGCGTGAGAGCGTGACGGCGTCGCCCTCGCAGGCGGCACGGATACGGTCGGGTCGAGCTGAGCCGATGACCACCTGCATGTTGGCCGGGTGCATCAGCAGCCAGGCGATGGCGACGGCTTCGGGGCTCGCGCCACGATCGTGCGCGATCGCCGCGACCACGCGTGCCACCTCGCGCGCCACTGCGGAGGGTGGATCTGCCTCACCCGTGATGACGGCTCCCCCCTTGAGCGGCGCCCACGCCTGCAGCGTGATGTCATGTTCGCGACAGTACGCGAGCGTGCCGTCGGTGTGCGCGGTCGCGATGGACCCCTGCTGGTTGAAGGTCACCGCCTCATTGATGAGCGCGAGATGCAGCAGGCTCAACTCCACCTGGTTGGCCACGATCGGCTGGCGGATGAACCGCTTGAGCAACCGGATGTCGGACGCCGCATGGTTGCTGACGCCGAAGTGGCGCACCAGCCCGCGCGCGTGCAGCTCGTCGAAGGCGCGGGCGATCTCCTCGGGCTCCACCAGCGGATCGGGCCGGTGCAGCAGCAGCACGTCGAGGTACTCGGTCTGCAGCCGAGCCAGGCTGCCTTCCACGGAGCGCACAATGTGGGACCGGCGAAGGTCCACCTGCCCCACGGTGGCGTCCGTCCGCGCACCCGTCATGACGATGCCGCACTTGGACTGCAGCACGACCCGATCGCGCAACGACGGCTCGGCCGACCAGATGGCCGCGAACGCCTCCTCGGCGCGGCCCCAGCGATAGATGTCCGCGTGATCGAAGCAGGTGATGCCGGAGTCGAGCGCGGCGCGCACGGCGGCAACGGCTTCGCGCCGGGTCTGGTCGGTGACGGCATCGTCGCGCGCCCAGCTGCCGCCGAGTCCCATGCAGCCATAGGCGATGCGTGACACGCTGAGCGAGGTCGAGCCGAGAGCGACTGTCTGCATGGGTCCGGAGCTCTGTGGGGAACGGGAGAAGGTACGGGCAACCTCGCGGGTGCGCGACGCCCAGGGTCGCCGCAGCGTTCGTCTGGTCTCCGCTGCACTTCAGCTCGCGTGGACGCTGTTGCGCCTCCGTCCACGCCGATGCGCACGCGTACGTTTCGACCATGGCCGACCCCGTCATCTCCGTCCGAGGGCTCCAGAAGCGCTACGGCAAGACCCTCGCCGTGCGCGACGTGACACTCGACGTACAACCGGGCGAGATCTTCGGCCTGCTCGGTCCGAACGGTGCCGGCAAGACCACCACGATGGAGTGTCTGCAGGGGTCGCGGCGCCATGACGGCGGGACGATCCGGGTGCTCGGTCTCGATCCGCAGGAGGATTCGGCGGCGCTCCGGCTGCGGATCGGCGTGCAGCACCAGGAAGCCCATCTGCAGAAGCGGATCAAGGTGTGGGAGGCGGTGGACTTGTGGTCGTCGCTCTACGCGCGCGCGGTGGATGGCGACGCGCTGCTGGAGCGGCTGGGGCTCAGCACCAAGCGCGACGCCTGGTTAATGACGCTCTCCGGCGGACAGAAGCAGCGACTGTTCATCGCGCTCGCGCTCATCCACGAACCTGAACTCGTCTTCCTCGATGAGCTCACCACGGGTCTCGACCCGCAGGCGCGCCGCACGATCTGGGAACTCGTCCTCGGCATCCGCGACCGCGGCACGACCGTCTTTCTGACCACGCATCTCATGGAGGAAGCCGAACGGTTGTGCGATCGGGTCGCGATCATGGATGACGGTCGCGTGATCGACGTGGGCACCCCCGAGGCGCTCGTGCGGGCGCACTGTCCGACGCACCGCGTGGTGTTCACGAGCGACGAGGTCGTGGCTGACGCGCGGCTTTCCACACTCGTGGGGCTCACCGCGACCGACCGCGCGGGCCACACGCTGACGCTCACCGGCACCGGCGAGGAGTTCGTGACCGACGTGATCGCATTCGTGGCGCGCGAGGGACTGCGTGTCCGCGGCTTCCGCACCGAGATACCGACGCTCGAGGATGTCTTCCTCACGCTCACCGGCCACGCCTTGCGGGACTGACGCGATGCTCAAGGGATTCTGGAAGCTGACGTGGGTCGAGGCCAAGGTGTTTGCGCGCGAACCGATGGGACTTGTCGGCACGCTGATTCTGCCGGTGGTCCTGTTTGTCGTGCTGGGCCGGTCCGTCGGGTTGCGCCGGGCGGAGGTGGCCGCGGACCCGCCCTTCAACGTGGCCATCCTCTCCGCGTTGCTCATTGCGGTCGGCGCGGTCACCTCGCTGGTGGCGATCATCTCGATCTATCGCGAGGGTGGGATCCTCAAGCGGTTGCGCGCCACCCCGCTGTCTCCGGTCACGATCCTCGGGGCGCATGTCTTCCTCAAGCTCGTGTTGGCGGTGGCCGGGCTCGCGTTGCTCGTGCTCGCGGGGCGGCGCGTGTTCCCGGGCGCCCTCGAGGTCAACGTGCTGAGCTTCGCCGCCGCCGTGCTGCTGGGCACCGCGAGCATCCTGTCGCTCGGCTTCGTGATCGCGAGCGTGGTGCCCACGGCGCGGTTCGCGCAACCGATCGGTGCAGCCGTGATGTACCCGATGGTGGCATTGTCGGGGCTTTTCTACCCGGTGGAGCAGCTGTCGGCGCCGCTGCGGATCGTGGCGGCGGCGCTGCCGACCACGCACGCCGTGGCGCTGATGGAAGGCGTGTGGGACGGGAGCGGGTGGAGCGCGCACTGGGGCGATGCGGCGGCGCTGGTGCTCATCGCGGCCGTGTGTGTGGCCGTGTCGACGCGGGTGTTTCGCTGGGAGTGAGCGGGCGCGAGCGATGGGGACCAAACGGACATCGCCGGACCACTCGATTGAGTGGCCCGGCGATGTCAGTCTACGTGATCGGGACGGCGGGATTTGAACCCGCGACCCCCTGCACCCCAAGCAGGTGCGCTACCGGGCTGCGCCACGTCCCGTTCTCCCGACGATCCGGGCGAACGACGGATCTTAATGGACCGCGCGCGTCCCCTCAACCGCGAATCAGGTATTGTCGGAGAATCCGACCGTCGTTCGGCCGGCGCGCCTCGCTCCAGCGAGCGGTGGGCACGGTGCACGCAGGCCCGCGCTGCCGACGTCGCGGCAACGGAGGGCGCGGGGTCTACGCTTAAGCGGCGAGCGGCGAATCGTCCTCGTCGACCGCGCAGGTCGCCGAAGCCATCAACTCGGTCACCGGCGAAAAGTCGACGGTCAGCGCATCCATCGCGCCCGTCGTCCGCTCGGTGGTCGAGAAGTGGCCCAGCACCGCTTCCGCGAGCGCCCCGAGAGGGACAGCCGCGAGCACGATCGCAGGGACAACAATCACGGGGTCAGCCATGGGGCTCCTGTTTCGTCGGAGTATCGGTCTCCTGCTGCGGTATCGGCAGCATGGCACCGCTCCAACACTCTTCTGTACGCTTCCACTGCATAAATGGTGCCATACTTTCGGGCAGGTGACCGTCCCGTGACCGCCGCGCTGCTCCAGGTCCAGCCCCGGCAGCCACTTGGACCGGCCGCTCGGCAGGGAAGAAATCGGGTGCTGGCGCGCGGTCTCTCCGCTTCGCACCTTTCCGCCGTAGCGACGCCCACGCCCCCCACCCCGACATGAGCGCAACCGATCGAATCGAAGCGCCGGCCCGTGCGCGGCGCATCCTGATCGTCGACGACGAACGCCCCATCCGCGAGGCGATCATTGCCGCGCTGGAGTCGTTGTGCGACGATTTTCTCGAGGCTGACACAGGGGCACGCGCCCTGTCCCTGGCTGCCTCGGAGCGCCCCGACCTGATCATGCTCGACCTGGGCCTCCCGGACATGCAGGGCGAGGCGGTCTGCCGGCAGGTGCGCGAGATCAGCGTGGCCCCCGTGGTGGTGGTCAGTGCGCGCCACTCCGAAGACGAGAAGGTCCGCCTGCTCGATGCGGGAGCCGATGACTACGTCACCAAGCCGTTCGGCAGTCAGGAACTGCTCGCCCGGGTGCGGGCCCACCTGCGCCGCGCAGCACGGCTCGATCTGACCAGCAACGAACCCATCATCGACAACGGTCCGATCAAGGTCGACCTCCTGCGCCGGATCGTGACGCGCGACGGCGTGCTGGTCCACCTCACCCCCACCGAGTGGGCGCTCCTCCGTCACATGGTCGCCGAGGCCGGACGCACGCTCACGCACAAGCAACTGTTCGACGCGGTGTGGGGACGCGAGTTCGGCAATCCGCAGCAGCACCTGCGCGTGCACATCACGCACCTGCGGCGGAAGATCGAGGTCGAACAGGGGACGCCACGACTGATCGTCACTGAACCCGGCGTGGGCTACCGATTCGAGCTGCCGCGCTAGCACCGGCACCAGGGCTCAGAGACGACGTCGTGACCACGCCGTGTCATTCGCACCACCGGACCGCCCACCGAATCGAGCAGTCCACCAGGCGTTACCGTTGCGAGTTGCATCGCGCGAGGCAATCCGCGTGACGTTTGCCTCCACCCGCGTGACAGCAACCGTGGCTCGCACGCCGCAGAGTGCGGTGGCAGTCCGACAGTCGGCGATGTGACGCATGGCACCGGATTAACAGTTCCGGTTCCGGCGCGACTAACGCATCACGAGAGGCGGGACCGTCCCCCTCCTTCCGTGAACCCGCGGTCGGTCGCGACAGCACCCGCCGCCCAATCAGGAGTTGCCCTGCATGCGCCATCGCCCACTCGCCACGCTCGCCGTCGGCACCGTTGTGCTGCTCGCCGCGTGCAACACGGAATCGACGTCGCCGGCGCTTACCGCGGCCAACATCATTACCGCCGACCTTGCCGCGCAGACGGCTGCGGACGCCGCAACCAACCTCGGCTCGGTCATCAACAGCGAGTCCATCACGGGTCTCAACCTGACGGTGGCGTCGCCCGGCACCGCGGATCTCGCGGTCATGAGCTCGCGCGGCGGCTGGACGCGCACCTGCACGGGCCCCGACGGATCGGGCTGGTACTCGTGCGGAATCGCCCGTGAAGACGACAACCTCGAGGTCACCCGCCAGCACCGCTTCTGGAAGTTGGGCGCGCCGGTGCCGATCTCGGGCACCCCGTACGACTCCGTGCAGTACCGCTGGCGCGAAGTCGGCGTCGACTCGGGCGACGTGGACCGCCGCCCCGATGACAACGCCACGGTGGTCAAGTGGATCGACCGGTCCGACACCTCGTCGGTGGGCTACGACCGCGTGAGCACCCCCAACAAGCGCATCTGGAACTGGAGGGGGGCGCGCAACGACTCGAGCCTCGCCACGGGCACCCGCGGCACCCGCTTCTACCGCATCGTCGGCTCGCGCGTCGGCACCAACGTGACCTTCGCACTGCCCCGCTCCGCCAATCCGTGGCCGCTGTCTGGTACGGTCACGCACACGTGGAACGCCACGGCCATCTTCACGGCGGCTGGCGGCAGCCCCAACACCACCAACCGGAGCGGCACGACGACCATCACGTTCGATGGCACACAGACGCCGTCGGTCACGGCGGGCGGACTGACCTGCAAGATCGACCTGCAGACCCGCAAGACCTCGAACTGCAGCTGAGCTGAGTGGCTGGCGACCCTACGCCAGCAGCGCCGCCCCCGGAGACCGTTCTCCGGGGGCGGTGTGCATGTCGAGTTGGGTGCGGAGCGACACGAGCCAGAGGGCACTCGCGACGCACCCGAGCGCGGCACCGAGGCCAAGCCCCCAACTCCAGGCGCCGAGCCCGGACGCGACCAGCGCGACGATGGCGAGCGCGCTGTGCCGCGCCAGCTCCGGCACGAGGACCCATGCACGCCCCTCGAGCAGGATGCCCAGATTGGACAGTGCGAGCACGACGTAGAACGAGGCCGCGCCGACCTGCAGGAGACTGAACTTCGATGCGGTCGTGAGCAACACGTAGGCCCCAGCAAGGGCCACCACGAACTGGACGAACGCGTACGCGGTGACCGCGCGCGGGGTGGGCGGATCGTAGTGATGGAAGGTCGCCTTGCTCACCGGCGGCGCGACGATCGACGTTCCGGCTTCGGCCGGGCGCCAACTCGGACTGCCGAACACCACGCGCCACTTGTCGCGCCAGCGTGGCGTGAGCCGCCAGAGCCGCACGATCTCGGCGAACACATGCACGTTGGCCCACACGGGATTGAAGCTCTCGAGCGGCACCGTAATGCCGTACACCGGCTCGTCTTCTTCAGGCACCCAGGTGCCGAACCACTTGTCCCACGTGATGAACACCCCCGCGTAGTTCTTGTCCTGATACTTGGGGTTCACGCCATGGTGCACCCGATGATGGCTGGGCGTGTTCCACACGCCCTCGATCCACTCGGGCAGGCGCCCGATGGCGCGCGTGTGGATCCAGAACTGGTAGAGCAGGTTGAGGGCGTAGTTGGTCACGAACATCGCGACGGGCACGCCGAGCAACGCCACCGGCAGGTAGAACACCCAGGTGAAGAGGCCGTGCAGGGTACTCTGCCGGAGCGCGACGGTCAGGTTGTACTCCTCGCTCGAGTGGTGCACGACGTGCCCCGCCCAGAGGATGTGCACCTCGTGCGAGAGACGATGCGTCCAGTAGTAGGCGATGTCGATGAGGACGAACGACACGGCCCACGCGGCCAGCGGCGCCGGGTGCACGGCGAAGCCGCCGGCGAAGCCGCCGGCGAACGTCACCGGCGCCGCAGCGGCCCACTCGGCGACGGGGAGCCAGCGCTGCACGCGCGCCCACTCGTACACGAGCGCGTAGATGCCGACCGACACGAGCTTGGTGAAGATCCCGCCAAGTTGGCTGGTGATGCCCAGCGCGAGATCGGCGATCGAGTCATTGAGCCGGAAGAGCGGCGCGCGGCGCACGCGCGCGACGACCAGCTCGAGGCCGATCAGGAGAAAGAAGAGGGGGATCGAGGCCGCAATGACGCCCATGCCGGGAACGTTAGCGGGGCGAGGCCCCGCGTGCAGCGGTGCGTCGCGACGACGCGCCTACCGGACCTGGCGCGTCAGCGTCGTGGTGCGCAGCAACGCGCGGACATCGCCGGGGTGTTGCGCGAGGCTCAGGGCGACGTCGCTGTCGATCAGGCCGTCGTTGGCCAGGCTGGCGAGCGACTGATCGAAGGTATGCGTGCCGACGTCGGCCGCGTGCTTCGCCAGCTGCGCGCGAATGTCGAGGAAGGCGCCGGCATCCATGAGCATCGCCTGGAACGCGGGCGAGGTCAGGAAGAGCTCCGTGTTCAGCACGCGGCCCCCGGCACTTGCGGCCACGAGGCGATGTGCGAGGATGCCCCGCACCGTCTTGGCAATGCGCAGGCGCACCGCGGCCTGGCTGCCCGTGGGGACGCCGGAGACGAGGTGGCGCAGCGTGTCGGTGACGTCGTGGGCATTGACCTTGGCGATCACCAGGCTGCCTGCCTCGGCTGCCTGCAGCAACGGCTCCAGCTGATCGGGTTCGACGCGGTCGAGGGCGATGATCTCGGTGCGGTGGTCAATGGCGGCTTCGAGCGCCGACTCGATCGAGTCGGTGTCGACGCCGAGCTCACGCTGGGTAATCGTGCAGCGCTTGTCACGGAGCAGAAAGCGCGTCTTGGTCTCGATCAGGACCACGTGCCGGCGATGCTCGCTGGTCTCGTTGAGCTGGGAAATGAGCGCGGCGAGCGTGGTGGAGCGGCCGGAGCGCGGCCCACCGGACAGGAGCACGAGACCACTCGTGGCATCGAGCGCGCGCGAGAAGGCGGCCGGCACGCGCAGCGCCTCCATGGTCGGGATGACGTGCGGCACGACGCGCAGCATCACCATGAAGGTCGACCGCTGCTTCATGACGGACACACGGAAGCGGCTGATCCCCGGCGCGCTCCACGTGAGGGTCAGGTCGCGGAGGCGCTCCATGGTCGGCACGTCGCCCGGGGCCTCGCCTCGCAACCGTTCGACAAAGCGGTGCACGTCCTCGACCGAAAAGATGTGCGAGCCGACGCCAACCAGTTCGCCGTCAATGCGCGCGCGCAGCACGTCCCCCGACCGGACGTGCAGGTCCGTCGCCCCCTGATGCACCGCCTCACGGAGGGCGGCGTCGAGGGCGGAGTCCGGCTCCGACGGCAGCAAGCTGGGTCCGTGCGCGTGTGTGGTCATGAGCAGCGTTGCTCCGGGCCCCGTGAAATGTGGCAGACGACGGTACGACACCCGACACCGCGGTGACTGGAACGTGACGCCCTATTGCGGCGCATCGTCCCAGTTCACAGAGTGTCGGTTACTGTGATGTACGAATTTAGACGCTCGAGGGGATTTCCTGTCACGGTCGTGGATCACTGTCGCGATTCGTGACAGCTCATAAGGAGGATGTCGTGCCCTCTCACCTGCGACGGATTTCCCGTGTCGCGCTCTCCGCCGCGAGCTTGCTCGGCGGCGCTGCGTTGTTGTGGCGCTCCGCGCCGCGGTCACCGATCCTCACCGGGGTCGCCATCGTCGGCGTCATCCTCGTGCTGCTCTGGTTGCGGCGCCGGGATCGGCGCCAGCTCGGTGGCGCGGTGTCCGGGTTCTCGGGGCAGGACCTCGTTGTGAGCGTCATGCTGGTGGGCGGTCTCTGGATCGGCCTGTACGCGGTCTTCAGTCTCGGGGACGTCGGATCGAAGGCAGGGCCCGCGACGAGCATACCGCTCGGATACGACGCGACCAGCCTGGCGATCGGCGATGTGCTGTCGATCAGCGTGCTGGCCACGATCGGGTTTGCGTTGGTCCTCGTCCCGTTCCGTCGGGCGCCGCAGCGCCGTCGCAATGTGCGCGAGACGAGCCTCGTGGGACGAAAGAGTGTGGCGCGCGAAGTGATGCTGACGCCGCGAACGACGGCCGCGGTCGACGGAGAGCTGGGGCCGGACGGGCGACGGTAACGGCCGCGGTCGGCTCGACGACCGCTGAATCACGGGGCCGTCCGCGATCGTCGCTGACGGCCCCGGTGCGTTGCGGGCGCTGAGCGACGCTAGACGCCGAGCAGCTTCCGAATCCGTCCGCGCCACCCGATCGCTTCGGCATTGCCGTTCTCGCCATACCGCTCGTTGTAGGCGCCGCCGTTGTAGCCGTAGTAGTCGTATCCGGGCCCGCCGCGCGAGCGGTAGTCGCGCTGGAACACGAAGTCGTTGAGGACGAAGCCGAGGACGGGGGCGCGCACGGCCCGTAGCTGCTCGACGGCAAACTGGACGGCGGCGCGCTCGGTGTGGTTGGCGCGCGCCACGATCACGATCCCGCCGGCCTTCGCGCCCAGCAGCGCCGCATCGGTCACGAGGTTGAGCGGCGGCGAGTCGAAGATGACGAAGTCGTACCAGCGCTCGAACTCCTGCACGAGTTGATGCAGTCGGTCACCGCCGAGCAGTTCGGCGGGGTTTGGCGGAAAGGTGCCGGCCGCGATCACGTCGAGCGAATGGTCCTCCCCCAGTTCGATGCGCCGGATGCACTCCGAGGCGCGCGTGCCCCCGATCAGCAGGTCCGAGAGCCCCGGCTGCTGGTCGATCTCGAAGACCTTGTGCACGGAGCCACGGCGCATGTCGGCGTCGATGAGGAGCACCTTGAGCCGCTGGTACGCGAGCACGATGGCGAGATTCGACGCCGTGGTCGTCTTGCCGTCGCGCGGACCGGGCGATGTGAACACGACCGTCTTGGGCCCGGGGTCAGGGCGAGCGAAGGTGAGGTTGGTGCGGAGCGTCCGGTACGCTTCGACGATGGGATTGCCGGGATCGGCCGCCGAGATGATGCGGTCCTGCCGAAACTGCGCTGACGCGCGCGATCCGTCCGGGGACAGGCCGGGAATCACCTGAGATGCGACGTAGCGCAGATCGCCTGTCTGTGACGACCGGATGTGCGGGATCAATCCGAGCGCGCTGCCGCCGACCACCGCGAGCATGTCCTCGTTGATGTGCACGGTCGAGTCCAGCATCTCGCGGAGGAACGCGAGCGCGAGTCCGAGGGCGAGCCCGACGAACAGCGACAGCTTGAGGTAGCGGGGCTTGTCGGGCTTGACCGCGAAGGTGCCGAGTTCGGCGGGGTCGAGAATCCGGATGCGCGCATCGTCGACGGCCTGCGCGATCTCGGCCTCCTTGAGCCGCGACTGCACCATCGTGTACAGCTGCTCGTTGAGCTTGTTCTGGCGTTCAAGCCGCGCCAGGTCGAGTTCGGCGCCGGGCGTCGCCGCCGACTGCCGGCCGGACACATTGAGCGTCGAGTCGATGTTGCGCAGCTGGCTGCGGATATCCGCCAGATAGCGGCGCGCGAGGTACTCCACCTGCTGCTCGATCTCCCGGGCGCGCGCGTTGTACTGCTGCACTTCCGGGTTGTCGCGCGTGCGGCGCAGCAGGAGCTGCGCACGCTCGCTCTCCACGTCGGAGAGCGTCGCGAGGCGCGGCTGGATGCTGGTCATCAACCGCGGAAAGGCCATGAGGCGGAAGTAGGCCGACGTGGAGTCGGGACTCCGCGACTTGGCGGCCACGCCAACGTCGGTCAGGACCTGCTCGAGGGATTGCGCCTCCAGCTGGCGCTCGACGCGATCCTGCGCGAGCCGTCCTTCGTCGCGGTCGGCGCGCTGGACTGCCGCGGGCCGGTTGAGCAGCCCCTGATTGCGGGAGCGGAATCCGACCAGCCGCTCTTCGCTTTCCGCCAGCGAGCGACCGAGCGTGTCGAGCTGCTGGCGCAGGAAGCGCACCGTCGAGCGGGCCTCGGTCTTGTTCAGGTCTCGGCGCAGCGCCACGAATTGCGTGAGCAGCGTGTTCGGCACGTCGCGCACGAGCGTGGGGTCGGCGCTCTGGTAGGTGACCGTGATCGTGTTGACATCGCGGGAGGGACGGCGCACATCGAGTCCGCCGCGCAAGCCGGCAACCGCGGCACCGAACTCGGCAACGTCGAGGTTGACGCTTCCCTCGGCGAACGCCGAATCGGCGAGCACGACGCGGAGATCGCCGATCGCGCCGGGCTGACCGGGCGCGAGTCGCGCGATGCGATTGCCGCTGGCCCGGTCGATCACCACAACGTCGCCCCCGGATTGCGGCTCCAGCCGATACGCGGCCGCGCGCGCTTGACGCGGCGCCAACAGCACCTTGAAGAGCAGGTAGCGCGGCACCGGTCGCGGCGGACTCAGCAGCGAGCCTCCGGCGAAGAGGCGAAACGGGTGCGTCGCGGTCACGTGGAGCGAGAGCGAGTCCACCGTCGCTTCGGCCATCGAGCGCGACGCGAGCAGCTCGATCTCCTGGGCGATGTCCACCTTGTCCGACGCGAGCGTGCCCTCGAGGATCGAGGGGACCGGCGTCTGCTTCTTCTCGATGATGACCGAGGCCGTGCCTTCGTACACGGGCGTGACGAGCGATGCCGCGATGCCGGATAACAGAGGCGTGATGACGAGTGCCGCCACGATCAGGAAGCGGTTCCGGGCCACGAGGCTCCAGAACTGCCGGTTGCTGGCTTCGGCGGTCGCGACGGCGTTGACGGGCTGGAGAGAGGTGCCCATGGCCTATCGAGTCAGGACGAGGAGCTGCACCGCCGTGAGCGTGATGGCGAGCCCGATCTGGATCCAGGTTGCGCCGGTCACACCATTGCGACGAGCCCAGGAGCCGGGCGGGACGCGCAGTTCGTCACCGGCGCGCGTGTCGAGCTGTCCGATGAAGACGCTCGTGGGCACGTGGGCAAAGAGCAACTGCCCGTCGCGCCAGAGCTGCAGGTCGGGGGATTCGTTCGACACTCGGCCGCCCGCGAGGGCGAGCGCGTCGCCGACGGTCATGGTCGCGTCCATCGGGTAGAGGCCGGGCGAACGGACGTCCCCGAGAACAGAAATGCGCCGCAGGAACGTGACCTGCACCGACGGCTCCTTGAGGGTCGTGGCGAGCGAGTCGGCCAGCGACTTCTGCAGGCCAGCCGAGGATTCGCCGAGGACTTGGCGGGTGCCCAACAGCGGAAGCGCAACGCGGCCGTTCTCGTCGACGATGAAGTCTCCCGACAGATCAGGTTCGCGCCAGACGCGGACGCGCATCACGTCGCCCGCGCGGAGGCCGAAACTCTTGGGAAGCGGCGCTTGCGAGAAGGTCGGACCCTGCGGCGCACTGGCGCAGCCCACGAGGGTCGCAAGAGTCGAGCAGACGAGCAGGAGGCGCAGCGGACGCATAGCCTTCGAGGAAACAGGATCCGTTCGGCTCGCGAGACCCACGGACGATCGTGGACCGGACGCGCCGACGAACAGCAGGACACGAGCCATGCAGGCCCGTGACACAAGTATAGAACGATTCGTCCCTTATGAAGGCAACGCCTCCGGGAGGATCCCCTGGGGCGCACCGTGGCCGGTCACGCAGTCGCGGGTGGCTGCCTCGCCTCTCATCCCACTCTCACGCTCTCGTGTCCGGCTCCCTCGCAAGTATCGTCGCGTCCTCCCCGATACTCACGTCTCGGCGCCGTCTTGCCGCCGTCCGGCAGGACATCGGCGTGATGGACGACGGTCGAGCTGCGCCTCGGTGCGCCGCGGACGCGGTGGTTCCTGCCCCGTCATGGCGCGGGGGAGACGCGTGACGATCGCGTACCTCGTCGGCTGGTACTACCCGGATGGACGCGGCGGGACCGAAGCGTATGTCGCGGCGCTCGCGCGAATGATGCGCGCCGCGGGTCACCGGGTCCTGATTGCCGCGCCGCAGGCCGGCCTCGACGGTACGCGTATCTACGAGCACGAGGGTGTGCCCGTCTTCCGCTACGGCGTGCCCGCAGCGCCCTCCCGCGTCGAGGTGCGCGGCTCGGTGGCGGCGCGCGGCGCGGAGGCGTTGCACCGATGGCTCGAGCGCGAACGGCCGGCGATCGTCCATGTGCACGCGTTCGTCACCGGGCTCGGGCTCGCCGAGGTGCGTGCAGCGCGCGCGGTGGGCGCACGCGTGTTCGTGACGACGCACGCAGCCCGACTCGGCTGGATTTGTGAGCGCGGCACGATGATGCAGGGCGGCGTGGCGCTGTGCGATGGCGTGGCGGAACCAGCCAAGTGCACCAGCTGCGTGCTGGTCGAGCGCACGGGCGCGGGACTCGCCGGTGTCGTGGCGCAGTTGCCGCGTGCCGCCAGCGCGGCTGGGCTCGCGCTGCTGCCGGGGCGCGCGTCCACGTTGACGGGCATGTCGGCGTTGATTGCCGACAACCTGGACCGACAGCACGCGCTGCTGGATGAGATCGAGGCGCTGGTGGTGCTGACCTCGTGGGCGCGCGACGCCGTCATCGCGAACGGCGCGCCAGCCGACCGCGTGGTGCTCAACCGGCTCGGATGCACCGTGCCCGAGGGCGGTCAGAAGCCGAGCCCCGAGCGGCAACCCACGACTACCCCGATCACGGTCGGTTACATCGGGCGCTTCGATGCGGTGAAGGGGCTCGACGTCCTCGCGCAGGCGGTGCGCGGTCTCCCCGCCGCGCTGCCGGTGCGCATCGTGGTCCGCGGACCGGTCGCGACCGCCGATGAGCATGCCGTGCTCGCCGCGTTCCGTCAGATCGTGGGGGACGACGCGCGCGTGCAGATCGGCGACGCGGTATCGCGCGCCGAGCTGGGCGATGTGCTCCGGAGCTTCGATGTGCTGGTGTGCCCGAGCGTCACGTTGGAGGGCGGGCCAACGATCGCGATCGAAGCGCACGCGGTCGGCACGCCAGTCATCGGTTCGCGGATCGGCGGGCTGGCTGAGTTGGTTGCGGACGGACAGTGGGGGCGCCTCGTGCCGCCGGGGGACGCGGACGCGCTTGGTCAGGCGATCACCGAGATCGCGCGCGCTCCGCAGGCCACGGTCGATCGCTGGCGGTCCGCCCTGCCCCGCGCACGCACGATGACCGAGATCGCCGCCGACACGCAGGCCATGTACGACCTGCACGCCGCATGACCCCGACGCGCCGCTGGCAGTTTGCGTGGTCGCGCACCTGGGCCGACGCGCTCGAGGGAGCGCACGGCGCCGCATGGCGTGCGCTGGCCGCGTCGTCTCCGCAGGCGAACGCCTTTCACGCACCGGCCGTGGTGCGCATCTGGGCGGACACCGTCGGTGCCGCCATCGGCGCGGAGCCGGTGGTCGGGCGTGCGACTGCGAGCGATGGCACCGAGGCGGTGCTCCCGTGGGTCGTGGTGCCGCACGCCGGAAGGCGCATCACGCGCCGGGTGCTCGAACCGGTTGGCCAGGCGCTCTTCGGGTATCATGACCCGCTGCTCTCGCGTGCGGTGGAGCCCGAGCTGGCCGCAGCGCTGTGGGATGAGGCGCGCGTGGCGGCGCCGGGAGGCGCACAGACGGCGCTCTTTCGCTTGGTGCACGCGGACGCGGCGCCGGGCCCGATGAGCGAGCCCGTGCGGGAGGAGAGTCCGGTCCTCGAGCTAGCCGGGACCGCGGAGCTCGATGCGCTCCTCGCGACGCTCTCGCGCAATGCGCGCGAGCAGGTGCGACGGCAGCGACGCAAGCTCGAGGCGGTCGGTCCTGTCGCGTTCGAGTGCGCGCCACCGGAGCGCGCCGCCGCGGCTGCGGCCGAGTTCCGTTCGGCGGTGGTGCCGGCGTATCACGCGCTCTGGCGTGATCGGGCGGCCGGAAGCCTCCTCGATGCGCCGGGGGTCACCGAGTTCTACGCGCGCGTGATTGCCGAGGGGGTGACCGCCGGGTGGGCGCAGTTCGCGCGACTCACCGTGGCGGGCCAGCCAGTGGCGTGGCATGTGGGACTGGTGCATCGCACCGGCTGGTACTGGTGGCTGCCCGCGTATGCGGCAAAGCACGCCGACCATTCGCCAGGGCGCGTGCTGCTGGCCGAACTCATTGCGCGCGCGATCCACGACCACGTGCCGCGGCTTCATTTCCTGATCGGCGGCCAGCGCTACAAGCTGAGTTGGCGTCCACGTGCACTCGACCTGCGCACGGTGCGGTGGTACGCACCGGGAGCGCGCGGCGCGGCGCTCAAGCTGTACGATCGGGTGCTGGCGCCCTCGGCCACGGACGCTCCCACGGAGGACCCTGATGCGTGACGTGACGACCGCCAATGTGTCGACCTATGGCTCGACCTGGAGCGTGGACGAGTACACGCGTTCGCAGACGCTGACGCCGTGGGAAGCCGCGCTGGTGGCGGAATGCTTCCCGCCCGCCCCCGCGCGCATTCTCGACCTGGGGTGTGGCGCAGGTCGCACGACGATCGCGCTCTCGGCGGCCGGCTACACCGTCGTCGCCATCGACCTGTCGACGCAGCTCCTGGCCGAAGCGCGCCGACTGGCCCCCACGCTCGACTTCCGCGAGATGGACGCATCGGCGCTCGCGTTTCCCGACCGCTCCTTCGACGCGGTGCTGTTCAGCTACAACGGCCTCGACTGCCTGTATCCGCTGGCCTCGCGGGAGCGGTGCCTGCGCGAGGCGCATCGCGTGTTGAAGCCGGGGTGCCCGTTCGTGATGAGCAGCCACAACCTGATCGGGGCCACCTTCAGCGGCGGCTTCCTGTACCTGCAAGGCTACGTGAACGCGGCGCGCTTCCTCTGGCGGCAGCGCCGCAATGCGATGGCGCGCGAGTGGTACATGTCCTACGAAGACGGCGGCGGTGAACAGCTGCTGTACTCCGCGCCGCCGAGCCGGACCGTGGCACAACTGCAGCGGGCCGGGTTCGGGCGCGTGATCACGCGCGGCCGCACGGGCGAGCGCGACGCTGCACGCGTGCTGTGGCACGAGTCGCACGTGCAGTTCGCCGCATGGAAGGGCGCGTGAGCGACATGCGCGCCGCCGCCAAGCGTGTCCTGCACGCGACCGGTGCCTATGGTGCCGCACTCGAAGCACGTCCGTTTCCGGGAGTGGCGGTGCTGTGCTACCACGCGGTGCTGGCCGACGATGCGGACCGGACCAAACTCCCGTTCGCGGGGCTGCACGTGAGCGCCGCGCGTTTCGATGCGCATTGCGCGCTGGTGGCCGCGCACTGCGACGCGTTGACGCTGGCCGACGCCGAAGCCGTGTGGGCGGGTACGGTCCCGATGCCCCCGCGCCCGGTGCTGGTGACCTTCGATGACGGTCATCGTGGCGTGCTGCAGCATGCCCTCCCCGCGTTGCAGCGCCATGCGGTGCCGGCCGTGCTGTTCGCGTGTACGGCGCCGATTGCGCAGGGGCAGTCGTTCTGGTTTGACGCGGTCGCGCGCGCCGAGGGCGAGGCGGCCGTCGAGGCGGCCAAGACGCTGCCATGGGCCGACTGGCACGCGCTGGTGAATGCGCATGCGGAGGGAGTGACGCGAGACGATCCCGTGGCACCGCTCTCGAGTGCGGAGCTGCAGCGCCTCGCGCGCGATCCGCTCATCACGGTGGCCGCGCACACCGCGACGCATCTGGTGCTCGCTCGCGCGCCGCGCCATGTGCAGGGCGAGGAGATCGTGGCGTCGCTCGATGCCGTGGAAGCGTGGACGGGGCAGCGGCCCACCGCGTTCGCCTATCCGAACGGCCGACCGGCGCACGACTACACCGCGGTCACGCGCGCGGTGCTCGAGGAGGCCGGCATCCGCACGGCGTTCACGACGCACGAGGGATTCGCCACGCGCGAGGAGCCCGCGCTCGAGCGCTCGCGCTTCGTGATGCTGGACGGCGTCGACGGCGCGGAGTTGGCGCACCGGCTCGCCTTCAGCTGGCCGCGAGTCGGCAGCTGATGGCGCGCATCCTGATCGTGACCAGCGGGCACGTGTCGACCAATCCGCGCGTGTGGCGCGAGGCCGATGCCCTCGCCGCGGTGGGTCACGAGGTGACCGTCACGGGCGTCTGGCTCGATGCCGCCACGGGGGAGCAGGACCTCGCGCTGCAGAGCGGTCGCGCATGGCGCCTCGCCGTCGCCGCCGACCTGCGCGGCGGCACGTGGCGCTCACGCGTGGCGCGGACGCGGGCCCGTGTGCGGCGATTCGCCGGTCGCGCACGGATGCGACTCGGACTCGGCGATGATCCGCACGTGCTCGGGTACTCCGTCGACCGGCTGGAGCGGATCGCGCGCCGCGAACATGCCGACCTCACCGTGCTGCATCTGGAGCCGGCGCTCTGGGTTGGCGAACGACTGCTGCGCGACGAGTGGCCCGTGGCGGTCGACATCGAGGACTGGTACTCGGAGAACCGGCCCGAGCTGGCGCCCGATGACCGCGGCCTCCAGCACCTGGCGCGCCTCGAGGCACGCGTCTTCGCGGGAGCACGGTCGACGACAACCACGTCGCACGCGATGGCGACGGCGCTGGCGGCGAGGTACGGCATGGACGTACCGGGCGTCGTGTACAATGGCAATCCGCAGGAACCGATGCTGGCCGCGCCGGACGCCGACGTGCTCCGCCTGCTCTGGCTGTCACACGCGGTTGGCCGTGGCCGCGGCCTCGAAGCGCTCTGCGTCGCGCTCAAGCAGGTCAGCGGTCCATGGCAGCTGACCCTCGTCGGCAACGCCTCGCAGGAAGCGCGCGCCTGGATCACCGGCGCACTCGGCCACGCCTTGGCCACGCGCGTGACGTGGCAGCCCTGGGTGCCACCGAGTGCGCTGCACGCGCTGGTGTCGGCCCACCACGTGGGGCTCGCGCTCGAGGAGCCGCACTGCCAGAACAAGAAGCTCACGACGAGCAACAAGCTCTTCCACTACCTGCAGGCTGGGCTGCGCGTGGTGGCGAGCGATACCGCGGGTCAGCGCGAGGTGATGGCGACGCTTCCCGCGCACGGAGGCCTCTACCCTGCCGGCAATGGGGCCGCGCTGGCGCATGCGTTGGCGCCGTGGCTGGCGGCCCCGCACGAGGCTGCCTCGGCACGCGATGTGCGGTATGCGGCCGCGAACGCCTGCTTCTCGACCGCGGTGCAAGGCCGCGCGTCGGTCGCATCGGCAGCACACGCGCTCGCGGGAGTGCGCCGATGAATCACGGAATGCTGGCGGGATGGATGCGGCGCGTCGGCACCGCGATTCGTCATGCGCCCGGGTTGCGCTCCCTCTCACCGGTGTGGGGGGCGGTGCGGCCGCTCTACCAAGCGGCACTGCGCGGGGCGGCCGGCGGTCACGGCGTGGTGGTGCATGTCGGCGGCGAGCCGATTCGCCTCGACGCCGCGTTCACGACGGTGAGCTGGGAGCGGGTCGAGCGCGAAGGCTACGATGCGTATCGGGCCGCGTTGCACGCGGGCGATCTGGTATTCGACGTTGGGGCACACCTGGGCACGTACGCGGTGCTTGGCGCGCGCGCCGTGGGCCCGACCGGCCGGGTCATCGCGTTCGAGCCCGTGCCGGGTACGCGCGCGGCACTCGAGCGTCACCTGCGGTACAACGACGTCGCCGATCGGGTCACGGTGCGCGATGCGGCCTGCAGCGACACGCCGGGCATGCTGACGCTGCACATCGTGGATGAGGTCGCGGACGCCGAGGCGAGCCCGGTGGCCCGCGCCGGTGCGCGCGCGATCGAGGTGCCTCGCACGACCCTCGATCTGGAACGCGGTCGGTTGGCGCGACGCGTGGCGCTCGTGAAGATCGACGTGGAGGGACAAGAGCTGGCCGTCCTGGAGGGCGCGCGCGCGCTGCTGGTGCAGGACCGGCCGCTACTTCTGGTGAGCCTGCATCCACCGATGCTGGCGGCACAGGGCATCGCGACGGCCGATGCGCTCGCGTGGTTGCATGCCGCGGGATATGGCACGCGTGTCCTGTCCGAGGGACATGAAGTACAGGTGCTCGCCACGCCGCAGGGAGGCTGACGTGCGGATCATCGTGACCGCCGATCCGTACATCCCCGTTCCGCCCGTGACGTATGGCGGCGCAGAGCGCGTCATCGACTTCCTCGTGCGCGGACTCCTGGCGCGCGGGCACGAGGTCACGCTCATCGCACATCCGGAGAGCCACACCGATGCCACGCTCGTTCCGTACGGCAGCGGCACGCACTGGCGGCGGCGCGACCGTGCGACGGAACTCTGGCAGGTCGGTGACGCGCTCTGGGACCGGCGGCGCGAGACCGACGTGGTGCACAGCTTCGGACGGCTTGCAGCGCTGCTGCCGGTCTTGCCGCTGCGCGGCGTGGGCAAGCTGCAGATGTACGGACGCGAGGAGATTCCGTGGGGGAGCGTCGGTGTTGCGCTTGCACTGGCCGGCGACTCGATGGCGTTCACCGGTTGCGGCACGCACATGTGGGACCACGCGGGCAACGCGCACCGCGCCCGGTGGCGCACCGTGTTCAACGGCGTGGAGCTTGACCGGTATGAGTTTGTCGCCCACGTCGCCGACGACGCCCCGCTCGTCTTCCTCGGCAGACTCGACCGGATCAAGGGCGCCCATCACGCGATCGCCGTGGCGCGCGCGAGCGGACGCCGCCTCGTGCTAGCGGGGCCTCGCACCGAGAGCGGTCCGGACGCCGCATACTTCGATCGGGAGATCGCGCCGCACGTGGATGGTAAGCAGGTCCAGTGGATCGGGCCCGTGAATGACGCCGAGAAGTCGCAGCTGCTCGGTGGCGCGGCTGCGCTCCTCATGCTCATCGACTGGGACGAACCGTTCGGCATCGTGATGGCCGAGGCGCTGGCATGCGGCACCCCCGTGATCGGCTTCGCGCGTGGCAGCGTGCCGGAAGTCGTGCAGCACGGCGTGACGGGCTACGTCTGCCGCACGGAAGCGGAAGCCGCAGCGGCGGTCGCGCGCCTCGGCGCACTGGATCGCGCCGCGGCCCGGGCCGACTGCGCGGTACGCTTCAATGCGGATGCGATCGTGTCGCAGTACGAGGCGCTCTATCGCATGGTGGCCTCCCGGTGACAGGCACGCCGCGCACGCTCAAGCAGCGCCTCGGCGCGTGGATCACGGCGCGACTGCCGATGAGCCGGTCGAGCATCGCGCTCGTACGCGCGGAGCTCGCGGCCGTTCGCGTCCGCCTCGCCTATGCGTGGCTACCGTGGTGGCGTGCGCGCGCCTCGCGCTGGCGGGCGCTGCGCGATGTCTACGTGAATGTGGCGTCAGGGCCGTACGCGCTGACGGGCTTCGTGAACGTGGACCTCGACGCCACCGCGCCCGGCGTCATTCGCTGGGACTGCCGCACGAGTCTGCCGTTCGCCGATGGCGCGGTCCGCGGGATCCGGATGGAGCACTTTGCCGAGCATCTCGAGCCGCGCGATGAGTTCCCCGCTCTGCTCGCCGATTGTCGGCGTTGCCTCGTGCCCGGGGGCACGCTGCGCGTGATCGTCCCCGATGCGGCGGCATCCGCGCGGGCCTATCTCGCACCGGGGACCGCCGCGCTCGCCGCCATCGGCGTGCCGATTCCGTTCCCCGATGATCTGCCGACCCGCATGGACGTGCTGGCATTCACCTTTCACCAGTGGCACGAGCACCGCTGGGGGTACGATGCCGAGTCGATGATGCTGCGCTTCGCGCAGGCGGGCTTCCGCGACGTGCAGGTGACAGCCTTTGGGCAGGGGCGCGACGCCATGCTCGCGCGCGACCGTGCCGAACATGCGCCGTACTCGTTGTACGTGGAGGGCACGCGCTGATGCGTCGCGTCCTCATGGTGAGCCCGCACTTTCCGCCTGACTCGAGTGCGGCAACGCATCGTGTGCGACTGCTGCTGCCGCATCTGCGAGGACTCGGCTGGGAACCGACCGTGCTCACGCTCACGCCCGAGTCGTACGAGGGTGCGCTCGAACCCGCGCTGCTTGCGTTGGTTCCCGCGGAGGCGCGCGTGGAGCGCGTCGCCGCGTGGTCGCCCGCTCGCACGCGGACGTTCGGCTTCGGCGACCTCGGGTTGCGCGGCTGGCGCGCACTGCGGCAGCGCGCACAGGCGCTGCTGCAAGACGAACGCTTCGACGCCCTCTTCTGGACCGTGTACCCCACCTGGCCAGCGGCGAGCGGGCCCGCACTCGCGCGGGCGGCGGGCGCTGCCTTCGTGCTCGACCTGCAGGATCCGTGGGTCGGCGCGTGGGGCAGCTCCGTGGGACCGACCGCGGACGGCCGAGCCGACCTGCGGAGTCGCGTCAGCCGCGCCTTGTCGCTGCCCGTGGAACGACGCACGGTGGTTGCGAGCGACGGGATCACGGCGGTGTCGTACGGGACGATCGATGCGCTCGCCGCGCGCGTTCCCGAAGTTCATGGCCTGCCACACGCGGAGGTCCCGTTGGTGGCACTGGAGGCAGACCTCGCGTGGGCGCGGTCCGCGCCGCCGCTGCCAGCGTCGCTCGCCTTCGATACGCCGCACGTGCACGTGGTCTGGGTTGGCACGCTGCTTCCGGCCGGACGCAGCGTGATGCGTGCGATTCTGGACGGACTCGCGCTCGCCGTGCAACGCAACCCCCGGGTGGCCGAACGTGTGCGCGTGCACTTCGTGGGCACGAGCAACGAGTCGCGCGCGGATGCGCCTGCGCTCGCGATGCCGATTGCGCAGGCCGCTGGAGTCGACGGGCTCGTGACCGAGCACGCATCCCGCGTCGAGTATCGTGCGGCGTTGCAGCTCCTCGCGCGGGCCGACGCCGTGCTGCTCGGCGGCAGTACGGAGGCGCACTACACGCCGAGCCGGCTGTATCCCGCGTTGTTGTCGGGGGCACCACTGCTGGCCGTGTACCGTGAGGGGACGCATCCCGTGCGCGTGCTGCAGCGGGTCGCGGCCGATGCGCGGACGGCGCTGATCACGTTCGGCACGGCAGGGCCTGATGCTGCGTTGACCGACGCGCTGGCACAGGCGTGGGTGGCGCTCGCCGAGCGACCGTTGTCTGCCACGCCGCGCGCATCGATCAGCGCCGCCCGCGTGACACCACTGGCGATTGAGGCGGCGACGGCGCTGGTCGATGTGCTGGACCGGGCTTGCGCTCACGCAGCGCGCCGAGGCGCCGCATGAGCGCGCCGCGTGCAGTTCCGATCGGATCAGCCGCAGCGCAGGCGGCCTGGCGCTGGCACGCGCTACAGCTGCCCTTCGTGCCCGGTCGCGTGCGTGCCTCCGTCGCGCGATGGATGCTGGCTGGCTACGGGCAGCCGATCACGGTGGTGCTGCCGAACGGACTCGCGATGCGGCTGGACCTGCGCGATCATGTCCAATGCCACATCGCGGTGACCGGCGAGTGGGAAGGTGCGATCTTCGACGCCTGCGCGCTGTTTGTCGACGCCGGCAGCACCGTGCTCGACGTCGGTGCGCATGTGGGGTATGCCGCGCTGCGCCTCGCGGCCATGACCGGGCCTGCCGGGCGCGTCGTCGCCGTGGAGCCCGTACCGGCGCACCAACGCGCGGTCGAAGCGCAGTTCGCGCTCAATGGCCTCGCGGCGTCATTGACCATCGTGAACGCTGCCGCGAGCGACCGGCTGGGCGAGGCGTCGTTCGACTCCGGCATCGGGAGCAACGCGGGGACTGGTCGCCTCGCCGCGCACGGCGCGCTCACCGTGCCGACGCTGCGCCTCGACGACTGGCTCGACGCCGCGGGCATCACCGGCGTGTCGCTCGCCAAGATCGACATCGAGGGGGCCGAAGGGCTCGCTCTCGCTGGGCTCGAGCGCACGCTTGGCGCCGCGCGGATCGGTGCGTTGCTCATCGAACTGCATCCGACGGAGCTGCCGCGCTTCGGGAGTTCGGTCGCGCAGGTCGTGGCCCAGTTGACCGCGCATCGGTACCGCGTGCGCTACTGGGAACAGCCCGGCGCCTTTCGCGACGGGCCGCCATCCGCCGACGTGACATACCTGTTGGCCATCGCTCCCGGCGCCTCATGGCCGGAGGAGCGCCGCCCATGACCACGCACCGCAGCGTGGTGCCGCCCGTGCGCGTCACCGTGGTTATGACGCATCCGATCCAGTACTTCTCGCCGTGGTTCCGCTGGATGGCGGCGAATGAGTCGCGGCTCACGTTGTCGGTCGTGTACGCCACCACGCCCACGCCGGAGCGACAGGGCACGGGGTTTTCGCGACCGGTCACCTGGGACGTGCCCCTCACCGAGGGGTACACGCATCGCGTGCTGCACCCGGCGAGCGACATGAACGTGAGCTACGAGTCGTTCAGCGGGGTCGATGCCCTCGGCATCGGTGCGGCGATCGACGCCGAGACGCCCGACGTGGTGCTGCTCATGGGGTGGCACGCGAAGGTCCAGCTACGCGCGATGGCGCACTGCCGGCGTCGGGGCATTCCGCTGGTGTACCGCGGCGACAGCAACCTGCAGTCGGCGCCGACTGGTGTGCGTCGCGTCCTCTGGCGGAGGCGCACGCGCTGGCTCCTCGGCCAGTTCGGTGCCGCGCTTGCCGTTGGCCATCGCGCGCGGCTCTACCTGCTGACGTGCGGCGTCGATCCCACGAGGATCTTTGCCTCGCCCCACTGTGTCGACAACCAGTTCTTCGATGCACAGGCGGCGGCATGGACGGGACTCGAGGGCCGTCGCCGTGCGCGGCAGAGCTTCGGCATCGGCCCGGACGTGCGCACCCTCGTCTTCGTCGGCAAGCTCGAGGCGCGGAAGCAGCCGGCGGCGCTCCTGCGCGCGGCCAACCTCCTGGGCGACGGCACCGAGGTCCTCTTCGCCGGCGATGGACCCGAGCGCGCAGCGCTCGAGGCGGAAGCCACGCGACTGGGGGTCCGCGCCACATTCGCCGGTTTCCTCACGCAACGCGAACTGCCGCGCGCCTATCGCGCCGGCGAGTGTCTCGTCCTGCCCAGCAGCACCGAGACCTGGGGGCTTGTCGTGAACGAGTCGCTCGCCGCCGGCACCCCCGTGGTGGTGAGCGAAGCGTGCGGGTGCGCCGATGATCTGGTGCGGCAGCCAACGGGCGGCGGCGTGCGCTTTCAACCGGGCGACATCGACGGACTGGCCGCCGCTGTGCGCGCGCTCCGGGCCCGTGTCGCGGCGGGAGAGGACATCGACGCCACCTGTCGTTGGACCGTCAGCAAGAGCACCTTCCCCATGGCCGCCGAGGGGTTGGTGGCCGCGGCACAGGCATTGGCCGGAGATCGCTGGCGCCGGCAGCTCCCGGTCCGGCAGCGTACCGTGCGCATCCTCGCGCCCTGCGGTGGCATGGTCATTCCCGGCGGCATGGAGCGGAGCACCTTCGAACTGCTCCGCGTGGCGCGCACGACCGGCGCGCATGTGCACGTGATCACGAACTCGTGGGCACAGGGCGATGGACCGCGCGGACGTCATCCGATTGCGGCGCTCGCCGAGGAGATCGGTGCCACCTGGAGCACCGGCTATTACTGGTATCGCCTCACGCGGCACACCACGACCGTGCGCGAGCTTGTCCTCATGGCGCAGGATGTGCTGCGGACGAGCTTCGGCTTGCTGCGCGATGCGTGGCATCTGCATCCCACGCACACGGTCAGTCCCGAGCACACCTCGCTCATCCGCAACGCGCCGGCGCTCGTGCTGTTGCGGCTGCTGGGCGTGCGCACGGTGCTGCGCATGGGGAACGCGCCGGCCCCGGGGCGCTTCTACCAACTGCTCTGGCGGTGGGTGATCAATCCGCCCGTGCACTGGTTCATCGGGAACTCGCGATACGTGATCCGCGAGCTGATTGCGCGCGGGGTGCCGGCCCGGAAGGCGCGTTACGTACCCAACCATCTGTATCGCGATGACGTGCCCGACTTCACGCAGCCACGCGACCCATGGCGCGTCCTGTTCGTCGGCCAGCTCATTCGTGAGAAGGGGGCGCACCTCCTGCTCGACGCAATCGCGATGCTCCGCGCACGCGGCGTGAGCGCCACGTGCGACGTGATCGGTGACCTGCGCGCCTGGGAGCCCGAGGCTGGCTACATCGACGACCTGCAAGCACGCGCTGCACAGCCTGATCTGGCCGGTCACGTGCGCTTCCTCGGGCGACGCGATGATGTGCTGGCGCAGATGTGCGGAGCGGCCGTGCTTGCCGCACCGTCGCTCCCCGAGATGTATGAAGGGATGCCAGCCGTGGTCATCGAGGCGAAGGCTGCGCGTCTCCCGACCGTCGCGTTCGCGGTGGGTCCCTTCCCCGAGCTGATCGAGCACGAGCGCACGGGATGCATCGTCTCCCGCGTCGACGCTGCGGCGCTCGCGGACGGGCTCGGCTTCTTCCTCGGGAACCCTGCGCGCCAGCATGACGCCGGACTCGCCGCTGAAGCCTCCGGCCTGGAGTTCAGCCGCGCGCGCTTCGAGACGAACATTCTGGAGACGCTCGGCCTCATCCCGGCGGTCGACGAGGGCGCGCATGCCGCCTGATTCGATCACGCACATCGCGCGCGCGTACGACGCGTACCATGAGAAGTGGACCGGAACGCCGGTGGCCGACGACCCGTGGCACGCGTGGGTGCAGCGTGTGCTCGATCGCGATCGCGACCTCGACGGCAAGCGCGTGCTGGAGGCCGGCTGCGGACGCGGGGCCCTCATCCATTGGCTGGCGCACCACAGTCGTCACGCGGTGCTGATCGGCAGCGACCTGTCGCCTGCCGCGCTCCGTCATGCGCGGAGCGTGCCAACGGGCGAGGTCGGTTGGCCAGCTGCCGACGTGGCTTGGCTTCCCTTTGCGGACGCCACCTTCCACA
Organism: Gemmatimonadota bacterium; assembly: GCA_031372565.1. Taxonomy (GTDB): domain Bacteria; phylum Gemmatimonadota; class Gemmatimonadetes; order Gemmatimonadales; family Gemmatimonadaceae; genus JACPPC01. The sequence continues at coordinate 16,949 of JANMLN010000058.1, read as the reverse complement.
CCGTGATCTGCTGTGAGACGATCGAGCATGTCACCGATCCCGGCGCAGTCGTGCGTGAGCTCTCACGCGTGCTGGCGCCGGGCGGCCGGCTCTTCCTGACCGCACCCTCGTACCTCAACGCGACCGGACTCTACCGCGGCTACCTGCGACTGCGAGGACGTCGGTACGACGAGGGCGGCCAACCGGTCGCGCAGTTCACGACCTTGCCACGCACGATCGGCTGGGTCCGTGCTGCCGGGCTGCACATCGAGCAGACGCGCGGCAGTGGCCACTACTGTCCGTTCCCCGGTCGATCGCCGATCCGTTTCGCTGCACTGGATGCCGCGGCATGGCACCCGCTGCTCAAGTGGTGCGCGCTCCACACGGGCATCGTCGCGCAGCGACCGTTGCCGAGGCCGGCCGCATGAGCGGCTTCTTCGCGTGGTTGCCCTCGACCGAGCGTGCCGACGCGCCGACCGTCGCGACCGCCATGGGAGCAGCGCTGCGCGTGCACAGCGGACAAGGGGCGGCGTGGTGGCAGGACGGCCCGCTCGTCCTCGGCCTGCTCGAGCTTGGCACCGACGTGGAGGTCGCGTCGCAGTACGCACCCGTCGAGAGTGCGGACGGCTCGCGCCTCACGTGGCTGCTCGGCGAAGTCTATGAGTCACCGCTGTGGCCCGAGCTGCGCGCGACGCACTCACGCACGGCGGCGTTCCGTCGTGCACTGGCGCACGCGTTCGAGGCGGATGCCGACCGCACGCTGCGCGCCCTCGACGGAGAGTTCGTCCTGCTCCAGTGGGACCGTCGCACCCGGAGCTTGGTCGTGTGCACCGATCGCTTCGGATCGGTCCCGGTGTTTCTGGGCGTCGACGCCACCGGCGTCGCGCTGGCCACCGGGGTGCGTGGCGTGCTGGCCGCGCGCAGCGCGCAGCCTCAGCCCGACCTCGACGCGCTCCGCGACGCGGTGAGCTACGGTGGGTTTCGCTTGGGCGACCGGACCAACGTGCGCGACGTGATGCTGGTCGGCGCCGCGCAGCGCGTGCAGGTGCAGCCCGCGCGCGTCGTGCACCGGTCACGCTGGTGGCACTGGCGCGACCTGCCGACGACGACCGCGCGTGACATGCCGGAGGCGGTCGAACAGCTGCACACGTTGTGGCGGCGCGCGGTGGCGACGCGGCTTGATGGCGTCGCGCGCGCGGGACAGACCTTGTCGGGCGGACTCGACAGTCGCGCCATCCTTGGCGAGGCCGCGCCACTGCGCACGGGATGGCCCGCGCTCACCTACGGCGTACCGGGATGCGATGATGCGCGCTTCGCCGAGCGCGCCGCGCGCGTGGCGGGCGCCGCGTGGACCTTTCAGCCGTTGTACCACGGCGGGCACGCCGGCTGGCTGGAGGATCGGCTGTCGCAGGTGCAGCACACCGACGGCCTCATCGAGTTGGGCGACCTGATGCACGCCGAGGCACTGCCGTGGATGCGCGCGCACACGGACGCGCTGATCAGTGGCTACATCGGGGATGCGGTCGTGGGTCCGACGTTCAACGCGATCGCGACGGCCGATGATGTGCTCGATGCGCTGCCGTATTACGGCGGTGTGCTCGGCGAGCCGCACGACGTGGCCCGCGCGCGCGCCGCCGCGATGATCGCGGCGCTCGACGGCGCACCAGCGCGCTTCGCCCTGTTCGACGACAAGCTGCCGCAGAGCACGAACTTCTGTCATGGAGCGCTCTGGCGACCGTGGGTACGGGTGCGTCGGCCGTTTCTCTCGACCGCCCTGGTGGATTTCGTGCAGGGCCTCGCTCCCGAGTGGCGCGGCGACCGGATGCTGCAGGCGCACTGGCTGCGCTCGCGCTACCCCGCGCTGTTCGCCGGGATTCCCAACCAGAAGACCGGACTCCCGGTCGGCAGCCCGGCATGGCGGCTGACCGCGGCTCGCGGGCGTCGCGTGCTGCACCGCATCGCGCGGCGTGGCGCGGCCGCGCTGGGTGTCCCCCTCGCGCCCATGTCGCGCGGCTTTACCGACGACGCGCAGGCGTGGCGCGCCGCCGGCGTGCGCGAGGTGATTGGTGACCTGCTCCGGCGCACCGATGCGCAGCACCACGCGGCGTTTGCCCCCGGGGCGGTGGCGCGCGTGCTGGAGGACTGGGAGCGCGCGGCGGCTGCGCCGGCGCAGGTCATCGGCGCACTGGTGGTGTTCGAGCGCTATCACGCAACGCTGGCCGCGCACCTCTCCGCCGCGCGGGCGGTCGCCCGCACGCCGTGGCCCCTCACGCCGGTGCAGCTGTGACTACGCCCGCGAAGACGCCGGTGCACGCGTCGGCCGAGCGGCTCCATACCGTCGATGCGCTGCGCGGCGCGGCGGCGCTCGCGGTCGCACTGTTTCATATCACGAGCGGCAATCCCGCGCTCATGCCGGGCGAGCCGTTGCAGCGCGTGGGCATCTGGGGGTGGCTGGGCGTCGATGTCTTCTTCGTGATTTCGGGGTTCGTGATCCCGTACGCGTTGGAGCGCGGCGGGTATCGATGGCGGGATGCCGGCCGGTTCGTGCTCAAGCGCAATGTGCGCATCGATCCGCCGTACCTCGTCACGATGGTGCTCGCGCTGTGTCTGGGATGGCTCTCAGCCCAGATGCCCAACTTTCGTGGCAAGCCGTTTCACGTCGACTGGGTCGCGGTCGCGCTGCATCTGGGCTATCTCGCCGACATCGCCGGGCGTCCGTGGGCCGTGCCCGCCTTCTGGACCCTCGCGCTCGAGTTCCAGTTCTATCTCACGATGGCGCTCGTCTTTCCTTTCACACAGAGCCCGCATCGCGCGGTGCGCGCCGTCGTCATCGGCGGATTCGCGCTGTGCTCGTTGGCGTTCCAGTCCCGCGTCTGGCTCCCGGCCTGGGGTGGGTGGTTCGCGCTCGGCATGTTGGCTCATGCGTATCGCAGCGGCCGAGCGCCGCGTGGCATCTTCGTAGTGGCGGTCGTGGCGTGCGCACTGGTCGTCGGTAGCGTCGCGACCCCCGCGCAGGGTGCCGTGGCAGGATCGACCGCGCTGGTCATCGCGTTCGTCGAGCTCCGGCGCCCGCGCCTGGCGCTCTTGGGGACGCTCTCGTACTCCCTGTACCTCGTGCATGCACCGATCGGCGGGCGCGTGGTGAACTTCGCGGTCCACTGGGCTGGGCGAAGTGCGTGGTCGAACGCTGCCGTGGTGCTTGTGAGCCTCATCGTCTCGTGTGCCGCTGCGTGGGTGATGCACCGCGCCGTCGAGGCCCCGTCGCAGCAACTCGCCGCGCGCATCCGCTACGGGTCGTCGCGCACGGACATCGGAGGGGCCGCATGAACGCCCCGGTTGGCGGTCCGCGGCCCACCCCGCGCACGGTGCGGCGCACCGTCCTGTCACGCGGCGTGGCGTGGAACGTGTTCAGTGAAGTGGCGCAAACGGCGTTCAACTTCGCCGCCATGCTCCTGCTGGTCCGCATCATTTCGCCGGCGGACTACGGCCGGGCGACGGCGGCCACCAGCGTGCTGGTTCTCCTCACGGCGTTCAGCGCGGCCGGCATGCTTGGACACGTGCTCCAGCTACCGGACGGCGAAGAGCCTGATTGGACGCTGCACTGGCATGCCGCCTTCGTGCTGCAAGGCGGCCTCTTTCTCGCCGCCAACGCCGTGGCGGGGGTGTACTGGCTGCTGCCCGCCTACCGACCTGCGGCGCCGCTCCTGCACATCGGGTCGATCGGCTGCCTGCTCAACCTTCCGCACCTCTTCGCGTACCAGTTGCTCCAGCGCGAGCTCGACTTCCGTCGCTCGCGTCTTGGCATCGTGCTGAGCAGCCTTGCCAACACCACCACGACGGTGGTGCTGGGCCTCTCCGGGTTCGGCGCGTACGCGATCGTCATCGGTGCACAGGTGGCCGGATTGATGCCGCTGCCGATCTACCTGCTGGTGATCCGGCGGTGGCGGCCCGCTGGTCCCTGGTTCCGTTGGCCGGAGTGGCGGCAGCACGCCGACTCGCTGCGCTTCGGTGGCCAGCAGATGAGCTTGGCAACGCTCGCGAGTGCGCGCGGCGCCCTCGAGGCAGCGGTGCTGCCCGGCACGTTGGGCTTCGGCGCCATCGGCCTGCTGGGACGGGCGATGGGACTGCACGCGCAGACCGCCGGCCGTGTCGGCAACATCCTGCGCGATACCGTCTACCCCCTGCTGCCGCGCAGCGCGAGCCATGCACCAACGTTCGCGCGTCACAGCACGCTCTTCGTGCAAACCGCGCTCCTTGCCGCGATGCCAGCCGCCGTGCTCGTCGGGCTGCTGGGGCCGCAGCTGTCCCGGGTGCTCTACGGTTCCAAATGGGTGGCCGCCGATCCGCTCATCTGGCCAGCGGCGCTCGCGGGACTCGGCCTGGCCGCCTTGCAGGCGGGGCTGTTGGTCGTGCAGGCGGCCTCGCGGCTGCGCGCGACCCTCATGCTGGCGGCGGTCGAGGCGATGCTGATCACGCCGACCGTGCTGGCCACACTCGCCGGAACGTCGCTTGAGCGGTTCGCGTGGCTTGCCTGCGGCGCAGAGCTGGTGGCCGGCACGGTCGCGATATCGGCTGCGTCGCGACACTTCGGCCCGGGTTGGGCCTGGGCGACCTTGGCACCCGGCATCACGGCCGCAGGCGCTGGCGCCTCTGCCGTGCTGGCGCTACAGGCGCGGCTCGGGGCGATGCCTCCCGGCGCGCAGTTGGCGATCGCCCTTCCGTGCTTCCTGCTGGCCGCGCTCCTTGGGCTGCGCGTGGGCTTCCCCGTCGTCTTGCGCGACCTGCTCGGACGGCTGCGCGGCGGTGCGACGTTGCTCCGCTGGCTCGGACTGCGTCCCTCGAACAGATGACCACCGCCGCCCCGCCCATCCCGCGAGCGACCCGCATTGGCGTGCCCGAAGGCGCGATCGTGTTCGTGCTCCTCGTCGGCACCTGGGCGTACACCAGCGACTGGCTGGTCCCGTGTGCGCTTGGCGCATTGCTGCTCGGGTGGCGCCTGCTGCGCGGTGGACCCGGCACGCCGGTCCTCGCCGTCGCCTGGACCTACCAGTGGGCGCAGGTATCGGCTGGGCTGGTCTACATGGCGTTCACCGGCGATGTGGTCGAGACATCGATCGACGCCGACTGGCGACCGATGGTGGAGCTCTCGCTGGTGGCGCTTCTGGCGCTCGCGCTCGGCATGCGACTCGGCATGCGCGGCGTCCGCCCGCGCGAGGGCGCGATCGAATCGGCGCTCAGCTGGAAGCAGTTGATCCTCGTGTACGTACTGGCCACCATCGTGCCCGCCCTGTTCCTGGAGCTTACCCTCAACTTCGGCGCGTTCGCAGGTCTCTATCAGGGCGCCGTCTTCCTCGCCTTCGGGCGCCTCGCCGTCTTGTACCTGCTCTTCCGCCGGCTGCTGCGACCGACCCTCCGTCCGGGCTGGTTCGCCCTGCTCCTGGCCTTCGAGATCGCCCTCGGCATGGCCTCCTACTTCGCCAGCTTTCGCGAGGTCATCATCATTGCCGCGTTGGCGCTCATCGAAGCGTTTGACCGACGGAAGCTGTCGCACTGGTTGACGGCCGGCGGCATTGCGCTGTCCATGGCAGCGACCAGCCTGATCTGGACCGGTATCAAGAGCGATTTTCGCGAAGCGCAGGATCAGGATGTGCGGTTGGCGGCGTCCCGGGACGAGAAGGTCGCGCTCGTCGAGCAGCTTGCGTACGAGTGGATCGATCGCGGCGTACCGGCCGTCAAGGCCTCCGTCCGGAAAACCGTGGATCGTCTCTGGCAGGTCTACTACCCCTCGTTCGCGCTGAAGCGGGTTCCGCGCGAGGTCGCGCACACCGGTGGTGCCTTCCTGCTCAACGCGATCATCCACGTGGTCACGCCCCGCTTCTTCTTCAGCGACAAGGGCGGGCTCAGCTCCGACTCCGACAAGGTGCGGCGGTACGCCGGACTCAACGTCGCCGGCGCCGAAAGCAACACGTCGATCGCCTTCGGCTACGTGGCGGAGTCGTACGTGGACTTCGGCATGCCGCTGCTGCTCGTGCCGATCGCCCTGCTCGGTCTCGGCTTTGGCTGGCTGTACAAGCGGATGTGGCGGCTCTTCGTGCACGTGGATATCGCCACTGGCGCCACGGCCATCTCGTTCTGGTTGGCGATCTACCTGTTCGAGCGGTCGTGGGACCGCATGCTCGGCGTGGGGCTCACGACCATCCTGTTCATCGGCGCGGCCGCACTGCTGCTCGACCGCCTGCTGGTACAGCTGGGGGCGCTGGGGCGGCGAGGACCGCGTTCAGCCGTGCCCACTGAGGTTGCTTGATCCGGTGAGCCCCGCCCTGCACGTCGTGCATTTTCAGCGTCGGCCGCGCCGGCTCGCCAACTTCTCGGTCGAGCAGAGCTTCGCGCTGGTGCGCGCGGCACTCGCCCCTGCCGCGGACATCCGACTGGCCATCGCTCCGCGCGAGAGTCGCGGTGTCTTGGATCGCCTGGCAATCGTGCAGGCCGCTGCTCGCGAGCAGGCCGACCTGATCCACGTCCTCGGCGACATCACCTTCGCCGGCATCATGACGGATCCGGCCCGCACCATCGTGACGGTGCTCGATTGCGTACACGAGACGTCGCCGAGCGCCCTCAGGCGCGCACTGATCCGGTTCGGGTGGTTGCTGCTGCCAGCGTGGCGCGGCGTGACCCTGAGTGCGATCTCGGCGTTCACCGCTGATCGTGTGGCCGCGCTCACCGGGCGGGCGCGCGACGAGATCGCCATCCTGCCTCCAGCGGTTGACCCACGCTACGCCGCGGCGTGGAGCCCGGTGCCTGCGGGCGATCCCCGCGTGCTCATCATCGGCACCACGCCCAACAAGAACGTGACGCGATCCCTCGCGGCACTCGACGGACTCGGGGTGCGCGTGGTCGTGATCGGCGCCCTCGATGCGGCGCAGCGGCGCGCGGCAGACGACGCGCACCTGTCGCTCGAGCAGCACGATCGCCTGGACGCAGATGCGCTGCTCGACCAGTATCGCCGCGCGCACGTGGTGCTCTTCCCGTCGCTCTACGAGGGCTTTGGCCTGCCGATCATCGAGGCGCAGGCGATCGGGCGGCCGGTCGTCACGAGTGACCGTGCCCCGATGCGCGAGACCGCCGGTGGCGCGGCCTGGCTCGTGGACCCGCTCGACGTCGCATCGATTGCCTCGGGCGTGCGCGACGCGCTCACCCCCGGCGCGGCGCGCGATGCCCGCGTGGCGACCGGCCGCGCGAACGCGGAGCGCTTCACGCCTGCTGCGGTCGCTCCCGCGTGGGACGCCCTCTACCGCGCCGTGGCGGCGCGTGCGTCGAGGCGCGCGTGACCCCCTCCTTGCGCATCGTGCACGCCGCACTCAGCCTGCGCGCGAGCTACGGCGGCCCCGCGCGATCGATTCCCGCACTCGCGGATGCGCTGGTCGAGCAGGGACTGGCGATCGACATCGTGACCGCAGCCAATGACGCGCCCGGCGACGCCATGATGCGCCCGCGCGATCCGCGCGTCACCGTCACGACGGTCCCCGGAGTGTTCGACCGCAAGGGACTCGCGCTCTGGACGCCACAGTTCCGGCGTGCCCTCGAGTCGCGTGCGCGCGCTGGAGGCCCCGTGGTGCTGCACGACCACGGCGTGTGGCGGCCCACCAATCATGCCATGGCGCAGTGCGCCGCATCGCTGCGTGTGCCGCTCCTCGTCAGCCCACGCGGCATGCTCGAAGGCATGGCTCGGCACCATCGCGGCGGGCGCAAGCGCGTCGCCTGGGCGCTCTGGGCGCGACGCGACCTCGCGCGGGCCCGCTGCCTGCACGCCACCTCTGCCGGTGAAGCGAGCACGCTGGCGGCCCTCGGGCTCGGCTTGCCCGTCGCCATGATTCCGAACGGCGTGGTGCTGCCCGCCACGGTCGAGGCTCCGGCCGCCAATCGACCAGAGCGCCAACTGCTGTTCATCGGCCGACTGGTGGCCGTCAAGGGACTCACGCTCCTCATCGAGGCGTGGCGCCGCGCCGCACCACCAGGCTGGCGACTCGTGATCGCGGGGCCAGACGAGGACGGTTACGCCGCCGTCCTTCGGCGCGCCATCGACGATGCGCGGGTCAGCGCGACCGTGACGCTCGCCGGTGCCCTCGACGACGCCGCGAAGTGGGACGCCCTTGCCGCCAGTGATGTGCTCGTGTTGCCCTCGCTCACGGAGAGCTTCGGTGGCGTGGTCGCCGAAGCGCTCGCCGCCGCGCGCCCGGTCATTGCCACCACCACGACGCCCTGGCCGCAGCTGGAAGATGAACAGTGCGGATGGCGGGCCGCGCCCACGCCCGAGGCACTCGCCGCCGCGATCACCGCGGCGTGCGTCGACGGCAACGACGCCACCCGCGCGCAGATGGGCGCGCGCGGCCGCGCCTACGCCGCCGCGCATCTCGGCTGGACAAGCGTCGCGCGCGACATGACCGCCCTGTACGCGTGGCTCGTGAACGGTGGTCCCGCGCCCGCCACGGTCCGGCAGCCATGACCCCGCTGCCTCGCGCACCGCGCGTCATCTTTCTGAACCGCTTCTACTGGCCCGACGTGGCCGCGACCGGCCAGATGCTGGCCGATCTCGCCGAGGATCTGGCCGCCGCAGGATGGCAGGTGCGCGTCGTCGCGAGTCAGGCGCGGTACGCCGGGAGCGGGCCGCCGCTCGCACCGCGCGAGTCGTTCCGCGGGGTCGAGATCCGACGGGTCTGGAGCACCACCGCGGGCACCGGTTCGTTGGCTGGCCGCCTGCTGGATTACGTCATCTACCTCGTCGGTGCACTCGCGTCCGCGCTCACGGGACCCCGGCCCGATCTCGTCGTGGCGATGACGGACCCGCCGGTGCTTGCTGCGCTCGCGGTCGTCGTCGCACGGCTGCGCGGCGCGAACGCCGTGTACTGGGTGCAGGACGTCTATCCCGACATCGCCGCGGCGCTCGGCGTGCTCGCGCCGCGGTCGCTGGCCTATCGTACCTCGGCCACGATCGCGCGGTGGGCGCACCGACGGTCCGACGCCGTGATCGTGCAGGGGCCGCGCATGGCCGAGGTGCTCGTGGCGGCCGGTGCCAATCGTGGGCGCACCCGCGTGCTCGCCAACTGGGCCGATGCGCGCAGCATCCAACCGATCCGGCCCGAGTCGAATCCGTTCATCCGCGAGCATGGGCTCGAGGGACAGTTCGTGGTGCTGTATTCGGGCAATGCAGGACGCGGCCATACCTTCGACGCCGTGCTCGCGGCCGCAGAGGAGCTGCGCGACGATCCGGGGATCACCTTCCTCTTCATCGGCGGCGGTCCGCAGTTCCCGTCGCTGCGCGCCGAAGCGGCACGTCGTGGTCTCGCACGGGTCCGTTTTCTCGACTATCTCCCGCGCGAACGGCTCAGCGAATCACTCTCCGCGGCCGGTGTCGCGCTGGTGACCGAGAGCCCGGCCGTGGCCGGACTCCTGCTGCCCAGCAAGACCTTCGGCATCCTCGCGGCGGCCCGGCCCCTGCTGTTCGTGGGTGACAACGCCAGCGACGTCGCCGCCGTCGTACGCGACGCCGACGCCGGACGCATCATCGCGCCAACCGATGGCGCTGCGCTCGCCGCCAGCATCCGCGCGCTCCGGGACGATCCTGCCGAATGCGCCCGCCTGGGAGCCAATGGACGGCAGGCCGCGCTCGCCGTGCACGACCGGCGTGTGGCCACGCGCCGTTGGGCAGAGGTGGTGAGGACGATACTCGATGGATAGCCTTCATCGAACCCCCCGTCGATTTGCCGTGCTGCGCCTCGTTCGCGCTCCATCCCGCACGCGCCCGCGATGCTGCTAGTCCCGATCGTTGCCTTCGTGCTCGCCTTTGTCGTGACCGCCGCACTCCTGCCGGTGGTTGCGCGTCGCGTGCGCGTGCGGCCCTTGCTGCATCGGTCGGGCGACGACTCCCGCCGCGCCGAGGCACCCCTCATCCCGCGCATTGGGGGGGTCGCTGTCGTCGCTGGCACCCTGGCCGGCGTGCTGGTGGCGCTCGCCATGCGCCGTGCCGGCACACCGGTCCCCTCGGAGTGGGTCAGCTTTGCCCCCCTGTTGGTGCTCGCGGCGGCCCTCGTGTTCGCCTTGGGGCTTGCCGACGATCTGCGCGGCGTGCGACCCGCGGGCAAGCTCATCGTTCAGGTCATCGCGGCCACGCTTGCGTGGACCGCCGGGGTGCGCATCGAGTCGGTGGTCTTCCCGCCTGACATCACGCTCTCGACCGGTCTGCTGGACTATCCGCTCACGGTGCTCTGGCTGGTGGGTGCCACCAACGCGCTCAACCTGGTCGACGGCCTCGACGGTCTCGCGGCCATGCAAACGGTCATCGCGCTCTGCTGCGTCATCGGCGCGGCGCTCGCCCTCAACAACAATGGCGTGGTGCTGCTCTCCGTCGCCATGCTGGGCGCGACGCTGGCCTTCCTCCGCGCCAACTGGCACCCAGCCTCGATCTTCCTCGGCGACTCGGGCGCACTGCTCATCGGCTTCGTGCTCGCCGTGGCAACGGTCGAAAGCTCGCGCCGATCGAACGGTGCCGTCGTGTTCATGGTGCCGTTCCTCGCCCTCGCGTACCCGATCCTCGACACCGTGATCGCCATGCTGCGTCGGTGGCTGCGCGCGGAACCCCTGGCCCGCGCCGACGGTCGGCACATGCATCACCAGCTGGTGGCGCTCGGCTACTCGCAGCCCGAAGCGGTGCGCACGTTGGGGTTCTTCAGCGCGTGCATGGGAGCCCTCGCACTGGCCGTGGCCTTCGCACGGCCCGCCGTGAGCATCGTCGTGGCGCTGGCCGTGATGACGGCGCTCGCGGGGCTCGTGGCTTGGGGCCTGCGGTGGCTGCAGTATGACGAGTTCGCCGAGGCGGGCGCCGCCATGCTCGGCGTCGCACGGCGCGGACGCGACGGGCTTCGCCTGCTGATCCTCGCGCGTGAACTCGAACGGACCATGGCCGACGCATCCGATATCGCACATCTCGACCAGATGTTGCGCGAGGCGGCACCGTCGCTCGGCGTTGCCGACATGCGCATCTGTCGCGAATCGTCGCGCCGCCGCCTCGAACTCGCCGATGGCGCCGATGCCCAGTTGCTCTACCGTGTCGATGTTCCCGTCATCGACTTGAACGACGCAGACCCCGTCGTGTTACGCGTGTATGGCACCACGCCGCATGCGTATGCCGAGCGGACCGCACACCTGCTGTCGCCGATGGTGCGGTTGCGCCTCTCGGCGTGGCCGCGTGACGCCGTCGCACGCTACCTCCCGAATCAGCGAAGCGAGCGTCGAGTGGCTGCCATCGACGATCAGACTCCAGCCCCCCTGCGGTGATGACTCCGTTCTGGCCCACGCAGCGCGTCTTCCTGACGGGCGCCCACGGGTTCCTTGGTCGACATCTGGCGCCGCGGCTGGCTGCCGCGGGCGCACACGTGACGGCCCCGGACCATCGCACGGTCGACCTGCTCGACGCCGCCGCGACGCGCGCCGCGATGGCCGATGCGGAGCCGACGCTCGTCATCCACCTCGCCGCGCGCGTCGGTGGCATCGGCGCCAATCGTGAGCAACCGGGTCGCTTCTTCTACGAGAACGCGATGATGGGGATCCAACTCATCGAGACCGCCCGATCGCTCGGCGTGGCCAAGCTGCTCTGCATGGGCACCGTGTGCGCCTATCCCAAGCACACCCCAACGCCGTTCCGCGAGAGCGCGGTGTGGGATGGCTACCCCGAGGAGACCAACGCACCGTACGGGCTCGCCAAGAAGATGCTCCTCGTGCAGTTGCAGGCGTACCGACAGCAGTACGGCTTCAACGGCATCTACCTGCTGCCGGCCAACCTGCACGGTCCCGGCGACAACTTCGACCCCGCGCACTCGCATGTGATACCGGCGCTGGTACGCAAGTTCATCGAGGCGCGCGATGCGGGACAGCGGCCCGTGGAGATCTGGGGGACCGGCACGGCGTCACGCGAGTTTCTGTACGTGGAAGACTGCGCCGAAGCGATCATGCTGGCCGCCGAGCGGTACGACGGCGCCGAGCCGGTCAACATCGGCACGGGCGACGAGATCCAGATCGTGGAACTGGCGCATACCATCGCGCGGCTGGTGGGTCACACCGGAGGCACGCACTTCAATCCGGCGTATCCGGATGGGCAGCCCCGGCGGCGGCTCGATACGAGCCGCGCCGAAGCACTCTTCGGTTTTCGCGCGCACACGAGCCTCGAGCAGGGCCTGGCAAAGACGATCGCGTGGTTCGAGGCGAGCCGCCCCCCGTCGTCCTGAGCGAAGCGAAGGACCTGCTTCTGCCGTTCGGTGGTGAAAAGCAGATCCTTCGCTGCGCTCAGGATGACAACTTTACTTGGTCACGGTGAACGTCACGCTGTACGGCGGCACGCCCTTGATCCGCTCGTGCCCCGAATTCGCCGCGACCACCGTGATCGTGTGCTTCCCCGGCGCCAGCGTGAGATCACGCCGATCGAACGGCTCCTTGCCCAGGTGCACGTACCGGGCCGTCGTGTCGAGCGGGATCATCTTGCCGGGCTTGACGTTGCTCGCCGGCACATCGATGAAGAAGTGCAGATGCCCTTCCCCCTCGGCGAGCGGCGTGCCGGCGGCCACGAGCTTGAACTCCTCGACCGACGCGATCACGGTCACGGGGCTCGTCACCTTGGCCCCCTTGGCCGGCGACGTGATCTTCACGTGCGACCCGTGGTGCCGCGCGACCGCAGCGGTGGGCGCCGCAACGAACACAAGAGCGGCAACGCACGCCGCGAACACGACACTCGAACGAATGCGAACCATGAGAAGCCTCGGTGTGTGACAGCGCGCGTTCAGCGCATGTCAGGGGTGAACATGATGTGCGCCTTGGGGGTCCCCGGAAACATGAGCCAGGGGCCGTCCTTCTGCGGCACGGTGGACAGTCCCGTGCTCTGCTCGGTCGCCCCGGGGATATACACCACATACAGCCGCGAGGCACCGGTGAGCTGACCCGTCGCGCCGTTCCAGCCCGCGGCCTTGCCCGTCAGCGAATACAGCGCCGCCGGCTGCGCGGGCATCTTGAGCTTGCCGTCCTTCACTTCGCGAAAGCGCGCGGAGTCCACGGCATCACCCTTCACCCCCTGCGCGCGCAGCTCACGTCCACGGCCCATGAACGGCTCCATCGTCGCGGCATAGCACGCCACATGAAAGCGCTCATCACCGGGCTCGTCCGCCAGACAGGTCATCCCGTTGCCCGCAGTGGCGGCGCGCAGCTCCACCAGCTTCTTCGACGCGTCGTAGCCCATCACGCGGGCCCCCGCACGCATCGTGGGCGGCAGCGGCATCACCGCTGACACCAGCTGCTCGGCGACAGACAGCATGGCAGGCGCGGCGGTCGGTGCGGCACCCTGCGCGCCAGCGGACCCCGACACCACACCGGTCACGGCCACGGCGATCATCAGGCGGCGATCGATCACGATCATGGAAGGACTCCTCGCCGCTCTCGACGCGGCCGAATGCAGGGAATGGATGGGCGCGACCGGCACGCGGCCACAACGCCCCCCAAAGCTAGCACCCAGCGCCCGCTCCTACGGCACGTCCTGCGCCCCGCCCGACTCCCGCGTGAACAGAAGACTGCGCGTGCGCCCGCCCAGCGTGACCTGCACGATGTTCACCTGATCGGGGAACGCGTCGGTCAACACGCTGTTGGCCACCGTCAACCGCACGGGCGCGCGCATCACGCGCGCCCGCAGGCAGAGCACGGTCAGATCCTGCTCCACCACGGCTCCGCACCCACGCCAGACGAGGGGCGCCTTGTCCGCGCGCACCAGCACGCGCGCCTGGGCGTACCCCAGCGTGTCGGAGCGCGCGCTCCAGGCGCGAGCGGTGAGTGCCGTCGTGAAGTCATCGGTGAACATCCGCACGTGCGCCACCACGGCCGTGTCACCCTCGAGCACGAGCTTCGACAGCGACGTGTGCAACGCGTGCGGTGCCTCGAGCGAGTCGCGCAGTGCCCGCGCGTGCGCCGCATGCCGGTGATCGAAGCGCGGATTGAGCGCGAGCGCCGAATCGAGCCAGCGCGCGGCGCGCGCGTCATCGCGGCGCTGATGCGCGATGACCGCGGCATGGTACCAGAGCAGCGCATCGCGCGTGCCGAGCTGCAGCGCGCGGTGCATGGCGCTATCGGCCGCCAGCGCATCGCCGGAGGCAGCCAGTGCCCACGCGAGCAGCTCCCAGCCGGCCACATCGGGGCGCCCGGCCACCTCCGCGCGTGCCACGGGCACGATTGCATCGGCGGTGCGCCGATCGTCGAGTTCGCGCATCAGCCAGGCGCGATGAACGGGCCCGGGCTCGCCTGAGACCGCCACGCGAAGCGCGGTCTCTGCCTGCCTCGCGGCGACGCTGTCGCCCAGCGCGCGGTGTGCGTCGGCCATGACGCCGAGGGTGACCGGATCGAGTTGCACCGCCAGCACCGCGTCGCCGTGCGACAACGCCTCGCGCCACCGACCATCCGCGGCGTCGAGACGCGCGAGCGCGGCGTGCAGCCGGTGGTCCTCGGGGCGTACCGTCAATCCCGCCTCCCACTCGGCGCGTGCGCGCGTCGGCTTGCCACTGCGAAGTGCGACCTCGCCCATGCGCAGCTGGAACCAGGCGGTCTGCTCCGCGGTGATGTCCACGCGTGACCGCACATCGACGACGGCGATCTCGAGCAATCGTCGCGCGTTCGCGTGGTCGCCGATCAGTTCGTCCCAGTGGGCCAGTCGACCGATCGCGGAGAGCGGCAGCGGACCGCGGCGCAGCGTGTCGAACGAGGCGCGCGCACGATCGTACGCCCCCGCCTCCATCTCACATTCCGCGCGCAACGCCACGTACTGCGGAATGCCGGGCGTCTCGGCCGCAATCCAGGTCGCTTCTGTCAGCGCCTCGACAAATCGATGCTGCGCCAGGAGGGTGTTCACGAGAATCGAGCGACTGGCCCCGTTCCCGCGGCCGCGCCGCGCAATCGCCTCACGCGCGGCCGCCTCGGCGTGCCGCACATCCGCGAAGTCCGCGGTCTCCCGCGACCGTTGCAGGTAGAGCGACGCGACGTACGCCATCGCGTCGGCCGACTGCGGGTCTTGGCGCGCCTTGAACTCCCAGAAGGCGATTTCTGCAGTCCGCCGCTCCAGCAGCGTCATGGGCTTGGCGCCGTAGAGCCGTGCCGATTCGGCGTCGATGTACCTGGGCGGAAGGATCGCCGGCGGATGGTGCGCACCCGCACGGAGCCACGCTCCACTCGCGAGCATCAGCGCGCCCAGGCACGCACCACCCACCGCGGGCCTCATGGATTCGGTGCCGCGAGATAGGGGAACGAGCTGAGGAACGGGCTCTGGCTCGTGTTGACGTTGTCGCCCACGAGCGAGAGAATCGGCGCGGTGGGCGAGAGCAGCGTCCCGAAGATCGCGGCCGTGCCGGCATCCACCACGTCGTCGGTCAGCTTGCGACCGCCGTATCCCGCCGCGAGGGCCCACGAGAGCCAGCCCGCCGTGCTTCCGGCCTTGGTGGGGTCGACGATCAATTCATCGGGGAGCAGGACCGCCGTCAGTGTCTGTCCCACGACGACCGGGCGACCGAAGCTGTTCACGAAGGCCTCCATTTCCGCCGTGAGGTTGGCGACGTCCTGTGACGGCGACGTGGCGTTGTGCAGTCCGTGGTTCCGCTTGGCAATGAACACTTCGTTGACGAGCGGATTGCCGAGGCGCTCGATCTGGCGATACATCCGGTTGGGGTCCGGGGCAAAGATCGTCTTGGTGTCGGTACTGCACGCGGCGAGCGCGGCCAGCAAGGCCGGCGCGAGGCACGCGCGAAGGAGTGTGCGGCGCATGAGGGGGCTCTGGGGAGTCGGTGAGGGAGTCACTTAGCGGGCGATGGTGCCCCAGACGCCGAACTTGCCGGACGTCTTGAGCTGCGCGAGCGGAAGCTCGATCACGATGCCGAGCGCGTTGAGGCCGGTGAGCGTGTTGACGGCGCAGCTGCCTGCGTTGCTGCCGTTGCAGGCTGGGCGCCAGCTGGTCTGCGCGGGTTGCGCGACCGCCAGCGGCCCCGTGGCCGGGCGCCGGTCGTTCAGGATGTTGAAGAACTGCGTGAGGTCGATGAAGAACGGATCGGCGCGGACGCCGGCAAAGACCTGTGTGCCCGTCGCGGAGCCCAGCACAGAGTTGATCGTGCCACTGACGGTCGTGCCCGTGGTGACCAGCGTGTTGGAGGTGCCGGTCTCGTTGGGTCGCACCGGGCCGCGGACGGTGACCTGCTGGCTCGCGGTGTTGCCCGAGAAGGTGATCTGGAAGACGAGATCCTCGACCCCGTCGGGCACCGTGTTGGTGTCCACCTTGATCTGATACAGCAGATTCGGGTCGAAGAAGGTGGTGGCCGACGCGGCCGGCGTCAGGGGCGATGCGGTGGTCATCACGAGCGTGATGCGGCTCGGGTCGGCGCCCGGGAAGGCATACACGTCATTGATGTCCATCCGCTGATTGAGCTCGACTTCGGGGGTGTCCTGGTGGTCGGAGGCGCGGAGCGCGCGGGTGCCGAGGAGGGCGCCGACAGCGGCGACCGTCAGGGCGAGCGCGAGCGACCGCCGTCGAGCACGGATCTGGGGCAGCATGCGGGGGTCCGGTGGAGGGAGGGACTGGTGTCGCTTGGCACGGTGTTCCCTCCTGCTACGTGGCCGGATTAGTTTTGGATGTTGCCCACCTGCGGGAAATCCGCGGAGCCTCCGGGCGACGTATCGTCAGGTTGATCGCGCGTGTGGTCGGCGCGCACTTCACTTTACCGGACACCGCCATGCCGCTCGCGCAAAAGGTCAACATCCTCATCTTCACGGGCATGCTCGTGGCCACGCTCGTCTACTGCCTGGTGATGATGGCCAAGTCGAAGAAGGCCGAATAGGCCTGCGTGTGGCGGTGCGCTGCGCACTGCTGCAACGAACGAGGGCCGCGCGAATCGGGTGGATTCGCG
>JANMLN010000104.1:0-5169 GCA_031372565.1 Gemmatimonadota bacterium | reverse complement strand
TCACGGTGGGCATCGGGTTGTGGGGCGGACGTGACGTGTTCCGCGAAACACCGATGGCCGCGCTGCGCGACGCCTGATGTCGTCCTGAGCAAAGCGAAGGACCTGCTTTTTCCGTGCGAAACTGCAGAAGCAGGTCCTTCGCTTCGCTCAGGACGACGTCAGGCGTCGCGCAGCGCTGCCATCGGTGTTTCGCGGAACACGTCACGTCCGCCCCACAACCCGATGCCCACCGTGATCACGAGCATCAGCCCCGCGATCGCCAGCGCGGGCAGTGTGGCCGGCTCGAACGGCTGCTTGAACACGAAGTGCATCACCGCCCACGCGCCGCCGAAGCTCAGCACCATCCCCGTCAGCGCGCCCAGCACGCCGAGCAGCCCGTACTCGGCAAACAGGATGCGCGAGATCTGCGCCTGCGTGGCACCCAGCACCTTGAGGAGCACCCCTTCGCGCAAGCGAGCACGACGCGTGGCGGCCACGGCGCTGATCAACACCGGAATGCCGATCAGGAGCGAAAAGACCGCGAGGAAGCGCACCGCGAGCGCGACCTTGTCCACGATCCCCGTCACCGTCGCCTGCACGAGCGTCAGGTCGATCGCCGACACGTTGGGGAACCGCTCCACCACGGCGCGCTGCACCTGCATGACCGCCTTGGCGTCGGTGACATTGGCGAGCATCACGAACGTCTTGGGCGCCTTGTCGATGGCGTCCGGGCTGAACACGGCAAAGAAGTTGGTCTCGAAGCGCGCCCAGTTCACGTCGCGGAACGAGGTCACGCGCGTGCGCACCTTGAGTCCCTGCACGTCCCACGTGACGATGTCGCCGAGCTTCACCCCGAGGTCGCGCGCCACATCCTTGTCGAGCGACACCTCGGCTTGCGGCTCGCCCGGCTTCGGCTCGCGTCGCCCGAACCATTGCCCGGCCGTGAGCTTCTCCCCGGGCGTCATCTGGGCGCGGTAGCTCGACCGGTACTCGCGTCGGAGGGCCCACGAGGCACGCAGCACGCTGTCGGGGTCGCCCGCATCGAGCATCTGATCCATCGACCACTGGTTGATGGCCGCGATCCGCATGGTCACGATCGGCGTGAGCTGCAGCGACTTCTGCTTGCGCTCGGTCAGGATCGACTCGATGCCTTTGGCCTGGTCTTCCTGCACATCGAAGAGCAGCAGGTTGGCCCGCGATGCTTCCTTGGAAATGTTGAACTGGCGCAGCAGGTTGGACTGCACCAGGTACAGTGTCGTGACGAGGAAGGCGCCGAAGCCGAGCGACAGCACGACGGCGCGCGTCTGGTTGGCGGGTCGGTAGAGGTTCGCGACCCCCTGCCGCACGACGTACGGCCATCCCTTGCGCATCAGTCGACGCGCGAGTGCGCTCAACGTCGAGGCGGAACCCCACAGCACGAGCAGTGCCACGGCAATGCCGGCGGCGAGTGCGAGTCCGCGCTCGTAACTGCCCGCGCGCGTGCCGGCGAGCCAGACCACCGAGAGGATCATCGCGATGTCCACGAGCAGCCGTGGCCAGTCCGCCCACTTGATGCGCAACACGCTCGGGTCGGCGTCGCGCCGCAGCGCCTGCAACGGGCTCACGGTGCGGAGCGCCATCAGCGGCCGCAACGAGAACACCAGCGCCACCCATGAGCCGATGGCCAACCCGGTCAGGATCGCGGTCGGCTCGAGGACGACGGCCACGTTGACCGGCAGGAGATCGCCCAGCACGCGCGGCAACAGGAACTGCACCGCGACCCCCATCACGACGCCGCCGGCGGCACCCAGGAACCCCATGGCGACGGCCTGCAGCACGTAGATGAACAGCACCTGCGGACTGGTCGCCCCGAGACAGCGCAGCACCGCCACCGTGTCGATCTTGCGCGCCACGAAGGCATTCACGCCGCTCGCCACGCCCACGCCGCCCAGCAGCAGGGCAACAAGACCCACGATCCCGAGGAAGTCGCCGAGCTGGCCGATCGCGCTCGTCAGGTTGCGCTCGTTCTCCGCCACGGTGCGCACACGCACGCGCGCATCTTCGAGCTTCTTGTTGTACGGAATGAGCAGTACGCCGGGCGCCTTGCCCACGGGCGCCTTGAGCAGCACCTCGAATTGCGCGCGCGATCCGAAGACGAGCAGCCCGGTGGTGCTGGTCCACTTGTCGGCGATGTAGACGCGCGGGCCCACGACGGACGACAGCCCCGGGTCGCCCGGCACCTCGGCCAGCGTCCCGGCAATCACGAACCGTCCCTGCCCGAGGTTGAGCGTGTCGCCGACGGCGATGCCCAACGTGAAGAGGAGCGTCTCGTCGACCACCGCGAGCGGTGCCTCGGCCAGGCGCTGGTACTGGCCCGGCGGGTTGGTCGTGATTTCGCCGTAGATGGGATAGCCCGGGCTCACGGCGCGCACCTGCGCGAGGCGCGTGGCGGCGCTCTTGGGCGACGTGGCCATCGACGCGAACTGCACCTGGCGCGCGAGCTGCGCCCCCTTGCCTTCGAGGGCGCTCAGGATCGAGTCCTGCGCGGGGGTCCAGCGCGCATTGCTCTGCAGCGCGACATCGCCGCCCAGGAGTGCGCGCGACTGCGCCCGGATCGAGCGGGTGACATTGGACGCGAACGAGTCGATGGCCACCAGGGCGGCCACGCCGAGCGAAATGCTCGACATGTAGAGCAGCAGGCGGCGGCGCGCGGTGCGGCTCTCGCGCCAGGCGAGTCGTGTGAGGGTGGTGAGCGACGCGGCCACGGTCAGCTCCCGAGGGTCGCGGGCGCGGCAGTGTCAGCCGCGGCCGACGCCGGGGCCGAGGCGGTGACGACGTCTTCGACGACGAGGCCATCGCGCAGGCGGATCATGCGGTGCGCGCGCTGGGCCAGCGTCAGGTCGTGCGTCACGATGACGACCGTGGAGCCACTCTCGCGGTTGAGCTCCTCGAGCAGCTCGACGATCTTGGCGCCGGTCGTGACGTCGAGATTGCCGGTGGGCTCGTCGGCGAAGAGGATGCGCGGGCTGTTGCTGAAGGCGCGCGCGATGGCCACGCGCTGTTGTTCGCCGCCGGAGAGCTGGGTGGGGAAGTGATCCAGCCGGGATCCGAGCCCCACCCGCTCGAGCAGCGCCTTGGACCGCTCCTCGGCGCCGTCGTCCCCGCGGAGTTCCAGCGGGACCTGGACGTTCTCGATGGCCGTGAGCGTGGGGATCAGTTGAAAGCTCTGGAAGATGAACCCAACTTTCGCGCCACGCAGTTGCGCGCGCTGGTCCTCGGATAACTTGCCCAAGTCGGTGCCATCGAACTCGATGCTGCCGCGTGTGGCCGTATCGAGCCCGGCGAGCAGGCCGAGCAGCGTCGTCTTCCCGCTTCCCGAGGGGCCGACGATGGAGACGAAGGCACCCTGCGGAATGGTGAAGGACACGTCCTTGAGGACGGCGAGCGAGGTGGTTCCGCTCGGGTATTCCTTGGTGAGCGAACGGGCGACGAGCATGCGGACGGTGATGGGAGGCGTGGTGCTGGCAGGGTTGCTGGCGTGCGGGGGCACCGACAAGAACGCTAACGGCGGGGACAAAGATTCGGCTCCCGTCGTGGTGCAGGAGGAGCTGCTCAAGTCGGTGGACAAGACGGGTCGGCCTGCGGTGCTGTTTGTGGGAACGAGCCTGACGGCGGGGCTCGGCCTGTCGCCGGACAGCGCCTTCCCGGCGCGGGTGGGCCGTTTGGCCGAAGCCATCAACTTCCGGCTGGATGTGCAAAACGCCGGCCTTTCCGGCGAGACGTCGGCCGGGGCGCTTCGCCGGATTGACTGGCTGCTGACCCAGCCGGCCCAGTACATCATTCTCGAGACCGGGGCGAACGACGGGCTCCGGGGGCTCAAGGTGGACTCCACCCGACAGAACATCGAAGCGATTCTGCGGAAGATTCGCGACGTGAAGCCGCAGGCACGGGTTTTCCTGGTGCAGATGGAAGCGCCGCCGAACATGGGGACGGAGTACACGCAGGCGTTCCACGACATGTACCCCGAGATCGCCAAGCAGATGAAGGTGCGTCTGCTCCCGTTCCCGCTTGAGGGGGTGGCCGGGAACCCGGAGCTGAATCAGGCGGATGGGATCCACCCGAACGACAAGGGGGAAGCGATCGTGGCGATGAACATCTGGAAGGCGTGGGGTCCGATGGTGGTGACGGGGTTGTCGGTGAAGTAGGGCCGGTCGGAGGGCGTGGTAGGGCTTGTACCGTGGGGTGATGCTGCCTATTTTGAATGGCTATCCGAGAAATCAGGCCGTTCCACGAGGCAGTCCGTTCCGTCCGTCAGGTCTTTCCCATGGCTTTCAGCGCGACCCAGATCCGTCGTGGCATGGTGATCGTGTTCGAGAACGATCCGTGCCGCATCATCGAGTTCCGACACCACACGCCGGGCAACCTGCGGGCGATGGTGCAGGCGAAGCTCAAGAACCTGCGCACCGGGTCGAACTTCGAGCACCGGTTCCGCGCCGCCGACACGATCGAGCGCGCGTCGATGGAAACGCACGAGTTGGAGTTCCTGTATCAGGGTGGCGAGACGTACCACTTCATGAATACGCAGAACTTCGACCAGCTCGAAATGGAAGAAGAGGCGCTGGGCGACAACGCCCCGTGGATGCAGCCGGGGATGAAGATCATCGCCGAGTACTACAATGGGCGTCCGATCGGCATCCAGCTGCCGCAGTTCCTCGTGCTGGAAATCGTGGACACGGCGCCGGTGATGAAGTCGGCGACCAAGAACGCGAGCAGCAAGCCGGCGAAGCTGGAGAACGGCGTGTCGGTGAACGTGCCGGAGTTCATCTCGACGGGCGAGCGGGTGCGGGTGAACCCGTCGACCGGCGAGTACATGGATCGCGCGAAGGATTGAGGCGGTGGGGGCGCCTCGGTAGTTGAACGCCGAGCGCCGTCCGGTTACGTTATTCCGTCTTACTCGATCGGGCTGGCGACGTGTCCAGCCAAATGGTGGCTGTAGCTCAATTGGTTAGAGCACCGGATTGTGGTTCCGGGGGTTGCGGGTTCAATCCCCGTCAGCCACCCTCGATTCGAGTAGGTCCGTAGCTCAATTGGTAGAGCACCGGTCTCCAAAACCGGCGGTTGGGGGTTCGATTCCCTCCGGGCCTGTCGAACAGCTGGTGCGTACGACGACAATCGAACGAAGCAGTACCTTGGGCGCTCGCGGGCCCGAAG
>JANMLN010000014.1:0-4931 GCA_031372565.1 Gemmatimonadota bacterium | reverse complement strand
GAGTTCATTGATCGCTGGTACAATCTGGAGCGGCTGCATTCGTCGCTGGGCTATCGCTCCCCGATGCAGTACGAACGGTTCCTGCACGATCAGGCCGCTGCGGCCTGAGTCACGTGTCCACTAAACCGGGGTAAGTCCAGGGGGGGGCAGCGGACCGGTCTTGGCCCCGAACATCAATAGCGCCATAGGTAGTTCCTCCCGCCGTGCAGCTCCTTGGGGATTACCTCGACCTTCTATCGCATCGTCGCGATATCCTGATGTCGCTCGCGAGCCGTGGAATCCACACACCGGACCTGAGCTGACTCGTTGACCGTATGTGCAAGTGAACGCGAAGTCAAGACACAATTCCCCAGCCACCTCATGCATAAAGCGCGCCACGCAATCAACCGTCAGACCAGCGCCGAGCAAGCATCGGTTGCAAGCGTCACCACTGTGCGCTGAATTGCCCGCGTGCCATCAGAACCTGATCGACACCACCGCATGCCGCCCCGGCACACCGCCGGCCGCCATCAGCGCACTCGTCATGTCGAACTGCACGGGCCCCGTGCGCGCATCGCTCACGCGGGACGGGCCCAGCGCGGGCCGCGACCGCATCGTCCCCGGCGCGAAGCTCGACAGTTGCGTGATCCCCCACGCACCGAGCGCGCCGCCCACCGCCGCCGCGCCAAACAACACCCCCGCGTCCTTCTGGTTGCCCAGCAGGAACGGCGCGGTCATCAGCCCAGCCCCCGCGATCGTACCGCCGTTCAGGAGCCAGCCCTGCTCCGGCGTCATGTCCCAGCGCCGCACGAAGAACCAGTCGCCCGCAAACAGTCCGGCCGCCATGCCGAGCGTCGTGAGTGCGGCCGAGGCCGTCACCGACGACGACGCCGACGGTTGCGCGATCGTGAGCCCGGCCAACACGCCAACGAGCGCGGGCGCGGCGAGTCCCGTGAGATCGCCCGACGTGACCGTGTACGGCACGCGCGACGCGTACTCGTGCCCGATGTATCCGCCGGTGGCGAGCCCCGCCAACGTCATGCCGCCGATCAATCGCGCGTCGCCCTTGGCCGTCTCGCCCTTCGTCGCCGCCAGGATCCCGGACGCAAAGAGCAGCCCGGTGCCCGCGCCAAAGTTGATCCCCTCCGCTTCGGCGTCGGTCATCGGCTTGGCCAACACGGTGCCGGTGAACGCCCCCGCAAAGGCGCCCGCGAGCGCGAAGCCGAGCGTCGACTTGTCGGAGATGAACGCCTGGTTCGTCGAACCGAGGCCCAACGTGTACGAGAGCGCCGCACCCGCCACCGCCCCGCCAACCGCCATCCCGGTCGCGAGCCGGTTCTGCGCCACGGTGAACTTCCCTTCGCGCGAGGGACGCACGACGGCGAAGTACGTGGTCGCCACGGTGGCCATGTAGGTCGCGATCGAGGCCGGGCCGTTCTCCACGAGCGCGGCCGTCAACGGACCGTACAACAGGCCGCCCAGCACGAGCTGGTTCCGTGCGAAGTCGCCACCCGCCGGCTTCGACGGCTCGACCGCGCGATAGGCGTACGCCGGATTCGCGTCCGCGGCCGGGGCGGTGGCACCAGCCTGCGGTGCGAGCTTTGGCGTCGCGGGCACCACGGCCGCGCCTGCCACCACGGGCGGCACCACGGCGGCACCCGATCCCGTGCTCGCCGACGCACCATTCGACAGCACGCTCACGCGCGTTTCCACTTCCAACCGCAGCGACTCGAACTGCTCCGCATCCAGCGGCATCCGTTCCATCGTGCCGTCGCCCTTCTCGATCACCAGCGCGTACTTCTCGGCGTCGGTCTTGAACACGCGCACCTCGCGATAGTCGCCCTGCACGCGCCAGCCGGGGGGCCGGAGCCCCAGTCGGTCGGCATACCCGCGGGTGATCACGGGCACCATCCCCGCGCGGTCGAAGGTGGCGGCGACATCCGTGCCCTGCGCGCCGAGCGCGGGAACGATGGCCAACAGGAGGGCAGCATGCGCAGCGGCAGACGCGCGCAGCAGACGTCGGACGTATGAAGTCACGTGAACCTGGACAAAGGTCAACTTGGACGGTGGCACCGAACGGGCGGCGCCATGCTACTGACGATTACCCGCCCTCCTCAGTTGCGGGTCCCGCGCGCGGCGTCAAAAAGCACCGACCGGCGGCATTGCGGGCACAGCAGCCACTCCCGCCGGCGCGCGTACCCGAGCCCGAACGAGCCCCCGCCGAGCGCGCGCGATGTCATCGGCACCTGGCAGCGCGGGCAGTCGACCTTCTCGCCACGCGCGTGCGCCGATGCGATCGCGCGCTCCTCGACCAGCTCGTAGCGCGCCTTCGAGGTCGATTCGTCCGTCACGGCGCTACTCGGCCACCTGCAACACCACCTTCCCGAACTGGGCGCCGCTCCCGAGCCGCTCGTACGCCGCGCGGCCATCGGCCAGCGCATGCACCGAGTCCACCGGCAGCCGCAACCGTCCCGATCGAAACTCCTCGGCGATCGCTGCATACTCGGCTTCGGTCCCCATCGTCGACCCCATGATCGTCCACTGGTTCCAGAACAATCGCCGCACATCGGTCTGGAGCATCGGGCCGCTCGTGCCACCGCAGGTGACCAACCGTCCGCGCCTGCCGAGGGAGCCGAGGGAGCGCGCCCAGGTCGCTTCGCCCACCGAATCGACGACGACATCGACGCCGCGCTTGGCCGTCTGCGCCCGCACCACTTTGGCGACGTCGTCGGTGGCGTGATTGATCGTGACGTCCGCGCCGCGTTCACGCGCGCGTGCGAGCTTCTCGTCGGAGCTGGAGGTGACCCAGACCCGCGCGCCGCGCGCCTTGGCGATCGCGAGTGCGGCCAGTGCAACGCCGCCGCCGATCCCCCAGATGAGGACCTCGTCGCCCGGCTGTACCTGTGCGCGCGTCACCACCATGCGCCAGGCCGTGAGCGTGGCGAGCGAGTAGGCGGCCGCATCGACGAACGGCACCTCGCGCGGGATGACGGCGACGTTGCGCGCGGGCACCAGCATGGCCTCGGCTGCAAACCCCGGGCGATGCTCCCCCAGAATGCCGAACGACATGCAGAGCGGATGATCGCCGTCGAGGCAATACGCGCACTGCTGGCAGCTGACGCCGGGGTTCACGATCACGTGATCGCCGGGCTGCACATGCGACACGCCACTCCCCACCGCGTCGACAATCCCGGCGCCATCGGTGGCGACGATGAACGGCGGCGTCATCGTGATGCCGGGCAGGCCGCCCACGAGCCAGACATCGAGATGATTGAGCGCGGCGGCCTGCATGCGCAGCCGCACCTGATCCGGCCCGGGCGCGCCGGGGTCGGGCATGTCGGTGCGGTACTGGAGCTGGTCGAGGGTGCCGTGGCCGGCGAGGGTCAGTGCGCGCATGTCGGAATGCTACACCGGCAGCCCGCCGCACGGCCCGGCCGGTGCGCGGTTCGCCCCGTATATTCCCCCACTCTCGCCGGGGGTACGCGACGCGCACACGGCGCGCCACAACCACCGACCCGCCCAGGACCACACGTCCGCGATGACTGCCATCAAGGTGCCGCCGCTCGGCGAATCGATCGTCGAAGCGACCATTTCCCGCTGGCTCAAGAAGGAAGTCGACGCCGTCGCCGCCGGCGATACGCTCGTTGAACTCGAAACCGACAAGATCACCGTCGAGGTACCGGCCGTGGCTGCCGGAACCCTCACCAGCCGCGCCAAGCGCGAAGGGGACGTGGTCGCGGTCGGCGAGGTGCTGGGCGAACTCGGAGCCGTTGGCGCAGCGGCGGCCGCACCGGCAGCAGCGGCCAGCACGCCACCCGCCGCGCCCGCCGGCGCCCCGGCAGCTGCCAGCGCGGCTCCCGCGACCGGCGATGCCAAGGTGGCACCCGCCGCACGCAAGCTCGCGGCCGAGTCAGGGGTCGATCTGGCCACCGTGAGCGGATCGGGACGCGGCGGCGCGATCAACAAGGGCGACGTCATGGCCGCGAGCGCGACGCCGGCTGTGGCGCCCGCCGCAGCGCCTGCCCCCGCCGCTCCCAAGCCCGCGGCACCGACCGCGCCCGCCTTCGCGTTCGCACCGGGATCGGCCACCGCCGGCGCGCGCGAAACGCGCGAGAAGATGACGACGCGCCGCAAGCGCATCGCCGAGAACCTGCTCCAGTCGCAGCACGCCACCGCGCACCTGACGACGTTCAACGAGATCGACATGACCGCCGTCTCGGCGCTGCGTGAGCGACTCAAGGAGCGCACCGAGAAGGAGCACGGCGTGAAGCTCAGCTTCATGCCCTTCTTCGCCAAGGCCGCCGTGATGGCGCTCAAGGCGTTCCCGACCGTCAACGCGCAGATCGACGGCGACACGGTCGTCTACAAGCATTACGTGAACCTCGGCATCGCCGTCGCCAGCGAGCAGGGCCTCGTGGTGCCGAACGTGAAGGACGCGCACGCCAAGGGGATGCTCGACATCAGCCGCGACATCGTCGCGATTGCCAAGCGCGCGCGCGACGGCAAGCTGACGATGGATGACCTCACGGGCGGCAGCTTCACGATCACGAATGGCGGCGTGTTCGGGTCGCTCGTGTCGACGCCGATCATCAACTATCCGCAGGTCGCTATCCTCGGGTTGCACAAGACGCAGGACCGGCCCGTCGCGATCGCCGGCAAGGTCGAAATCCGGCCGATGATGTACGTGGCGCTGTCGTACGATCACCGGATCATCGATGGACAGCAGGCGGTGCTGTTTCTGGTGCGGGTGAAGGAGTTGATGGAAGATCCAGCGACGATGCTGATCAATTAATAGCTCCACCCCCTGCGCGGCGATCGATCAGCCACGCGACAATCCCCGGGATGCACGCTGCACGCAAGCGGTGTATCCCGGGGATTTTCACATCCGGATGGCAAACCCTTTTGGTGTTGAGTGCATCCAATGAGCAACAGATCGAGAGATGGGCGCGCAC
>JANMLN010000189.1:0-39949 GCA_031372565.1 Gemmatimonadota bacterium | reverse complement strand
ACGTGATCCGCACCAGCCTGCCCAAGGACAAGCTCGATGCCCCCGCGGCGGTGGCCGCCTACAAGAGCCTGGCCCGAGCGTGCGCTCGATCTGGCGCTCGGTTCCACCGACGGACTTCCGTTCTTCGAGTCGTTGCTCGCTCGCGTTGCCGCCTGATTCCGGAGGGAATGATGCGCGTCCGCACCCTGCTCCTCACCGCTGTCCTCGCCGTCCTCGCCTGCCTGCCCGCGGCGCTCAGCGCCCAGTCGATCGATCCCGGGTTCACCCGGGCACAGGTCGAAGCGCGCCTCGGCAAGCCCGCAGCCGAGCGTACGGTTGGTGATTTCACCTATCTCTTCTACAACAACGGCTGCGAAGTCACGTGCGGCCAGCACGACATCGTGACACTCAAGAGCGGCAAGGTCAGTGACGCGATCTTCCGCGGCAAGGGACGCAGCTACTCGGGCAACAGTTCCAGCCCGGCCGGCCAGACGCCCAAGCACGCACGCACGGCCCGCAAGAAGAAGCCGATCGAAGGCAACCCGTCCTGACGCGCCCACCACCACGCCATTCACGACCATGAGCAACGACCAGAAGCCCAGTTCCAACGAGGACGAATACTTCGTCCGTCAGGACGCCGAGATCCTCAAGGCGAAGCGCGCCGAACTGGACGAAGCGCGCCTTGCCGCCGAGCGGCACAGCCATTTCATGAAGTGCCCGAAGTGCGGCGCGTCCCTGATCGAACGGACGTTCCATCACATGAAGATCGACCGCTGCGTCGAGTGCAAGGGCGTCTGGCTGGACGCCGGCGAACTCGAACAGCTCGAGGCCGTGAAGGATGGTGCGGTCGAGCGCTTCGTGAAGATCCTGTTCGGCACCGCGCCCGCATGAGCGCAGTGTCCCGCCCGGGCGATCCGGTCATCACCCCGGCCCTGGTGGCCGAGCACGGCCTCACGAGCGACGAGTACGACCGACTCGTGGCCATGCTCGGCCGCATCCCCACGTTCACCGAACTCGGCGTGGTGAGCGCGCTCTGGAGCGAGCACTGCTCCTACAAGCACAGCCGTCCGCTGCTCAAGCAGCTCCCCACCGAAGCGCCGTGGGTGCTGCAGGGACCGGGTGAGAACGCGGGCGTGATTGCCGTGGGCGACGGACTCGCGGTGGCCTTCAAGATCGAGTCGCACAACCATCCATCGGCTGTGGAGCCGTACCAGGGTGCGGCCACCGGCGTGGGAGGCATCCTGCGCGACGTGTTCACGATGGGAGCACGGCCAATCGCGCTGCTCAATTCCCTCCGGTTCGGGTCGCTCGAGTCGGCGCGCGTGCGCTACCTCTTTGCCGGCGTGGTCAAGGGCGTCGGTGACTACGGGAACTGCATGGGCGTGCCGACGGTCGGCGGCGAGATCGTCTTCGATCCCGCCTACGAGACCAACCCGCTGGTCAACGCGATGTGCGTGGGGCTCATGAAGGTCGAGGAGCTGATCACGGCGAAGGCCGAAGGCATCGGCAACCCGATCATCGCCGTGGGCGCGCGCACGGGGCGCGATGGCATTCACGGGGCGTCGTTCGCCAGCGAGGACCTCTCGCACGAGAGCGATGCCAAGCGTCCGCGCGTGCAGGTGGGCGATCCGTTCACGGAAAAGCTGCTGCTTGAAGCCTCACTCGAGCTTATTCGCAGCGGCCACATCGTGGCCATCCAGGATATGGGTGCCGCGGGGCTCACGTCGAGTTCGGCCGAAATGGCGGCGCGCGGCGACGTGGGCGTCACGATCGACGTCACCAAAATGCCGCTGCGTGAAGCGGGCATGACGCCATACGAGATCCTGCTCTCGGAGAGTCAGGAGCGCATGCTCGTCGTCGCGCACAAGGGGCGCGAAGCGGAGGTCAAGGCGATTCTGGCCAAGTGGGATCTGGCCGCTGAAGTCATCGGTGAGGTGATTGCCGAGCCGGTCTATCGCGTGACCGAGGGCAGCACGGTCGTGGCCGAGTTCCCGGGGTCGCGTCTGGTCACCGATTGCCCGCAGTACCACCCACAGGCGGCCGAGTCGCCGGAGGCGGTCGCGCGGCGCGCACGCGATGTGCACGCCATCGCCGAGCGGCGCGAGGAAGCCGATCCACTCTGGACGCTTCGCACGTTGCTCGCCGCGCCGACGATCGCGTCGAAGCGGTGGGCGTATCGCCAGTACGACTCGACAGTGCGCGCATCCACCATGCAGGGCCCCGGAGGCGATGCCGCCGTGGTGCGGCTCCCGGGGAGCGACAAGTCCGTGGCACTCTCGACCGACTGCAACGGGCGGTATGTGTACCTCGATCCGCGCGTCGGCGGTCGCATCGCCGTGGCGGAAGCCGCGCGCAATGTGGCCTGTTCGGGCGGGCGTCCCCGCGCCATCACCAACTGTCTCAACTTCGGAAACCCGAAGCGCCCCGAGGTCTTCTTCCAGTTCCGCGAGGCCTTGGCCGGCATGGCGGAGGCCTGTCGTGCGCTCGAGACGCCGGTCACCGGAGGGAATGTCTCGCTCTACAACGAGAGTCCGAACGGGGCGGTCTATCCCACCCCAACGATCGGCATGGTGGGGATCGTGGACCATCCCTCGCACTCGACGCCGTCGGCGTTCCAACAGGCCGGCGACGCGATCCTCCTGCTGGGCGAGAACACGGCCGAGTTGGGGGGGAGCGAATATCTGCTCACCGTGCATGGCGTGGTCGCGGGGGCGCCGCCGGCGTGTGACGTCGCAGGCGAGCGGGCGCTCATCGACGCGCTGCTTGACGCCATCCAGGCGGGGGCGGTCCGGTCGGCGCACGACTGCGCCGACGGCGGTTTGGCGGTCGCCATCGCCGAATGTTGCATCGTCAATCGCGACGCGATGCTGGGTGCAACCGTGGACCTCGCGGCGTGGAGTGCCCTGCCCCGGCGCGCCCTGCTCTTCGGCGAAGCGCAGGGGCGCATCGTCGTGTCAACGCCCGATCCGGCCCGCGTGATGGCGGCCGCGCAGGCGCGGGGGGTGCGTGCCCATCGAATCGGCACCGTGGGCAGCGCCTCCGATCCACTAACGTTCACGCTCGGCGACGGCCGTCACGCCGCACCGCTGGACGGCCTCGCGGCCGCGTTCCACGACACCATTCCCTCGATCATGGGCGCCGCGGCTCTCCCCGCCGCGACGCCGGAGTCGGCATAGACGATGTGTGGCATCTTCGGTATTCGCGGTCATCCTGACGCCGCTGCGATGACGCAGCTGGGCCTGTACTCGCTGCAGCATCGCGGGCAGGAGTCGTCAGGCATCCTGTCGGTCGACGCCAAGGGCGACGCCCATCTCGAGCGCGCCATGGGGCTCGTGTCGGAGGGGCTGCGTGCCGACCAGATGACGCATCTGCCCGGCAGTCTGGCGATCGGGCACACCCGCTACTCCACGGCCGGCAGCTCCACCATCGACAACGCCCAGCCGATCCTGGCGCGCACGCGCGGCCAGACCATGTCGCTGGCGCACAACGGCAACCTGATCAATGCGGTGGAGCTTCGCGGCGATCTCGAGTCGCAGGGCGCGATCTTCAGTTCGACGATGGACTCCGAGGTGCTGCTGCACCGGCTGGCGCGCTCGCGTGCGCTCACCCCCGAAGCGCGCATGGCGGACGCGCTGCAGGGCGTCGAGGGGGCCTACTGCCTCGTCGTCACGATGGGTGATGCCATGGTCGTGGCGCGCGACCCTCGCGGCTGGCGTCCGCTGGCCATCGGCAAGTTGGGGGATGCATGGGTGGCGGCGAGCGAGAGTTGTGCGCTCGACATCGTCGGCGCCACCAAGGTGCGCGACATCGAGCCGGGCGAAGTGGTGCGCATCGACAACGACGGACTGCACTCGATCTTTCCGTTCGAGGCCAAGCCGCTGTCGCGCTGCGTCTTCGAGCACGTGTATTTCGCGCGGCCCGACAGCCAGATCTTCGGCGGCTCGGTCGATCGGGCGCGCCGCGCACTCGGCCGACGGCTCGCACTCGAGCAGCCCGCGCCCGGTGCCGACTTCGTCTTCGCCGTACCGGACTCGTCGAACGCGGCCGCGCTGGGCTTCGCTGAAGTGGCGGGGATCCCGTTCGAGTTCGCCCTCATCCGCAACCATTACGTCGGACGCACCTTCATTCAGCCGACGCAGGCAGGACGCGACGCCAAGGTGAAGGTCAAGTACAATGCCGTGCGAGACTTGCTCGATGGCAAGACCGTCGTGATGGTCGACGACTCGATCGTGCGCGGGACGACCACGCGTGGCCTTGTGGCCATGGTGCGGGCGGCCGGCGCCAAGCAGGTGCACATGCGCGTGTCATCGGCGCCGATTACCGGACCCTGCTGGTACGGCATCGACACGCCACAGAAGTCTGAACTCATTGCGGCGTCCAACGACGTGGCGGAGATTGCGCGCTTGCTCGGCGTGGATACGCTTGGCTATCTCTCGCTCGACGGGATGCTCGGCTCCATGCCCGATGGCCCAGGCGGTTTCTGCGACGCCTGCTTCTCCGGCAAATACCCCACCGCGGCGCCGGCGGGCGCCGTGCGCCACTAGAGGTGTCCGTGACGCAACGCGTCTATTTCTTCGGGAATGGTCAGGCCGACGGCGACCGCGACATGAAGGCGGTGCTCGGCGGCAAGGGCGCCAACCTGGCCGAGATGACGAATCTGGGCGTTCCGGTTCCGCCCGGCTTCACCATCGCGTGCGATGTGAGCGTCATCTGGCTTGATCAGCGCAACCGTCTGGAGGGGCTGGAAGCCGAGGTGGCGGCGAATGTCGCGCGCCTCGAAGAGGCCACGAAGAAGCGGTTCGGCGATCCCGCGGCACCGCTGCTCGTCTCGGTGCGTTCCGGCGGGCCGGTCAGCATGCCCGGGATGATGGAGACCATCCTCAACCTCGGCCTCAACGACACGACCGTCGAGGGACTCGCCCGTGCGAGCGGCAGCGGTCGCTTCGCCTACGATTCCTATCGTCGCTTCCTGCAGATGTACGGCGACGTGGTGCTGGGGGTCCCGTTCAGCGACTTCGAGCACCTGCTGAAAGCGAAGCGCCTCACCGAAGGGGTGCAGACCGACGCCGAGCTGCCGGAGTCGGCGCTGCGCACGCTGGTCGAGGAGTACAAGAAGTTGATCCGATCGGCGACGGGCGCGGAGTTCCCGATGGATCCGCGGCTCCAGATGTGGGGCGCCATCGAAGCGGTCTGGCACTCGTGGACGCTGAAGAAGGCCGTCGACTATCGTCGCGTGAACCACATCTCCGAGAAGCTCGGCACGGCGGTCAACGTGCAGGCGATGGTGTTCGGCAACCTGGGCGACACCTCCGGAACGGGGGTCGCGTTCACGCGCAATCCGTCGACGGGGGACCACCACTTCTACGGCGAGTTCCTCGTCAACGCGCAGGGCGAGGATGTCGTGGCCGGCATTCGCACGCCGTTGCCGATTGACGAGATGGCCAAGGCGCTGCCCTCGGCCTACGACGCGCTGCTGATGACCGAGCGCAAGCTCGAGTCGCACTTCCGCGACATGCAGGATCTCGAGTTCACCGTCGAGGATTCCACGCTCTACCTGCTGCAGACGCGCACGGGCAAGCGCACGGCGGCCGCCGCCGTGCGCGTGGCCGACGACATGGTGCACGAGAAGCTGATCTCGAAGAAGGAAGCCGTGCTGCGGGTGATGCCGGAGCAGCTGGACCAGCTGCTGCACCCGGTGATCGACGCCGCGGTACGCGCAGACCCGCTCGCGACGGGCCTCCCGGCCAGCCCGGGGGCTGCGGCGGGTATCGTCGTGTTCGATCCGGACGTGGCCGAAACGCGGGCGGCGGCCGGCGAAGCGGTGATCCTCGTGCGCGAGGAAACCACTCCGGAGGACTTCCATGGCATCGTGGCCGCGCGTGGCGTGCTCACGAGCCGCGGCGGCATGACGAGTCACGCGGCCGTCGTCTGCCGCGGCATGGGCAAGTGTGCGATCGTCGGCGCCAAGGACGTCGAGGTTGACACGGCGCACCGTCGCTTCACCGCGCACGGCGTCACCGTGACCGAGGGCGAGTGGATCACGATCGACGGGGCCACGGGCCGCGTCTTCCCCGGCGACCTGCCCACGGTACCGAGCGAAGTGGTGCGCGTGATCTCCGGGACGATGCCGCTCTCCAAGGCGCCGGTCTATCGCTCGTTCTCCCAGGTGCTGGGGTGGGCCGACGAGTTCCGCACGCTCAAGGTGCGCGCGAACGCGGATACGCCGCGTGATGCGCGCATCGCGCGCGGGTTCGGGGCCGAAGGGATCGGGCTCTGCCGCACGGAGCACATGTTCTTCGAGGGGGAGCGCATCACGGCGATGCGCGAGATGATCGTCGCGCGGGATGAAGCGGGGCGTCGCCGTGCCCTGGCCAAGTTGCTGCCGATGCAGCGGCTCGATTTCGACGGCATCTTCGAGGCGATGGACGGGTATCCCGTGACCATCCGCCTGCTCGACCCACCGCTGCACGAGTTTCTGCCGCATGGCGGCGAGGACGCCAAGCATCTCGCCCGGTCGCTGGGGATGCCGCGCGCGGACCTGCAGCGCATCGTCGAAGGGTTGCGCGAGACCAACCCGATGTTGGGGCACCGCGGTTGCCGGTTGGGCATCAGTTATCCCGAGATCACCGAGATGCAGGCGCGCGCGATCTTCGAGGCGGCGGTCAAGGCCAAGCGGCGCGGCATCGACGTGCGCCCGGAGATCATGGTGCCACTCGTCGCCACGGTCGAGGAGCTGCGCCATCAGCGCTACATCATCGATGGCGTGGCCGAGCAGGTACTGGGCGGCATGGGCGAGGCGGTACCGTATCTCGTGGGGACGATGATCGAGTTGCCGCGCGCGGCGCTCACCGCCGACCGGATCGCGGAGTCGGCCGAGTTCTTCTCGTTCGGCACCAACGACCTGACGCAGACGACCTTCGGCCTCTCGCGCGACGACGCAGGCCGCTTCCTCCCGGATTACGTCGCCAAGGGGATCTTGCCGGCCGACCCGTTTCAGGTGCTGGACGCGGATGGCGTCGGCAAGCTCATCTCGATCGCCGTCCGCGATGGTCGGCGTTCGCGTCCGTCGCTCAAGACGGGGATCTGCGGGGAGCACGGGGGCGAACCCAGGTCGATCGCGCTTTGTCACGCCATGGGGCTCGATTACGTGTCCTGCTCCCCCTTCCGCGTGCCAATCGCTCGTCTGGCGGCGGCGCACGCCGCGATCGCCAGCGGGATGCACTAGGCGCCGGCGGCGCTTCACACGCGGCGCGCAAGCGCCGATATGACAGGAGTGCGGTGCGCTTGACGACCGAACGAACTGTGACGTACACCTCTTGTCGGTCCGTGCACTCGGGTGAGATTTGCCATGGAGGGCTCCTTCGCCATCGGGCGGGGTAGCCCTGCCTGACCCGGAGTCCCGGACCGGGCCCAAATCCCCGTGTGGAGCCTCCGTGACCCGTTCTGCTTCGTTGCTCTGCCTGTGGGCAATCCCGATCGTGGCAGCGGCAACCGGCTGCAGCTCGTCCAACAGCGGTACGTCGCCAACCCCGCCCTCGGCTCTCGTGGGAACCGTGCTCACCGCCCGCGCGAGCGAAGTGACCGCGGGCTGTTTCTCCCGGATCGTCCCGGACACACCGGTCGTTGTGCTCAGGGATTCGAGTGGGGCGGTTGTAGCGGGGGCGACCGTCAACTTCGCCGTGCTGACCGGCGGCGGTGGCCTGAGCGCCACGACGCGCACGACCGACGCGCAGGGTCGTGCCGGTGTCGCCTGGACGCTGGGTGCCGGCGGAACGCAGACTGTGAGCGCGAGTACGGGGACGCTCACTCCGGTCACGTTCTCGGCGACCGGTACCGGGTCCGGCCCCTTCTGCATCGAGTTGATCTACACGGCTACGCCAGATCCCCTGCTCCGGGTGGCCGTGGACAGCGCGGCTCGGCGCTGGTCCCGCATCGTGACCGGCTCGCTGTCGACCGAACTGATCACGCAGACCAACCTGACCTGCGCCAACATCACGGGACTGAGCCTCGTGAACCGGTCGATCAGCAGCCTTCTCATCTTCATGCAGCTCGCCCCCATCGTCTCGCCCACGCCGGGACTCGTGACGCTCGGCTCGGCGGGACCCTGTCTGGTGCGAACGTCGAATGGATTGCCCGTCGTGGGCGGCATGCGCCTGAACTCGGACTATCTGCTCAACAATCTGGGTGTGAACCAGCGGACCGACGTGGTCCTCCACGAGATGGGCCACACGCTGGGCTTTGGCACCAACTGGACCGGTATCCCCGGCATTCCGGCGCTGCCCGTGCTGCTCTCCGGAGCGACCTCGACGTCCCGCACGGGAAATCCCGTCTTCACGGGCGCTTCGGCGCTGGCACAGTACCTGGCGCTGGGGGCCACGGGTAGCCCGACGTCGGTTCCGGTGGAGAACTGCGGCGGTGGCGGCACACTCAATGGCCACTGGCGCGAGGATGCGGTGGGCTCCGGTGGTGGCTTCGGTACCGAACTGATGACGGGCTTTATCTCGGCGCCGGTCGGGCAGCGGAATCCGCTCTCCAAACTCACGATCGCCTCGCTCAAGGATATGGGGTATGTCGTGGATTCGACCCAGGCAGATCCCTATACGTTGAATAGCCAGACCTGTCCCGCGCCGCTGCTCTTCGCGCCGGGCAGCGTGGTGGTCGGCACCGACGTGGTGTCGGAGGAACTGGCCACACCCACGCACATGGTGCGCGGTGGTCGCGTCGAACCCATTTTCCGGAAGTAACCCATGACGTCGTTCACGCAGCGTTCCGTCTCCGTGCTCGTCCTCGCCTGTGCCGTGCTGGCGGGCGCGTGCGGGAGCGGCGGTGGAAGCGGAAACACCGGTGGCACCGGTGTGGTCGTCGTCCCGACGACGATCGCCTCGATCGGTGGGCGGTTACAGACGGCGGGATGCGCTGCGGGCATCGTGCCCGACACGCCAACCGTCGTGGTGCGAAGCGCGACCGGGGCGCCCCTCGCTGGGCAAACGGTCTCCTTCTCGGTTGTCGGCGGCGGGACGATCTCATCCCCGACGCGAACGACGAACAACCTGGGTCAGGCGGGCGTCTCGTGGACGCTCGGTACCACGGGAGCGCAATCGGTGACCGCCACGGTGGGCACCCTCGCGCCGATCGTGTTCACCAGCAGTCTGGCCGGCAGCGGCGCGTTCTGTATCGAGCTCGTGTATACCTCGGCGCCGGATCCGTTACTGCGAACGGCCACCGAGAACGCGGCGGCGCGTTGGGCCAGCATCATCACGGGCCCGGTGCCAAACCAGCCGCTCAACGAGACCAGTTACGACTGTGCGGGACTGGTCATTCCCGCCATGCAGCGCACCGTGAAGTCGTTGGTGATCTACGTGGAGTTGGCCCCGATTCCGTCGAGCACGCCCGGGTTGATCACCCTCGGGCAGGCGGGACCGTGCTGGATTCGCGATGCGGGCGGACTCACCGTGGTCGGCGCGCTCAAGCTCAACTCCGAGTACCTGATCAACAACCTCTCCGCGACGGCGCGCGAGGACGTGGTCCTTCACGAGATGGGTCATGTCCTCGGCTTCGGCACCTTGTGGGAGCCGATCACCGGGGTCACCGGCATGCGGACGTTGCTGCAGACACCGGCGCCGACCGGCGACCCGAAGTTCGTGGGCGCGGCTGCCGCAGGGCGCTATGTGCTCGCAGGGGCCGCGACCGGGAGCGCGGAGGTTCCCGTCGAGTTTTGTGGAGGCGGCGGAACGATCAACGGTCACTGGCGCGAGGCGTCGACGTCGGCCGGTGTCGGATTTGGCATCGAGCTGATGACCGGCTTCATTTCGGCGCCATCGGGGCAGCGCAATCCCCTCTCCGCGGTGACCATCGGGTCGATGGGTGACTTGGGATACACGGTGAGCTTCACGGCGGCGGACACGTACACCGCTGTTGGACAGGCCTGCCCCGCGCCGCTCATGTATGCGCCGCCAGAAGCCTCGGGTCTCGTGCACGCCGGCGGCCAGTGGGTGTCCGAGCAGCTGATCAAGCCGAGCGGCATCGTTGGGCGCGACGGGCGCGTGCGGCCGATCTATCGGTAAGCCTGTCGGGCGCGCGACCGGCTCCACGGGAACCAGCGAAACGACGAAGGGCGGCTCCCGTGGGGAGGCCGCCCTTCGCGTCAGGTCGAGCAGGTGGAGGCGGGGAGAGTTGAACTCCCGTCTTGCATTGG
Source organism: Gemmatimonadota bacterium (assembly GCA_031372565.1). GTDB lineage: Bacteria > Gemmatimonadota > Gemmatimonadetes > Gemmatimonadales > Gemmatimonadaceae > JACPPC01. The sequence goes on along the minus strand of JANMLN010000189.1, from coordinate 29,775 downwards.
ATTGCTCACGGCATCTACGTGCGTATCCTGCTGATTGATGTTCCCGAGCGCTGGCCAGCAGGCCACCCACACTCAGGTGAGCCGTCTAGATTTCGCGAACCGCCCGACGGCGTGACGGTCCGCTATCCCGGAACTATGATACCGACGAAGGCCGCCCCGGGAGGGGCTCCCTTCGTGGCAGCGCCTTGCAACCCGAAGGTTACGCGGCGAGAGCCATTTCAGTGTTGGCAGTTAGTGTTTTGCCGAAGGATTCACCAGGGTCCGGCACCTGAGCACGCAGCCACGAGGTCACCGACACAATCGAAGCCGGTCGCCCCCTGAACTACTTCCGTGAATGTAGTACACCGCGCCATCGATGACAATGGCCACCAGTGTCAAGTCGTTGGTGCGCCATCGGTTGCATCGTGCGCGCTGACACGATTTCTCCCCTGCTCCTTTGACCGATAGAGCGCGCGGTCGGCGAGCGAGAACAGCTCGCTGCGCGGGAGTGGCACGGCGCCACCATAGGTGGCCACACCGAACGAACAGGTCACCGGGATGTTGTGCGACTTGACCTGAACGGTGCGTGACTCGATCGATTTCCGCATCCGTTCGGCGAACTCCTTCGCGCCCACCAGATCTGTCTGCGGCAAGAGGCAGGCGATCTCCTCGCCGCCGTAGCGCGTCACGATATCCACGGTGCGCACGCCATCCTTGAACGCCTTGGCCACGTGCTGCAGCACGGCGTCGCCGACGTCGTGCCCGTACGTGTCATTCACCTTCTTGAAGTGGTCCAGATCCGCGACCACGAGTGACACCGGCCCACCGTAGCGATCGCACTCGTCGAGGAGCCGCTCGATCTGCTCCTCGAAGAAGCGCCGGTTCGAGAGCCCGGTCAGCACGTCCGTGCGTGCCCGCCGCTCGACTTCCTCGTACTCGAACTGCGATTCCAACGAGACCGCGGCGATCGCGCCAAGCAGACGCAGGGCGCGCACCGACTCGCCGCGCACGCGGTTGATGTCATCGCCCTCGACCACGATGGCCCCCACGACCCCCTCGGGACGCACGAGCGGCACCACACCGAGCGACGCGACGGCGCGACGCGGTTCGGCCCTCCCGTACACAACGGCCAGGCGGGACAGTTCGCGGGCGTCCTCCCACGTGAGCGGGGTGGCCTCGCGGCAGCTGCCGCCCACGGCGGAGTCGTCGGTAATCACAAGTCCGACGCGCACCGGCGCGTTGGGGCTCGCCGCCTGCACCGTGCCCTTGCGCTCGTCGGCGATCCAGCGCACCAAGGTTGCGTGCGCGGCACCCGTCACGTCGAGGGCACTCTGGCAGATCTCCGCGCCGAGCGTTTCGATCGAGCGGCTCTTCTGGAAGTCGGTGGCGGCCTGCAGGAGGGCCAGCGTGGTGGCGTTCTGACGCGAGACCTCGTCGCCGCTCTCGACCAGCGCCAGCATATCGGCCAGATGGTCGGCGTGGCGGGGCAGCCACCGCTTGAGCTCGTCCCGGTCCTGTCGGAGGCCGCTCCGGTGCGACACCGACACCGCGCCACCGGCCAACGCACCGATGCGTGGCGGAATCGCGATCGCCGCGAGGCACGGCATGCCGCCGCTCGCATCGAAGTTCACGTTTCCGTTGTCGGCCGCCCACACCACCAGCGGCTGCCATTCTTCCATGCGGAAGGCGGCGGGACCGTTCGTCTCCTCGCCACTCCACGCCCATGGCACAAGGACGCCGGCATCGTCGACACGCGGGCGCCAGACCACGGCGTCATCGGCGCCGACCGTGTCGCGGAGCATGCGCAGGTAGGTGATGACCGGCGAACCGGCCGCGTCCTGCATGCGTGGCAAGCCGACCGCTTGCGGGCGCTCGGGCGGTGGTCCGACGCGCCCCTGCTGCAGCAACTCCTCCACCTGCTGCGCTCGGCGTTCGGCCGCTTCCACCTGCTTCTGCATGCGGCCGGCGAGCCATCGCGGGATGACCGCCGTCGAGATCAGCACCGAGGCGGCAAGAAACGAGGGCGCCCACACGATGCGCTTGGTAAAGAGTGCCTCGATGCCAATCAGGGTCGTCATGGCGGCCACCGAGCCCACGAGCGCCATCCCGGGGCCGCGCGGCACGGCGATCGCGAGCGTGCAGAGCGCGACCAGCACCACGCCCGGGGATTGCAACCCACCCGTGAAGACCGTGATGATCATGGCCGGGATCATCCCGGTCATGCCGATGCGTCGCGCGATGTCCGCGTCGAGGGGCGGCTCGCGAATCGCCAGCATCGCGGCCAGAAAGACCACGAAGGCGGTGATCAGCAACATCGGCCAGACGCCAAGCAGCTTGACCGAGACCGGCACGGCTCCTTGCAGGAGCGGCAGCACGGTGAGTGCGGCAGTCACGAGCGACGACCCGGGGTCACGCGGCGGCGTCCTCGGTTTCCGGTGTCGCGTCGGCGTTGCTGAGCTCGTCGTTCACGGGGCCGGCGTGGAGGTACGTGCTGAAAATGTCTTCCACCTCGCCAATCGAGTTGACCGCGTGCAACTGGCGGCGCAGATCACTCGATCCGGGCAATCCCTTGACGTACCACCCCAGATGCTTGCGAAACTCGATGGCCGCACCGCGCGGGTCGGCTTCGTATTGCTCGGCCATGCGCGCATGATCGAGTGCGATCGCAAATCGCTCGGCGACGCCGGGCGTGGGGCGCATGGGACGGCCATCGAGCAGGTCGCGGACCTGGTCGAAGATCCACGGCTGACCGAACGAGCCGCGCGCGATCATGATGCCGGCGCAGCGCGTCTGCTGCCACATCCGGATCGCGTCGTGCGGCGTCTTGATGTCGCCGTTCCCCAGCACGGGGATGTCGAGCGCAGCGACCACGGCCGCGATCTCTTCCCAACGGGCGCTCCCCGTGTACATCTGCGTGCGCGTGCGCGGATGCAGCGCGAGCACCGTGACCCCGGCATCCTGGCATCGCAGTCCGATGGTCACGGGGTCGCGCATCTCCTCGTTCCACCCCGACCGGATCTTGCAGGTCACGGGAAGGTGCGTGCTGCGCTTCACCGCGCGAATGACCTCCTGGACGAGCCCGAGGTCGCGCAGGCAGCCGGAGCCGCCGTTGCGCTGGACGACCTTCTTGACCGGACACCCGAAGTTGATGTCCACGAAGTCGGGCTGGAACACGTCGGTGACGAGCGCGGCGGCGTCGCCCATGGCCTGCGGGTCGGCCCCGAAGATCTGGACGCCGATGGGATGCTCATCCTGCGAGAAGCGGAGCTTGGCGATCGTCGCCTCGTTCTCGCGACGGATCCCCTCGGCTGACAGGAACTCGGTCACGACGACGTCCGCGCCGTACCGGCGGCAGAGCCGGCGAAACGGCGATTCCGATACCCCGGCCATGGGCGCGAGATAGAGCGGTACGGCGGCAGAGACAGGGAATGGAAAACGCATGACCACAGGCAAGCTACGTCGACTGCGGAAACGTCGCAACATCAAGATTTGACACGACTTGGGACCGTTCGTAGCTTGCTCTGCTTGTCCCGGGTGCCAGTCGCGAGACCGCGCGCCGCCTTGCTTGAGCCTCCGCCACGACGCCAGCGCATGGAACTGCGAGAGTTCTTCGCCGAAGACGCGATCAAACTCGATCTTGAAGGGAGCACAAAGGACGACGTCCTCAAGGAGTTGATCGCGCTGCTCAAGCTCGATGACAAGTCCGAGGCGATGCTGTTCAAGATGCTCAAGCGGCGCGAGAATCTGGGCTCCACCGGAATCGGTCGCGGCATCGCGATTCCCCACTGTCGTTCGCTGGTCGTGACCAAGCTGCGGGTCGCGTTCGGCCGCAAGACGGCGGGACTCGATTTCCGCGCCATCGATGACAAGCCGGTGCAGTTCTTCTTCCTGATCGTCGCACCGCCGCTCGAGGTGTCGAACCAGTACCTGCCGGTGCTGGGAAAGATTGCCCAGTTCAGCAAGGAGCCGGACGTGCCGGAGCGGTTGCTCTCGATCACCGAACCGGCGCAGTTCATGGAGCTGTTGAAGGAGAAGGGCGTCTAGCGTCGTCGTGGCCCGGCGCGCCGTGACGCCGGGGCTCGCGGTGAGGTATGGCTCGGCATGATGAGACGCTGCAGCGCGCTCGCGGGCGTTTCCCTCGCCCTTGCCATCGCATGCGACGGGCCCAGTGCCCCTGCGCTGCCACCTGACGGATCGGGAACGACCACTGCGCTGACGCTCCGGCCGATTCAGACCGCATCGACGACCGCCATGGTTCGTGACTCCGGGTTCCCCGCGATGTTCGTGAATCGCACGGCGGTCGCGATCACGCTGCAGGGCGGTGGATGCGGTGAACGCCAGGCCCTCTATGAACGGTGGACGGGCTCCGGGTGGCAGACCATCAGCGGTCTGCCGAATCCATGCGGCGTACCCGCATCCCCTGTCGGTGCCGGCGACAGCACGCTGACCGGTGGGGGCGCCCAACTGCTGGTGCCCGGGAGTTATCGACTGCGCCTGGGCACGACCGGCGGAGCGGCCATATCGCCGGTCGTGGTGTTGCGCTGAGCGAGCGTTGGGAACCTTCAGGCGTTATCGCGCATACCCTGTGCATGACACATTCACCACGTGCGTTCGCCCTGGCCGCCCTGACCGCGCTCTCCGTGACCGCCTGCGAGCGCGCCGATGCGCGGCCTGCGCTCCCCGATCCTGCGCCCTCAGCCACCGTGGCGGCAGGAGCTCCCCTGGACACCGCCGTGTTCGCCGGCGGGTGCTTCTGGGGGGTTGAAGCGGTCTTCCGCCATGTCCGCGGCGTGACGAGTTCGGTCTCGGGGTACGCCGGGGGCACGGCCGCCAACCCGGACTACGAGTCCGTGAGTTCCGGTCGAACGGGACACGCCGAAGCGGTGCGCGTGATCTACGACCCGGCGGTCGTGTCGTACGGCACCCTCCTCAAGGTGTTCTTCTCCGTGGCGCACGATCCCACCGAGCTGAATCGCCAGGGGCCGGACGTGGGCACGCAGTATCGCTCAGCGATCTACACGCGCACGACGGCGCAGGCCGACGCGGTCAAGGGGTACATCGCGCAGTTGACCGCGGCCAAGGTCTACCGACGGCCAATCGTCACCGAAGTGGCGCCGCTCGCGCGCTTCCACGATGCCGAGGCGTACCATCAGAACTATCTCGCCTTGCATCCCAATCAGCCGTACATCGTGTACAACGACCTGCCGAAGCTGGATGCGCTGAAGCGGGAGTTCGCGACCGTGTACCGCACGGACGGGATCGTGGCCGAGCGGTAGTGTCATCCTGAGCGCAGCGAAGGATCTGCTTCTTGCTCGCGACAAGCAGGTCCTTCGCTGCGCTCAGGACGACATCAGCGACGCTCCGGCTTTCCGGTGTCGAGATCGTTCCAGTTCAGGATGGCGTTGAAGCCGAGGAAGTAGCTACCCTGCGTTTGCCAGCGCCAGAACGGGCGGATGGCGAACATCACGACATGCCCCTTCCCGACCGGCGCATCGACCACCTGCGCCTTGCCCGCGAGCCCTTGCCCGTTGGACAGCACCCCCGAGAGCAGCATGTCGGCGGTGTTCTGCGGGAAGCTCATGATCACGCGGGGGCGCGATTCATCGTTGGCGACCCCGAGCTGTCGGGCCATCGACGCCAGCGCGGCGGCGTCACTCGTCCCAGCGGCAGCCGCCGCACCGGCGCGGCCACCGGCGGCGGGCGCGGCCGAGTCACCGACCCACGGTGAGAGTTGCTGCTTGGTGGCCATGGGCGTGATGTTCTGGCTCGGGCCCCCCGCTCCACCGAGGACGTTCGCGAGTTCCGCCGGCACACCGCCTCCGCCAGCGCTCAGGACGGGGTCCTGGTTGAAGTACACGGGCAGCTGGGTCCCTTCGTATCCGTAGCTGATCGGACTCTTCTTGTCGGTGAGGATGCCGCGCATGATCGAGCCGCGCACGAACAGTCCGGCCGGCTGCTCGACCGTGACGCCGGACGTGATGCCGAAGGCCGGGAAGATGGTGGCCGTGGAGCCCTCGACGAGAAGCGTCCCTCCGTCCCGCACGAACCGCGCGAGTTCGGCGAGTCCCTCGATGCCCATCCCGCCGCGGATGTCGTCACTCTCGTCGAGCGCGCCAAGGTTGGGGGTCGCCGCAGACTTCTTGTAGGGCAGCGGTGTCGGCCCCGTCTTCGGAACGCCGTTCACCTGCTGGATCGCGGAGCCGCCGATGTGCGGGAGGATGATCACGTCGTAGCGCGAGCGGAGGTTGCCATCGCGCAGCTTCTGGTCGGCGAAGTAGGTGTAGGGCACGCCGTACGTGTCGAGTGCGGCGCGCACCCACCCTTCGTCCTGGGTGCGCTGCCATGCGTGGACGTAGCCGATACGCGGCACGTCGAGGTCATGCGACTTGACCTTGGGCGCGTCGGCCATGGCCCAGGCGGTGAGGCCAAGCTGCTTGAGCGTCGGTTCAACGGTGGCCCGGTCGGCGCCGCTGAGCAGGAAGGCTCCGGCGGCGAACTTCTTGCCATTGGCCTCGAACGCTTCTTCGGCGGCCGCCATCGACACGGCAGGATGGCGGAACCGGAACGCCATCAGGTTGTTGTCGGTGGTGTGCTCGACCACGATGGTGGGGCCCTCACCGCTGATGCCGCCCGGCGCCTTCACGTCGCCGATGACGGGGGACATGGCGGCCGACTGGATCGACTTGTCGGTACACTCGATCACCTGGAAGTTGCGCATGAGCTGCGTCGTCCAGCCGGTGTCGTCGTAGGGGCGCGGGTTGGCGGCGGGGTAGTTCTGCACCGAGAAGTACATCTCGGGAATGATGCGATAGGGTTGGTCGGCCCGGATGATGTAGTCGCCCTTCTTGATCTCGAGTGTGCCGGCCTTGATATCCGCGTTGGCCGTGTGGAACTCGAGCCCTTGAAAGCGGAGTGCATTGACGACGTCGGCGACTTCGCCCTTGCGGCGCTGGCCGGCTGGAATCACCCACGCGTAGACCGGACCGGCTTTCCCCTTCTCGACCTGCCGCTTGTTCTTGAGCCAGTAGTTCTCGAGGTAACTCTCCTTGTTGCGGGCCACGTGGTTGAGCGCGAGCAGGAGGGCCGACTGCTGGATGTTGGTGTTGTTGCGCGGGCCCCACTTGATCGAGGGGAGCGGCGGATTCGGACGGAACCATTCGCGGCTCGTGGTGGTTGCGCCGAGGCGGACGGTGCTGGTGTCGGGGCCGTAGGACTGCACCTCGTAGAAACGGCCGGTCGCGTTGTGCGCGTGCGCCGCGAAGAACATGTAGTTCGGCACCCACCCGTCGTAGAAGCCGTACGTGAAGACGCCGGGCACGTTGCGCTTGGTCATCTCCAGCACCTCGTGTTGCGCCAGCGTCCACCATTCGCTGATCGTGATCGGGTCGATGGCCTCGTTGTACGGCCCCGTTCCGGTCGAGGCGTACAGGTACGACTGCGCCTCGTGCAGGTCGTGCATGATCTGCGGATGCCAATCGAGGAAGAAGGTGTTGACGTGCCGGGTCAGCGCGAGGTACTGGCCGATGTTGTCGCGGTTGTTGTCATGCGCGACGTACTTGCCCCAATACATGAGCGGGAGCCGCGTCGACCCCGTGGGCAGTTTCTTGTTGTAGTAGTAGGTGTCCACCTGCTTCTCGCGCCCGTCGACCTCGATGACCGGGGTGATCAGCACGATCATGTTGTTCCGGATCTGCTGGATGAACGGCGTCTCCTCGACGATGAGCCGGTAGGCGAGTTCCTGCAGCATCTCGGGGCCACCGGTCTCGGGGGAGTGCATCCCGCTCGTGATCCAGTAGATCGGCTTGGCCTGCGCCTGCAGCGCCTTGGCCTTCTCGTCCGATGTCGTGCGAGGGTCGGTGAGCTGCGCGACCAGCGCCTTGTACCGGTCGAGGTCGCGGATCGTGCGCTCGTCCGCGATGGCGATGACGACCATGTCGCGCCCTTCTTCCGACTTCCCCATCACCCAGCTCTTGGCGCGCGGCGAGGCCTTGGCGAGTGCCTCGTAGTAGCGCTGGATGTCCTTGGCGTAGGTGAGTTCTCCGGGCGTTCCGATGATGCGTCCGTGGAACTTGAGCGGACTCGGGACCGTGCTGGAGGCGGGCAGGTGGTCGACCAGCTCCGTGGTGATGCGCGGGTCCTGGAGATACTCCTTGATCTTCTTCGTGTACTCCTCGTCCTGCTTCTGGGACTGCCCCGCGAGGCGGGAGGCCAGCAGGACGGTGGCCGCCAGCACGAAGAGGGGGCGGCGAAGGGTGGGCAGCGACAAGGACATGGGCTCCGGACCGTCGGGGGGGGATAGGGCGCGGGGAGAGTCGCCCGTGGTCCGGATACGCGCAAGCGCCCCGCCCCGTTGCCGTGCTGTCATCCTGAGCGCAGCGAAGGATCTGCTTATTGCCGGTTACAACAGAAGCAGGTCCTTCGCTGCGCTCAGGACGACATCAGGGCTTGGGCTTCGAGTCCTCCGGCTTGGCACCCGCGAAGTCACCAGCCGTCACCCACGCCACCTTCTGCGCGTTCACGTACTTCCGCCACGCAGCATTCACGTCGGCCACCGTGAGCTTGGCCACCCGCCGTTCAACGTCGCCATCAAAGCCGTCGAACGTCAGCCCCGACTGCCAGCGGAGCACCATCATCCCCACGAGGCTCCGGTCTTCGGCGCGGCTCTGGAATCGCGTCTGCAGCCACGCGGTCTTGGCCTTCTCCACCTCGTCGGCCGTGAAGCCATCCTTGAGCGAGCGCTCCAGCTCTTCGCGCGCCGCCTTCACTAGCCGGTCGTTGTTGGCGGGATTGTAGATCGCCTGGATCATCAGGAACCCGCTGCGGTCTTCCTGATCCGTGTCGGAGAACGCGCCCGCGCCGTACGAGATCCCCTCCTTCTGCCGGAGGCGCGTGCCGATCCGGTCCGAGAGCGGTGCCTCGCCGAAGATGTACGAGGCCACGCGGAAGGCGGCCCAATCCGCCTCCTTCCACGAGAGGTCGAGCGGCTGCATGGCGACGAACAGCGCATTCTTCTTGTCGGGCGTCTCGATCTTGCGACTCATCGAGTCGATGCGGGCCAACTGCCGCTTCACGCGCACAAAGGGCGCCTTGGCCGTCCAGCTGCCGAAGACCTCCCGCAGCGCCGGCAGCACCGTCTCGGGATCAAACTCTCCCGTCACGGCCACCGCGCCGTTGTTCGCGCCGTAGAACGCGGCGTGGAACGCCTTCGTCTGCTCGAGCGTCGCCGCCTTGAAATCTGCCAGCAACTCCGGCAAGGATGACTGATACAGCGGATGTCCCTTGGCGTATGGGCTCACGAGGCGCTGCGCTTCGATCGACCCGAGCGCGTTGGGCTCGGTGAGCTGCTGCTCATAGCCGGAGATGTTCTCGAGGCGGAGCTTCTCGAACTCATCGGGCGCGAACGCCGGCTGCTTGAGCGCTTCGGCCAGCAGTCGCAGCGCCGGGATCAGGTTCTCCTTCGTCGTCTCGAGGCTCGCGCGCGCATTCCCCGCGCCGAGGCTGAACACGTTCCAGCGCGCCTTGAGCTTGTCGAGCGTGTCCTTCATGGCCGCGCGGGTCCGCTGCGTCGTACCCCGGTCGAGCATGGAGAGCGCGAGGTCCGGGATCGCGCCCTTGTTGCTCAGCGCGGCTTCCGTGCCGAAACGGAGATCGACCGCAAGGCTCACGGCGCCACCGCGGGTCTGCTTGGGCAGCAGCCCGACCTTCATGCCGTTGGGCAGCACACTCCGGCGAATGCGGGCGTCGATCTTGGCGGGGGTCACATCGAACGCCTCGCCGACGCTGCGGGTCTCGGTCCCCACGTAGCTCGCCACGAGTGCGCCAAAGTCCGGCGTCTTGGGCACGTCGGCGCGGACCGGTGCCGTGGTCGGGTGAAACATGCCGAGCGTGCGATTGTTCGAGAGCAGGTACTGACGGGCGACCCGCTGCACGTCGGCCGCGGTGACCTTCTTGATCCGGTCCCGATGAATGAACTGGAAACGCCAGTCGCCGATCGACGCCCATTCCGAGAGACCCAGGCCCACCTCTTCGGACTTGTTGAGCGTCAGGTCGATGTTCTTGAGCATCTCGGTCTTGGCGCGGTCGAGTTCGACCGCATCGACCGGCTGTTTCACGAAGTCCTCGAGCACCGACTCCATCGCGAGGCGCACGCTGTCGATCGACTGCTCCTTGCGTGTCTGTCCAAAGGCGATGAGGACGCCGGGTTCCTTCCACTGCCACGCGAATGCGCCCGTGCTGGCGCCGATCTTCGGATCGACAATGGCCTTGTAGAGGCGTCCCGTCACGTCGGTACCGAGGATCGTGCCGAGCACATCGACGGCCGCGAAATCCGGGTGCGTCCCCGACGGCACGTGATACGCGTACATCACGAGCTTGACGTCACCGGTGCGGCGCAGGTTCACGATGCGCTCACCGTCCTGCACCGGCTCCTCGGTGTAGGTGGCGAACAGGAGATTCCCCTTGTCCAGCGACCGCACGGGACGCGGGATGCGACCGAACTTCTCCGCGATGAGCTTCATCGCCTTGGCCTCATCGTACCGACCCGCGAGCACGAGCAGCGCGTTGTCGGGCTGGTACCACTTGCGATAGAACGCCTGCAACCGCTCGATGGGCACCCCTTCGATGTCGGCCTTGTTGCCGATCGTGGACTTGCCGTAGTTGTGCCACTCGAAGGCGCTCGCGACCGTGCGCTGCAACGTCACGCGGAACGGCGAATTCTCGCCCGACTCGAACTCGTTGCGGACGACCGAGAACTCGGTCTTGAGGTCCTCGCCGCTGATGAACGCATTGACGAACCGATCGGCCTCGAAGTCGAGCGCCCATTCGAGATTCGCGTCGGACGTCGGTACCACTTCGTAGTAGTTGGTGCGATCCACCCACGTCGTGCCGTTCCACCGGGCCCCGCGGTCGTTCATCTCCTTGGTCGGGTTCTTGTGGCGCGGCGAACCCTTGAACAGCAGATGTTCCAGCAGGTGGGCCATGCCGGTTTCGCCATACCCCTCATGTCGTGAACCGACGAGAATCGTCAGGTTGAGGGTGAACGTCGGCTTGGTGGCATCGGGGACGAGGAGCACGCGGAGCCCGTTGGGGAGCGCGTACTCGGTGATCCCCTCCACCGTCGTGACCTTCCGGAGCGTGGGCGCTTCAGCCGAGGGGGTCGATTTGCGGGCCGCCGGCTGCGCGGCGGCGGTGTGCATCACGGGCAGAGCCGCGCATATCGCGGCGGCGAGGAAGCGTCGGGCAGTCATGGGTTGTGGTGGAGGGGTGGAGGTCGCTGCGCCCCCGGCGTGATCCGGGGGACGATTCATGTGACATCTTCTACTGCCGGACCGTTGCGCGGGTTTCGCCGCCTGCTCACGTCCCAGCCCTCCATCAGGCCGGTTCGGGATGGTCCATGCTGAGGCGCCGGATCTCGCCGCCAAGCCGCTGGCGCACCCGAGCGAGATCCAGCACGGCGACCACGCCGAGCCCGGCCACGAACCCCCACCAGAGGCCCTGAGCGCCCCACCCCAACCGGACGCCAAGCAGGTAGCTGATGGGGATGCTGACCAGCCAGAAACCCGCCAGATGGAGCAACATGGGGACGCGGGTGTCGCCGGCGCCACGCAGGACGGAACTGCACACGACCTGCGTGCCGTCGAAGACCTGGAAGATGCCCGCCAACGGAATGATGGACGTGGCGACGGCCACCACCGCCTGGTCCGTCGTGTAGGCGCGTGCCAACACGCCAGGGAGAAGGAGGAAGATCAGGGCGGACCCGACCATGAAGCCGACGCCGATGACGAGCCCGGCCACCGCGTCGCGTCTGGCCGCCGCCATGTCACCGCGCCCGATGGCGCGCCCGACCATCACGCTCGTCGCCGCGGCGACGCCGACCGGAACCTGGAAGGTGAGCGACGCCAGATTCAGCGCGACCTCGTGCCCGCCCATGATGGACGTGCCCAGCCACCCGGCCATGACCGTGACGAGCCCGAATGCGTTGAACTCGAAGAAGAACCCAAGTCCGATCGGAAAGCCCAGGGCCGCCATGCGGCCGAGTGGGGCGAGTTCCCACGACTCCGCGCGCCAGGGACGGAGTGTCGGTCGTACCGAGTGCCATCCAACCGCCAGCGCGGCCGCGAGCATGATCCAGCGCGCGATCGCCGTCGACTGTGCCGAGCCGACGACCCCGCGCGCGTCAAAGCCCAGATGCCCGAAGATGAGCGCCCAGTTGAGGGCAACGTTGGCCAGGTTGCCGACCACCATTCCGACGAGAATCGGCGTGGTGTCGTGCATGGCCTGCCAGCAGGAGCGCGCCAAGGCGAACGCGAAGAACGGGAAGAGTCCCGGAATGCTCCAGAGGGCGTACGACGTGGCGAGCGGCGCGACGTCTGCCGGCTGATCGAGGAGATCGATCAGCCACGGCGTGGCGCCAAGCGCGAGGGACATGAGCACGGTCACGAGTCCCGCGAGGATCAGTCCGCGCTGCATGCCGCGTGCGACGGCGGGATGGTCGTTGGCCCCTAGTCCCTGCGATATCACGGGGTCGACCGCCATCAAGACACCGAAACCGATCGTGCCCACGAACCAGAAGGCGAAGTTCCCGAGCGCGCCCGCAGCGAGCGCGGCGCCGCTCACGCGGCCGAGCATCAGGGTATCGACCACACCCATGAGCATGAGCCCCACGTTCACGAGCACGAGGGGGGTGGCGAGACGGGTCATCTCGGTCAGTTCGGCGCGCGTTGGACGGAGCTGCGCCCAGGGGGTCGACATCGTCGGAACCTAGTCGTTCCCGGCGAGCCTGAGAACGTGTGAGGTCGAGGTCCTGAGCAGAAACAGAAAAAGCAGGTCCTTCGCTTCGCTCAGGACGACGTCATTCCCACTCGATCGTCGCCGGCGGCTTCGAGCTCACGTCGTACACCACCCGGTTGATCCCCTTCACTTCGTTGATGATCCGGTTGGAGATGCGCGCCAGCACCTCGTGCGGGAACTGGTACCAGTCGGCCGTCATGCCATCGGTGCTGGTCACCGCACGCAACGCGATCACGTGGTCGTACGTGCGGCCATCCCCCATGACGCCGACACTCCGCACCGGCAGGAAGACGGCGAACGCCTGCCAGATCTCCTTGTACAAGCCGGCGGCGCGAATCTCCTCGAGGTAGATCGCGTCGGCGTGGCGCAGGGTGTCGAGCGTGGGCCGGTCGAGCGCGCCCAGCACGCGAATCGCGAGCCCGGGACCGGGGAACGGGTGCCGCCCGACCATCTCCTCGGGCAGCCCCAGTTCGCGACCCACGTTGCGCACTTCGTCCTTGAACAGCTCGCGCAGCGGCTCGATCAGCGTGAACTTCATGTCGGGCTTGAGCCCGCCCACATTGTGATGCGTCTTGATCGTCGCGCTCGGTCCCCCCTTGGCGCTCACCGACTCGATCACGTCTGGATACAGGGTGCCCTGCACGAGGAACGCGGCGCCCTTCCCTGCCTCGGCCGCCGCATCCTCGAAGACGTCGATGAAGGTGTGGCCGATGCGGCGGCGCTTTTCCTCGGGCTCGCTTATCCCGGCCAGTGCGTCGAGGAAGCGGTCCTCGGCGCGCACCGTCACGAGGTGCACCCCCATGTGCGTCTTGAACGTGCGCTCCACCTGCTCGCGCTCATGCAAGCGCAGCAGCCCGTTGTCCACGAAGATGCAGGTCAGCTGATCGCCGATGGCGCGATGCACGAGCGCCGCCGCCACGCTTGAATCGACGCCGCCAGAGAGGCCGCAGATCACGTGCTGCGCGCCCACCAGGGCACGGATCTTCGCGATCTCCGTTTCGATGAAACCACCCGGCGTCCAGTCGGGATGCGCGCCGCACACGCCGAACAGGAAGTTCTGGATGATCTCGGCGCCACGCACCGTGTGCGCGACCTCGGCATGAAACTGGATCGCGTGGATCGGACGGGACGCATGCCGAAAGCCGGCGATGACGCCGCTCGAACGCGCCGTGACGTCGAAGCCCGGCGGTGCGACGGCGACGTGATCGCCGTGGCTCATCCACACCTGCGTGCGTTCGCCCGCCTCGAAGCCCGCAAACAGGCCGGCCGGCTCGATCACCTCCACCTCGGCGCGCCCGTACTCGCGGCTTGCACTGGCATGCACCGCACCGCCGAACGCGTGTGCCATCCACTGCATGCCATAGCAGACGCCCAGGATGGGCGCAATGTCGACGATCGCGGGGTCGAAGGTCGGCGCGTCCTCGTCGGTCACCGAGTTCGGACCGCCTGAGAGAATGATCCCCGTCGGCTTCCATGCGCGAATCCAGTCGAGCGAGCGGTCGGGCGGATGAATCTCCGAGTAGACCCGCGCCTCACGCACCCGGCGCGCAATCAGCTGCGTGAACTGCGAGCCGCAGTCGAGGATCAGAATCCGCGAGGTCATCGCACCCACTCCGCGGCGGGCAGCTGGATGAACTCGACCTTCCTGCTGTCGAGGTCGAGGATCGCGGCCGTGGGTGATCCGTAGAGCCACCCGCATCCCTCGCCCGGGCAGATGACCAGGGTCCCGTCGCGTTCCTTCATCTCGGGCTTGTGGCGATTGCCATGCACGACAATCTGGTGGCCGGACATGGAGGTCTCGGTGGCGTCGTCGAGTTCGTGTACGAGGAGAATGCGGTGCCCGCCCACATCGCACGAATGCGGGGACTCCCAGAGCTCGAAGCCCATCCCTTGCTGGGCCTTGGCCCGGATGCCCTCGTGATCGCCGTCGTTGCGTCCGAACACGCCGAGCAACGGCATCCCGGCCTCGATGAATGGCTTGAGAGCGAACGGGGCGCAGTAGTCGCCCGCGTGCAACACCATGCTGGCGCCCGCGTCCTGCGCGCGCTTGAGGAGTTCAGCCACCGCATCGAGGCGATCATGCGTGTCGGCGATCAGGGCAACCTTCATGCGACAATACTCCAGTCAGGGTCGGCCCGCTCGCCACGCACGAGGTCCTCGTGGCGTTCACGGACGCGGATTACCCCCCAGCGCGCACCATCCACCAGGACTTCGGCGGCGCGTGGGCGGGCGTTGTAGTTGGATGACATGACGAAACCATACGCGCCGGCCGTGTGCACCGCGAGGAGGGCGCCCGGTGCGACGTCGGCGAACACGCGATTCCGGGCGAGGAAGTCACCCGTCTCGCACACCGGCCCGACGAGATCGGCACGCCGTTCACCGGGGACGTCGATCACGGGTTCGATCCGGTGGTGCGCATTGTACAGCGCCGGCCGCACGAGATCGTTCATGCCGGCGTCGGCGATCACGAACTCACGGCCCGCGGCATCCTTGCGGTACAGTACCCGGGTCAGCAGCACTCCCGCCTCGGCCACCAGAAAGCGGCCCGGCTCGATCGCGATCGTGCATCCCGTCACCGCGTGGACGCGCGCCGCGACGTCGGTGAGGCCCTGCAAGTCCACGGGCGGCTCATCACCGTAGGTCACGCCGAAGCCACCGCCCAGGTCGAGCGTCGTGATGTGGCGCGCCGCGTCAGGCGCCTCGGCGCGCAGTTGCATCAGCAGCGCCACGAGCTTGTCGGCTGCCACGCCGTAGGGTCCGAGCTCCGTGAGCAACGATCCGATGTGCTGTTGCAACGCCACGAGGCGCAGCTCGGCAAACGAGGCCGCGTACGCCGCCGCGGCGAACGCGCGATGCAGCGGAATGCCGAACTTGTCGCCCGCCTGCCCCGTCTTCACGTACTCGTGAAACGCATGCACCTCGACCTCGGGATTCACCCGGATGGCCACCGGTGCGATGACGCCGCGACGTCGTGCGCATGCCGCAATCAGCTCGAGCTCTGCCTCAGACTCGGCCGTGAGGCAGGCGACGCCGGCGTCGAGCGCCGCCTCGATCTCGTCGGCACGCTTGCCCACGCCGCCCACGATGATCTCGCCGGGTGCAAAGCCCGCTTGCAGCGCGCGATACAGCTCACCCGACGACACACAGTCGACGTGCGCCCCTGCGGCGTGCAACGTGCGCAGGACGCCCAGCGATCCGTTCGCCTTCATCGCGAAGTGAATCCGGTGCGGCACGCCGGACAGCGCCGCCTTCAGCCTGGCGAACTGCCGACGCAGGCTCGCCGCACTGTACACGTACGTGGGCGTGCCGACCGCTTCGGCAATGTTCGCGAGCGGCACACCTTCGCACTGCAACGCGCCCGCAATGCGCGGGAACGCGGACGTCAGTACGCCTTCGCCCACAGCACCTCGCACGTGGCGGGACGGCCGGTGACCATGCAGGTCGCCGGCGCCTCGCTCGAGCGGAACTCGGGATCGGGAATGCAGCGGATCGTCGCCTTGGTCTCCTCCTTCACCTGCGCCTCGACCGCGGGATCGCCGCACCAGCCGGCATACACGAAGCCGCCGCTGCCGGCCATGATCTCCTTGAACCGGTCATAGCTGATGCGCTCGCGGATCGAGTTGGCCTCACGCCGGGCGAGCGCCCCGGCCAGCAGGTCGGCCTGCATCTGCTCGAGCATGAGCGGCAGCGCGGTTTCGAGTTCGGCCAGCGGCATCGGCTGCTTGGTGCCCGTGTCGCGGCGGACGATGACGCACTGGCCCTGATCGAGATCGCGGGGCCCGAGCTCCATGCGGAGCGGCACGCCGCGCAGCTCCCATTCGTAGTACTTGGCACCGGGCTTCATGCCATCGCGCGCATCAATGTGCACGCGGCGGCGCTGGTGCTCGGGGCGGGCGAAGGAGCCAAGGTTGTCCTTGATCTGCTCCGCTGCGGCGAGCACGCGGGCCTTGTCCTCGTCGGTGCGGAAGATCGGGACGATCACCACCTCGACGGGGGCGAGGCGCGGCGGGCAGACGAGTCCCTTGTCGTCGGAATGCGTCATGATGAGACCGCCCACCATGCGCGTGGACACGCCCCAACTCGTGTTCCATGCGAATTCCTCCGTTCCCTTCTCGCTCTGGAACTTGAGATCGAATGCCTTGGCGAAGTTCTGGCCGAGGTTGTGCGATGTGCCGGCCTGCAGCGCCTTGTTGTCCTGCATCATCGCTTCGCAGGAGTAGGTCCGGAGCGCGCCGGCAAACTTCTCGCTGTCCGTCTTCTGCCCGGTGATGACGGGCATGGCCATGTACTGCTCCATGAAGGTGCGGTAGACGCCGAGCATCTTGCGTGTCTCGGTCTCTGCCTCGTCATGTGTTGCGTGCGCCGTGTGCCCCTCCTGCCACAGGAACTCGAGCGTGCGGAGGAAGAGGCGCGTGCGCATCTCCCACCGGATCACGTTGGCCCACTGGTTCATGAGGATGGGCAGGTCGCGATACGACTGCACCCACTTGGCGAACATCGAGTAGATGATCGTCTCGGACGTGGGCCGGAGCACGAGCGGCTCCTCGAGCAGCTTGCCACCGCCGTGTGTCACCACCGCCGTCTCGGGAGCGAACCCCTCGACGTGCTCGGCTTCCTTGCTCAGGTAGCTCTGCGGAATGAGCAGCGGGAAGTAGGCGTTCTGGTGACCAGTCGCCTTGAACATGTCGTCGAGCTGGCGCTGCATCCGCTCCCAGATGCCGTAGCCATTGGGCCGGATGACCATGCATCCGCGCACCGGCGCGTAATCCGCCAGCTCGGCGCGGAGCACCAGTTCGTTGTACCAGGCGCTGAAATCGGCAGCGCGGGTGGTCAGCTTCTTGTCGTCAGCCATCGGGAGATCCAGTGAACGGCCGCCGCCCGACATGGGCGACGGTGGAGCTAGAACGCGTTGGTGCGATGCGCGGTGGCGGCGGCGAGGAGCTGGTCGAGCGACAGCTCCGTGCTCGGCAGGAGTGACACAAGCGAGGTCTGTCCGTCGACGCGCTTGGCTTCACGAAGCGAAACGGCGCGTGTCTCGGCAAAGTCGTCGTGCAACTGGATGACGTACCGGGCCCCCGCCGACTGCGCGGCCTTGAACTGCTTGTCGGCCTTCTGGGCGCGAAGTGCGTACTCCACGGCGAAGCCGGCAGACCGCAGCTCGTGTGCCGCGCGCATGGCCTGCGTCATGCCACCGACGGTGTTGCCCGTGACCCAGAAGTCCGGACCTGGCGCGTCGGTGGGCAAAAGCCCCTTGTCGCGCAGCAGCTCACCAAGCACCACATCCCCCATGCCGAAGCCCAGGGCGGGCATGTCCGGGCCGCCGAGTCCCTTGAGCAGCTGGTCGTAACGTCCGCCGCCACAGACGGCGCGGTGCTCGCCCTGCGCATCGAACACCTCGAACACGATGCCGGTGTAATACGCGAGCCCACGCACGATCGAGAGGTCGAAGCGCAGCCACTGCGCGCCATCCCCCGTGAGGGCCGCCACGCCATCGGCGAACCGACCGAACGCCTCCACATGCGCGGCAGCCTCCGTGTCGGCCACGCGGGCCGCGACATCGGCGAGCGTGAGCGCGGCGGCGTCGAGGATGGTGGGCACCGCTGCCAGAGGTACGCCACCCGTGCGCAGCTTCTCTTCGGCCACGTCACGCGGCTCGCGACCGAGTTTGTCGATCACGGCGTACGCGGCGGCGAAGGCAGACTCCGGAACACCGAGTGCGGCGAGCCATCCCATGAGGATTCGCCGGTCCGAGGCTCGCACCTGTACATCGGCATGCGACAGACCAAGCGTCCGCATGATCTCGATCGCCGCTGCCACCAGCTCGGCGTCGGCCGTGACGTCCGCTTCACCGAAGATGTCGACGTTCAGCTGGAAGTGCTCACGCAGACGTCCCTTCCCTGGTCGCTCGTAGCGGAACAGCTGCGGCATCGAGAACCACCGGACGGGCTTGCGCAGCGCGTTCGCCCGCGCACCGACCATGCGAGCAACCGTCGGCGTCATCTCCGGGCGCAGCGCCACCTCGCGTCCGCCC
Source organism: Gemmatimonadota bacterium (assembly GCA_031372565.1). Lineage (GTDB taxonomy): Bacteria > Gemmatimonadota > Gemmatimonadetes > Gemmatimonadales > Gemmatimonadaceae > JACPPC01. Next base: position 10,976 of record JANMLN010000189.1, on the reverse strand, counting down.
TTGTCCGTGAAGTTGAACAACTGCCCCACGATCTCCTCACCGCTCTTTCGCGTATACAGCTCCAGCGACTCGAGCGGCGGACCGTCGTATTCGACAAATGCGAAACGCCGCGCCACGTCGCGCCACGCACGCATGATGTGCGCGCGCTCCGCCAATTCGGCGGGATAGAAATCGCGAAATCCGGGAAGCGGTCCGAGCGTCATGGAGCAAAGCTACCGGGCGAGCGGGCTGACGTCCAAGGCGACCATCGCATCGCCGACCGTGTGGAAAGAGCCGGTCACGATGACCGTCTCTCCCATCGTGTCGGCCAGCGCGAGCGCCTTCGTGAAGTCGGGCTCCAGGCTCACGGACCAGCCGTTCCCCTGCGCAAACGCGAACGCCTCGGCCGGATCCCATCGACGCGATGCGGGCGACGTCGGGCTCACCGTCACCACGAGATGATCGACGAACCGAACCAGCACCGACATCATGGCGCGCCAATCCTTGTCCGAGAGCACGTTCACCACGGCGACCGCTGGACGCGCCGGCCGGACCGCCTGGAGGGTCCGTTCCATGACCGCCATGCCGTCGGCGTTGTGTGCCACATCGAACAGGTACTTGCCCCACACCTGAAAGCGCCCGGGCAGTCGCACGGCGGGCAGCGCACGCGCGACGTCGTCGAGGCTCGGACGGTACGGCGCACCCGCGGCATCGAGCATCGTGATGGCCACCGCCGCGTTGTCGGCCTGGTGCCGCCCGGCCAGCGACGTACGGAGCGTCATCGGCGGCGCTCCGGCCATCGCGAAGGCGAACGTAGTCCCCTCCGGTCCCACGTGGACATCGGACACGTGCGATTCCTCCGCCACGATGCGAATGGGCCCGGCGCCGTGCGCACGCGCGTGCGCGGCGAGGAGGTCGCGAATCACGGGGTCGGTCTCCCCGATCACGGCAGGAACGCCGGGCTTGAAGATGCCCGCCTTCTCGCTGGCGATCTGCTCCTTCGAGTCGCCGAGCAGCTCCATGTGGTCGAGTCCGATCGAGGTGACACCAGCCACCAGCGGGGTGATGAGGTTGGTCGAATCGAGGCGACCGCCGAGTCCCACTTCGATCACGGCGACGTCGACCCCCGCACGTGCGAACTCGTCGAAGGCGAGCGCGGTCGTGGCCTCGAAGAAGCTCGCACCCGTGCGCTCCACGTCCGGCGCCCACCGCTCGATGAACGCCACCACGGCCTCGCTGGCCACGGGCTCGCCGTTGATCAGGATGCGCTCGGTGAAGTCCACCAGATGCGGCGAGGTGTACTTGCCGACCGTGAGACCGCGGGCGCGCAGCAGGGTCTCGAGCGTGGCCACGGTGCTGCCCTTGCCGTTGGTGCCAGCCACATGGAAGCAGCGCAGGCGCTCGTGCGGGTCGCCCAACACGCGCAGGAAGTCGCGCATGCGGTCGAGCCCCAGCTTGTCGCGTCCCTGCGTGCGCTCGAAGAGGAAGTCGAGCGCGTGGCGGTAATCCTTCAGCTCGCGGCCCACCCGGATGCGGCGGGCTTCCCGCTCATGTGCCGCAGCAACGTACCCACGGTCCGTTTGAGGTCCGAACGCGGCACCACCTGATCCACCATCCCATGGTCGAGGAGGAACTCCGCGGTCTGGAACCCTTCCGGGAGATCCTGCCCCAGCGTCTGCTTGATCACGCGCGGACCGGCGAAGCCGATCACCGCTCCCGGCTCGGCGATGATGGCATCGCCCAACATCGCGTAGCTCGCGCTCACGCCCCCGGTGGTGGGATTGGTCAGGATCGAGACGTATGGAATCCGCCGCTCGGCCAACTGCGCCAGCACCGCCGACGTCTTGGCCATCTGCATGAGCGACAGCACCCCTTCCTGCATGCGGGCGCCGCCCGAGGCGGAAATGAGGACAAGCGGATACTTCCGCTCGAGCGACCGCTGGCCAAGCCGGGCAATCTTCTCTCCGACCACCGATCCCATGGAGCCGCCCATGAAGGCGAAGTCCATGCACCCGACATTCACCGGCATCCCGCCGAGCGCCCCGGAGACGGTCAGGATCGCGTCTTCGTCCCCCGCGTTCGCATGGGCCTTCTTGAGACGCGCCGGGTAGTCCGGGAAGTTGAGCGGGTCCTTGGAGCGCAGGTCGCCCTCCAGCTCCTCGATCGTCCCCTCATCGAGCAGAATGTTCACATACTCGATGGCCCGGATGCGGCGGTGGAAGCCGCACGACGGGCAGACGTTCAGGTTCCGGACGAACTTCTCCCGGATATCCGTGTGGTCGCAGTGTTCGCACTTCTCCCACGCATCAGCCGGAATTTCGTGGCGCTGCCGAGGAGGGGTGCGGGGTTTCTTGTCTTTTCTGAACCAAGCCATCCAGCAACTTAGGTCACAAAAGAGGCGGGGAACAGGTCTGTTTCGGGTTGTGTTCGGGTGACGGTGCCTCTCGGTATCGTCGGCGGTGGAGGAGTGTCGATGACAACCTCATCCGGTACCGCGCTCACCCTACATCGCGAACGTCCCCGCCCGCCCACGCCCCTCACTGCTCACCCGCAGCAGAATCCCCACCGCCAGCCAGCAGCTCAGCAGAAACGAGCCGCCGTAGCTGAAGAACGGCAGCGGAATCCCCGTGATCGGCATGAGGTTGAGCGTCATGCCCACGTTCACGATCACGTGGACGAACCAGCTCGCCCCCAACCCGAACGCGACCAGCGAGCTGAACTGGTCGTTGGCCCGTTGTGCCACGCGCACGGTGCGCAGGAAGAGGCCGAGGAAGAGGCCGAGCGCGACGGACACGCCGAGAAAGCCCAGCTCCTCGCCCACCACCGAGAAGATGAAGTCGGTGTGCTGCGCGGGCAGGAAGGCGAGGCGCTTCTGCGATCCGTCGAGGTATCCCTTGCCGAACCATCCGCCGGACCCGATGGCGACTTGCGACTGGATCACGTGGTAGCCGGACGCGCGCGGGTCACTCTGCGGATCCAGGAAGACCAGCAACCGGCGCTGCTGGTAGGGCTGCAGGCGATCCCACAGGATCGGTGCGATCACCCCCGACACCACGTTGGCGACGACGAGCGCGATCCCCTCCCACAGGTACGGTCGGTACCAGATGACCAGCGCGACCAGCATCACGAACCAGATGCCCCACGCGCCGGTGCTGAAGGCGAGGACGAGCGAGATCCCCGGACTGGCCGCCAGCACGAGCAGTGGCCACTTCACGCCGCTCCAGAAGAGCATGCAGAAGAAGATGCCGATGAAGACGATGCCGGTGCCCAGGTCCGGCTGCAGCATGATGAGCGTCCACGGCACGAACACGACGGCCGCCGGACGCCACAGGTCGAGCAGCGACGTCGGGGCCTCGCGTCGGGCCGCGAGGACACGCGCCAGCATCAGCACGACGAAGATCTTGGCCAGCTCCGATGGCTGCCCCAGCCGGATGCCGCCGATTGTGAGCCATCCCTTCTGGCTCGCGGCGGTCCCCGCCCCCGATCCGAACGCGAGGGTGAGTGTCAGCAGCGCCACGCCGCCCAAGTACACGGGCCACGCGCTCCACTCGAGCACACGCACCGACGCTCGGCTGGCCAGCAACGCGCTCAGCGCTGCGACGACGAACCATCCGAGCTGGCGCTGCCAGGCGCGGGCAACCACCGGCACGACCACGTCGGTCTGCCCGGCGCTGTAGACGATCGCGATGCCGAAGACGGTCAGGAGCACCGCGAGTGCGGCCAGCGGGCGGTCGGCCAGCGTCCGGCCGATCACAATCCGGCTTCCGTGACGGGGACCGGTGCTGCCTTCACCTTCAGGTAGCGCTCGATGATCTTCGACGCGATGCGCGCCGCGCGCGTGCCGTGGCCGCCGAACTCGAGCATCACCGCCACGACCACCTTCGGATCCTCGGCGGGCGCCATGCCCACGAACCAGGCGTGGTCCCGTTTCGGATCCTGCGGGTTCTGCGCGGTGCCCGTCTTGCCAGCGAGCCGCACCCCCACGATCGCCGCGCTTGCCGCCGTGCCTCCTGCCTGCACCACGCCCGCCATCGCGTCGCGGAGCGCCGTGAGCTGTTCCGAGCTCAAATTCATGATCGAATCACGCTTCACGGTACGCTGCACCACGTTCGGCGTCGCCTCGCGCCCGTCCGTCGCGAGCGCGGTGTAGAAGCGCGCCATGTTCATCACGGTCTGTGCGTTCTCGCCCTGACCGATGGACAGGTTGAGCACCACCGCATTCGACCAGCCACGCGGCCCGTAGCGCTTGTTGAAATACTCCACCGCATACGGGAACTGCGATGGTGACTCCTCGGGCAGGTCGATACCGGTGCGGTCGAGGAACTTGAGCGAGACGCCTCCGGCAATCAACCGCTCGATCCCGATCTTGAGTCCCAGCTGGTAGAAGTAGACGTCGCACGAGACCGCGATGGCCTGACGCATCGAGATGCTGCCGTGTCCCTTCTTCTCCCAGCAGCGGAAGTAGCGATTGCCGAACTGGTAGCCCCCGGTGCACGAGGTCGGCATGTGGTCATCGAGATCGGCCACCTTGCGTTCGAGCGCCAGCGCGGCGGTCGCGAGCTTCCACGTGGAGCCCGGCTCGTACCGCCCCTGCAGCACCTTGTTGTACAGCGGTCGACGCGGGTCGGTGTTGAGTGACTTCCAGTAGTCGGCGGGAATGCCGCCCGTAAAACGGTTGGGGTCATACGTGGGCGCCGAGTGCAGTGCCAGCACGGCGCCCGACTTCGGGTCGAGCGCGACGGCGCCCCCTTGCAGCGAGTCGCCGAAGAGCTCGACGATGTACCGCTGGAGGTCGAGGTCGATGTTGGTGCGGAGCACGGCCGCCCGTTCAGGGGGAACGTCGGCGCGCGCACCGGCCTCACGCACCACGCGGCCGCGCGCATCCACCTCCACGAAGCGCGTCCCCTCGCGACCGCGCAACTGTCCTTCGTACTGTTTCTCCAGTCCGCCCTTCCCGACCTGCTGGCCGGCCTTGTAGCCCCGAAACGCATCACGTCCCAACTCCGCCTCGGTGATCTCGCCCGTGTAGCCCACGAACGACGCCACGGCCGCGCCGTCGGGGTAGTACCGCTTGGGCGACGCCTGGATGATGAGGCCGGGAAACTCGATGCGATGCTCCTCGAGCACGCTCACCACATCGAACGACGCGTCGGCGAGAATCACGGCGGGCCGGTTGGGCGCGCGTCGGAACCGGCGCACCGCGAGATCGATCTGCGCAGGCGTCAGCGCGATCGTCCCCGAGAGTCGCCGGAGCGCGGCGCGGAGCGAATCCGTGCCCGGCGCCAAGAGCGACACCGTGTATCCCGGCAGGTTCTCGGCGATGATCTGCCCGGTGCGATCGTAGATGATGCCGCGTGGCGCCGGCAGCGGCACCTCGCGCAACCGGTTCTGTTCCGACTCCAGCGTGTACTGCCGATGCCGCAAGACCTGCGTGCGGAAGAATGCACTCCCCAGCGTCACGATCGTGAGCAGCACGAGTACACTCGCGATCCGGCCGCGGCGCTGCACTTCGTTGGGGTGGAAAGAAGTGCTCATGGCGCGTCAGGCGACCGCGGGCTCATCCAGGAGCGGACGCAACGCCACCAGCAGCACGAGCCCCGCGATCGCCGTCGACAGCGACGAGAGCGGTGACCAGAGCAGCACCTGTTGCAGCAGGTCGAGCCCGTGCAACCGCCGTTCGGCGATGACGATGATCAGGTCGGCGGCCCATTTGCCGAGGAAGATGAAGATGCCGTTGAGCGCAAAGTTGTCCGCGAAAAAGACCGCCTTGAGCCAGCTGGCGAGATACGCCACGGCGGTGAACGCCAGTGCGGCGGCGCCGAACGATTCGGGGGTGAGCGCATCGGCGGCGATGCCACTGAGGAAGCCCACCACGGCGGCGGTCCCCGGGCGCACACGCACGGCGGTGAGCAGCACGGCAATGACGAGGAAGTCGACCGGCGCACGCCAGCCGAGCAGCGGGCGCAGCGTGTAGTGCAGCGTGATCAGCAGGGCGAAGACCGTGAGCCCTTTCGCAATGCGTCCCGGACTCATCGGGTCCCCCGGGGGGGTACCGTGCCGGGCACCGAGTCCGGGGCCGTGCGGCGGCGACGACGACGCGCGGTCGTGTCGGCTGGCGAGAGCGGCGGGCGCGGAGCAGCGGGCGACACGACGGCCGCGGAGTCGGTCTGGAGCGTCGAATCGCCCGCGCTCATCGAGTCGGTGAGCGCCCGCCGCGCGGCCAACTCCGCGAGTGCCGCGCGTCGCGTGGCATCGTCACCCGCGGCGGCAATGGCGCGCGCGGCGCTGTCGGCAGCCGCCACGCTGGTCCACACCGAGGCGACCCCCGATTGCACACGCTGCGGCATGAGCACCATCACGCTGGTCACGTCGCCCGGCGACACGGCGGGGCGAATGAGATACGTGCGCGCCCACCCTTCGGCCGTCGTGAGCTCCTGCATCACCGTGCCGATGGGAATGCCCCGCGGATAGGTGCCGCCCAATCCCGAACTCACGATCAGCGAACCGGCCGGCAGCGAATTGCGGAACGGCACGTTGCTCATCTCGAGCAGGTAGCGACTCGCGCCGCTGCCAGCGATGTGCGGGCGCACGATGCCGAACGCCTTGCCGTCGGTGCTCATCGCACTCACGCGAAAGTCCGGATGCGACCAGACGATCGCCTGCGCACTCTGCGGATCGGTGCCGGTGACCATGCCCACGAGTCCCTCGGGCGCGACGACGGGCGAGAGCCGTCGCACGCCAGCCGCATCGCCCGCCGTGAGCGCCACCGTGAACTCCTCGCCCAGTCCCTTGCCGTGCAGCACCTCGGCGGCGACGAAGCCCCAGCGCAGGCGCTGCGCGAGGCCGAGGATGCGGCGCAGGCGATCGTTCTCCGCCTCGAGCGAGACGATCGTCATGCCGCGCACGGTCATCGAGTCTCGATTGACGATCGCCTGGTCCCGCTGCATGAGCGCCGCACGACCGCGTTCGGCGGCCCCTTGCAGGCGGATGAGCGGCGCGAGGGCGGTCCGACGCAGCGCTTCGGCGACGGGACGTCGCTGCTCGCCGGGCAGGATGAGTGCGATGATCGACAGCGCGAGACACACGCTGAGCAGCACCGTGTCGCTGCGGCTGTTGCTGCTCCGTGCGGCGCGCGCCACGGTCAGCTCAGGACGAGAGGACCGACCAGTACTTCTCCTCGTCGTCGAGGATTCGACCCGTGCCGCGCACGACGCAGGTGAGGGGATCGTCGTCGACGTGGATCGGGAGGCCGGTCTCCTGCTGCAGGAGCAGGTCAAGGCCTCGAATCAGCGCTCCGCCGCCCGTCATCACGATGCCGCGATCGACGATGTCGCTCGCGAGTTCGGGCGGCGTGATCTCGAGGGCGCGCCGCACGGCGTCGACGATCTGCTGGATCGGTTCCTGCACCGCTTCGCGAATCTCGGTGGAGTGCACGCGCACCGTCTTCGGGATGCCCGACACGAGATCGCGTCCCTTCACTTCCATCTCGCGCTCCTCGCCCACCGGATAGGCGGAGCCGATCTGGATCTTGATCTGCTCGGCCGTTGGTTCGCCGATGAGGAGGTTGTAGTTCTTGCGCATGAACTGCACGATGCTCATGTCGAGCTCGTCGCCGCCCGTGCGGATCGACGTGTCGCTCACGATGCCGGAGAGCGCGATGACCGCGATCTCGGTCGTGCCACCGCCGATGTCGATCACCATGTTGCCGGTCGGCGTCTCGACAGGCAGTCCCACGCCGATCGCGGCGGCCATCGGCTCGGCCACCATGAACACTTCCTTGGCGCCCGCACCGAGTGCGGAGTCGCGCACCGCACGCTTTTCCACCTCGGTGATGCCCGAGGGCACGCAGACGATGACGCGCGGCTTCACCTTGAAGACGTGGTTCTCGATGATGAGCGTGAGGAAGTACCGCAGCATCTTCTCGGTCACGTCGAAGTCGGCGATCACGCCGTCCTTCATCGGGCGCACGGCGATGACGCCTTCCGGTGTGCGACCCAACATGCGCTTCGCTTCGAGGCCCACGCCCTTGATCTTCTTGGTCTCGCGATCGAGCGCGACGACCGACGGCTCGTTGAGCACGATGCCCTCGCCCTTCACGTACACCAGCGTGTTCGCGGTGCCGAGGTCCACCGCGATCGAGTTCGCGGGAAACCACATACCCGACTTGAAGGACGGCCAGCGCATCTCAATGGGTCAGGCACGCACCCACACAAGTGAGGTGCACGCGATGTTGACAAAACGACGTTCGGGGTGGGCGAAATTGGAAGCTAACGAACGCGCGGGAGCGGATACAAGCTGTTGCCCTACCGCAACCTAGGGGATCGCCCCTCGAACAGCCGTCACGCCATCGGCGGGGGAGCGCACCTGCCGGAACCACGGGTCAGGACGCCATGGTCCGGGCCACCGCAACCAGTCCGGGCGCGCCCAGCTCCACACTCTCTTTCCCGAGCGGCCGAGGCGCCCGCCTTGATGCACTGAGCGCCCGACCCGAGGTACCGGGCCGAGCGCTCGAAGTCGTGACTGGGGCGGGTGGACTCGAACCACCAACCCTCCGGTTAACAGCCGGGAGCTCTGCCAATTGAGCTACACCCCAAGAGTCCGATGACACACGTCAGACCCTGATAGAATCGGCAGTTGCTCGCGGAATCGCAAGCGGCGCCGCCATGGGTCGGTCACTGTCGCCGCGACACGCGGCGCGCCGCTCAGCGCCCCGTGCTTCCGAAGCCCCCTGTGCCGCGCGCCGTGTCGCCCAGCGCGTCGGCTGCGATCAGCGAGGGCGCTTCGAAGCGCGCGAACACGAGCTGCGCGATCCGTTCGCCGCGCTTGAAGGTCACGGCCTCGGCCCCCCCGTTCTGCATGATGACCTTGAGCTCACCGCGATAGTCGGGATCAATCGTCCCCGGCGCGTTGGGCAACGTGATCCCGTGCTTGAGCGCGAGCCCCGAACGCGGCCGCACCTGCATCTCCATTCCCTCCGGGAGCTCGAACGCGAGGCCCGTGGCCACGGCGCGTCGCTCGCCAGGATTGAGCACAAAGTCAGGCTCCGCGCTGCTCACGTCGTAGCCCGCGGCATGCGCCGTGGCGCGCACCGGGAGCGGCAGGTCGGGGTTGTGCGCGAGCCGTTGAATGCGAACCTGATCGGTCACTTGCGACTGTCTCCGGTGAGCTTGGCCAGACGGGCCTTGGCGTTCTCGACGAGCGGGCGCACCGGAGGGTCCGGTGCGTCGGCAATCTCGACAAAGCGTTGGAAGAACATGATCGCATTCGCGCGGTCCCCGGCCGCCTCAGCGGCCAAACCACGCTCGTACGCGGTCACACTGGCGAACTGCGACTGGACGCTCGTGCCACGAAGGCTGTTGGTCATGGCATCCGGCCACTGCAGGTAGCGCTCGGCGCGTGCGGGGCTCCCCTGCTTGACCAAGGCACGACCGAGCGCCAGGCGGTGAACGGGGAGCGCAGCCGCATGCAGCCCGGCGGCCGCAATCGTGCGGTCCTCCAACGCCTGCAGGCTGTCGATCAGGCCCGTGCGGCGTTCACGCCAGAGGGACGGGAGAGACTGCGCCAGAAACCGTCCTTGCTTCGAGGTGTCGGTGTTGGCCGCTGCTGCACGGACCACGCGCGCAGAATCAGCAGCGGCGACGCCGATCAGGCCATCCAACCAGGCGAACTCTGCCTGAGCGATACTGCTGAGCTGCGGTCGCCGTGCACGCGCGCGCACAAGCACCGAATCGGCTTGCTCGATGGTGAGGAAGCCCATCCAGGCACTGATGGCGGCAAGCCGCGCCCCGGCCAAGGCGATGGGCTCGGGTACATCGGGGCGTTCGACTGCCGCCAGCCGACTTGAAGCCGCGACAAACTGCCCGCGCGAGGCCGCGAGCGAACTCGCCCCCAACCCATGGGGCAACTCGAGACCTGTGTAGGCACCGCTCCGCTCCATCTCGCCGGTAATGGAGTCCATCTGCTGACCGCTCATGCCCAAGACGGGAGCGCCGCCGACCACGATCCAGCTGAGTTGCGGTGCGGCGCGGAGCAACGGCATGAAGTCGCCCATCATCGTGCCAAAAGCCGACGCAGGGGTCGGCCGCTGCCGAGCTCTCGCGTCGAGAACAGACCGGAAGTAAACGGCTTGAGACCGCGCGGCGCCAAGGGGCCCCGCCGCCTGTTGCTCGATATTGGCTCGAAAGCGCGCGGTATCGTGACCCGCCATCAGCACCATGGAGCGGTGCCAGATGAGGTCCGGCTGATTCGGTGTGAGTACGTCTGCTCTATCGAGATACGGGAGCGCATCGGTGATGGCCACGCCGTAGGTCGGCCCGGAGTGGATGATGTCGTCGGCCACGGAGTACTGCGCGAGGCCGAAATCCGGATAGCGGGCCGCGAGCGCCCGCCCGGAGTCTAGGCGGACCGCGAAGGGGAGCGAGAGACGCCGGTGGATGTTCAACCAGGCCTGATCGCGCGGCGCCAGCCGGCTGCTATTCCGCAAGAGCTGCGCCCGCGCGGCGGTGTCGGGTGGCATCAACGCCCAGTTGCGCACATAGTCAAGACGAAAAGCGGCCTGCGCAAACATCGAGTCCAGCTGCAGCGCGCGCGTGTATGACGCGAGGGCCGAGTCGACGTACAAGCGCTGGAAGTGCTGTTCTCCCTCGAGAAACGCGCGCAGCGCATCCATCGACGACGTGGCCACATCTGCCAGGAACGGCGACGGCGCCGCACCGCGCCGCCACACCTGCCGCAGCAGTTGCGCGGTGAGCGAGTCGGTGAGCGTACGAATGCCATCGCGCGGCGCGGTGGCGGAGGCGCGTGCGATCGCGTCCCCGCCCTCGACCCGATACAGCGCGACATCGGCGCGGACCCCACTCCCCTCCTGCACGAGCGCGCCGTGCACGACGCTCTTCGCTCCCAGATCGGACGCCAAGGCGCGCGCATCCGCGAGCGGTAGCGGCTGCGGCAGCTTCTGCGCGCGCATCAGCACCCCCATCGCGTCGGTGGCACGCAGT
>JANMLN010000178.1:0-4889 GCA_031372565.1 Gemmatimonadota bacterium | reverse complement strand
GCCCACAACCGATGTCGCCAGGTTGCCGCGTCTGGATCGACTCGCTCGCGCCCAAGACCTGGCTCAAGCCCTTGAACGAGGCGGCGCGTTTGAGCTTTCTCGCCGTGGCCATCGAGTTGGGCGGCGCTGGTGCCGAAGCGCGCCTCGTGGCCGGTGCCGAGACGCCCATGGCCGTGCGCCTCGCGTCCGCGGCGGGGCGCCCGCTCCCCGAGATTGCCGCCGTCTGGCGTCAGCGCGTGCTGGCTGCGCGTCCCGAGCCGGTCCGACCTCGCTTCAGCACGCTCTTCGTGGGCGCCGTCATGGCGCTCGCACTCGTGGCGTTCGCGACCATTCGCCAGGAGCGCGCATGATCTCGCGCGATCTGCGGGTCTCGATGATTGCCTTTGCCATTGGCCTGGGCGGCGTTGGCGCGTTGGGTGTCGTGTTGGCGTCGACCCCCAAGCCACCGCGACGGGTGGTGGGGAGCGTGGACAGCACACGGAGCGCCGCCGAGGATCAGCGCGAGCGGCGCGATGCATTGGTGGAAGGACAGCGGCTGCTTCGACGCGCCGACTCCCTGCGACGCATCCTTGCGCGGCAGGATTGGCGCGGCGATTCCCTGTTGGTCCTGGCCGACACGCGCCTGCCGGCGTTGAATCGCGATGTGTACGAGACGCTGCTCCGGAGAAGCTGGGCGGGTATCACCTCGAAGCGTGGTGACGTTCGCGTTGCCGTGGCGATCGTCCGCGATACGCAACGATTCGTGCCACTTTCGAGCAGTAGCATCCTGCCGACCATGCTCGACGGTCGCACCTGTCTCGTCGTACTCTCGGTGAGCGACCGACTGCTGTCATTCAGCAGCCCGACACCTGTCCTCGCCGGCGACATCCTTGATGAGTCGAGGACGACACCACGCCGCGTCTCGAACGACGTTCTCAACTGGCAATCGTTCACGGCAGGCGCCACCCGCGCATCGCTCGGTCCCTGTGGATGGCTCGCAGCGTACGGCGCTCCCGGCGCGGGCATGCGCGCGTGGCTCGACAGTACCGGTTGGCGTGCGGCGGAAGCGGCGCGCTTCATCGACACGCCGCGCGCGCGCGCGCCGTGGCGCTCCACGCGGGTCGAACGATCGCCGTTTGCGATCTCACCCGTCGTCTACAGAGAGAGATCGCTGGGATTGCCGGTGGGTTCGTGCGCCAACGGGGACATCCTTCCGTGCGAACGCTTGATGTTCAGCAGAAGACTGCACGTCTTGCCGTGGCGCGACAGCGGAGTGCTGACCACAGGGGACTTCCACCGAACCAACATCGAGGAGGGATTCTCCGGATCAACCCGGTTCCTCGACCCTCGCCGCCGCTTCCTCGATGACCTGCGTCGCACCATCGGACACGACCGCATGGGCACCTTGTGGCGCGACTCGCGCGCATTCCCCGAGGCATTCGCGGCCGTGGTTGGTGAACCGTTGGGCCTCTGGACGAGCCGCTGGATGGATCATTCGGTGCGCGAACCTGGAACCAGGGATGGTCCGGCGCCCAGCCTCGAGCCGTGGGCCAGCGCGCTGCCCATTGCCGCGTTCTTTCTCTGGGGCGCGGTGCGAACCAGCAGGCGACGGCAGGTAGGACGATAGCGATCGGGCGTAGCGCGCGCAGTTGGCCAACCAGGTGCATCCTCGCGCTGGCGACCGACCGCGCGCTACGCCCCCGCCACCAGCTCCTGCACGCGCAGCCGCATCCGCTGCGTGGCACCACTCACCATCTCGGCCAGCGCCTCGCCCCCCTGCACCCCTTCGGTCTGCATGCGCAGCCGGAGTCCGCGCACCGCCTCCGCGCTGAGCCGCATCGCGTGCAGCAGCTCCTCACGCCGCAGCGACAGCTCCGCCACCTGCTCGTCGTGTTCGCTCATCGGCGCAGGACCGGTCGCGGTGAAGGCGCGGTAATCGCCGGTCGTCACACGCTGCAGTGCACCGCGCCCAGCCGAGGCGCGCCCGGCCGAGGCCCGCCCGGCGGAGCTGCGGCCGTAGCTGCCGCGCCGCTGCTGCGACACACGCCCCTGGAGCGCCACCAGCTCGGCGTCGAGCGCCCACACCCGATCTGCGACCGCCTCGGTTTCATGGATCGCATCATCCACCTTCCGACGGTAGTCGGGGGCGCGCTCCAGGTCCGCACGTACCGTGCGCAGCAACAGCGCCACGATGATCCGTCGATCGGTCAGCATGTCGTCGAGATAACCGGCGGCCGCCTCATCCACGGCGGGTGCGTCGCCCGCTTCGGCACCGTACATCGACAGCTCCCCTTCGCCCGAGCGACGCCCCGTACTCGGCAGCGGCTCCACCAGCCCCGCCAACTCGCGCCACCCGAAGCCGCGCAGCCACGCTTTCGCGTACACGCTCGCGATGTGCACGGCCCCGCCGGCAAGCGCCGCGAACGCAAGCAGCACGCGCTGTGTGGTCATCCACTCGGTGACGGCTGCCGCCAGCAAGGCGACGCCCCACGCCGACGCCACCCGCACCACCTTGCGCCGCCACCACGCGAGGCGCTGCAGACTGCGGCGTCCGCCCGCCGGTTCGCCCGGTAGCGTGGGCAGCCCCTCGAACGGTGTCGAGAGCGCCGCTTCCACTTGCACGACCGTCACGGCGCTCGAACGGCGCACACTCGACCGCCGGGGCGCTGCGCGCGGCGTCATCACCTGCGTGAGCGCCTGCTCGAACTCGGCCGCGCTGGCCCAGCGCCCGTCTGCCTCCTTGGCGAGGCAGCGCATGATGGCCTCCGCCAAGGCGGGAGGAATCTCCGGCCGACGCCAGCTGAGCGGCGTCGGCTCCTCACCCAACACCTTGGCCATCAGCATCGGCACAGCCTTCGCTTCGAACGGCAGAACGCCGGCCAGCATCCGGTAGCCCATCACGCCCAACGACCACAGGTCGGAGCGCGCCTCGACGGGCGCGTCACCGGCGAGCTGCTCGGGACTCATGTAGTGCGGCGTGCCCACCACCATCCCGGTGGTGGTGAGTCCGCTGTCGTCGAGCGACAGCGACTTCACGAGCCCGAAGTCGGTGAGGACGACCGAACGCTCGGGGCCATCGAGCAGCACGTTGTCGGGCTTGATGTCGCGATGCACCATGCCGTGCACGTGCGCCGCATCGAGCGCCTTGGCACACTCGCTCAGGATCCGCTGCGCCTCCGCGATCTCGAGCTTCCCGACCCGGTCGATCAACCCGCGCAACGACTCGCCGTGAATGAGCGGCATCGTGAACCAGGTGATGCCGCCCGCCTCGCCAATGTCATGCACGTGGATGATGTGCGGGTGCCTGAGCCGCGCCACCGACTCGGCTTCGCGCCGGAACCGTTCGCGCGAGACCGGCGCATCGAGATCGGGACGCAGCACCTTGACCGCGATGTCGCGCTGGAGGCGCAGGTCGCGCACCCCGAACACGATCGCGCACCCGCCACGCCCGAGCAGCTGCTCGACCGCGAACCCGTCGCCGAGGACCTCAGCGAGGCGTGCTTGAAGGGCGGTGTCGTCCATGCCGAGCGTGAAGGAGGGCGCACCGGGTGACGCGAAACGTGACGCAGGTCACCCGCGGGGTGAAACATCGGTGGCGCAGCGCGGTATGTCCAGCCAACTGTCAGACCGAGGGGGTAGGATGAAAGTCGATTTCGGCACCACTTGCGCCTCATCGGGCGGTTGACGGCCGCCTGACGCCAGGCGCCTACCTTACGCTTCCCATGCCACGCCGCGACGCCAATCTCAAGGTCACCGAGCTGCAGTGCCTCGCCTGCGGCGCCCTCCAGCCGGCCGATTTCGGCGCGACCACCTGTCCCTCGCCGGTCCACGGCGAGGAGCGCGGGATTCTCGACGTGCACTACGACTACGAGCGGGCGCTCCGGGAGTGGCCCGACACCGGGGCGCACGGTTTCGGTATCTGGCGCTGGCAGGCCTTGTTGCCGGTGCAGAAGCCCCTTGTGCCGTTCCTGGCCGTGGGCGACACGCCGCTGGTGAGCGCCCCGCGCATTGCGGCGCGACTGGGACTCGGGGAACTCTGGCTCAAGGACGACACACGCAACCCGACCCGGTCGTTCAAGGACCGCGCGACCGCGGTCGGCATGGCCATCGCGCTCCAGCAAGGCGCCAAAGCCGTGGCCTGCGCCAGCGCGGGCAACGCGGGCATCTCCCTGGCCGGGTTCGCGGCGCAGGCGGGCATGTCCTGCGAAGTGTTCGTGCCCTCGTACGCCTCGCCGGAACGGCTGGCCTGGCTCGAGAAGTTCGGCGCCACGGTGCACGTGAGCACGGGCGACTACGATCAGGCGTTCGCCGAGTGCGAAGCGGCCGTGGCCGCGCATGGCTGGTACAATCGCAACTGTGCGTACAATCCGTTTCTCGTCGAAGGCAAGAAGACCTGCGCCTTCGAGATCGGTGCGCAGTTCGGCTATGCGATGCCGGATGCCGTGGTGTGCGCCGTTGGCGATGGCTGCACGCTGGGCGCGATCGGCAAGGGGTTCCGTGAGCTGCGCGCGCTCGGCCTGTCGCAGACACTACCGCAGCTGATCGGCGTGCAGGCCGAGGCGGTCGCGCCCCTCGTGGCGCGGCAGCGTGGCGAGCACTGGTCAGATGCTGGTGCGCCGACCTCGGCAGCGAGCATCGCGGTGCGCCGGCCACGCAATGCGGTGCGCGTCTTGAACGAGGTGCGCGAGAGTCGCGGGGTGTTGGTGAGCGTGCCGGAGGCGCAGATCGCGCCGGCCAAGCGCAGCTACGGACGGGACGCGGGGGTGGTGGTGGAGTCGTCGACCGCCACGACGCTTGCCGCGCTGGAGGCACTGTGCGCGGACGGGCAGCTCAAGGGGGCGCGTGTGGTGGTGGTGTTGACGGGCGGACGGATGGATTGACCACGTCGTCCTGAGCGAAGCGAAGGACCT
>JANMLN010000127.1:0-62727 GCA_031372565.1 Gemmatimonadota bacterium | reverse complement strand
CGGTCGATCTCCGCCTTCGTCTCGCTCTCCGTCGGCTCGATCATCAACGTGCCCGCCACCGGGAACGAGACGGTCGGTGCGTGGAAGCCGTAGTCCATCAGCCGCTTGGCCACGTCTTCGACTTCGATGCCGGTCGCCGCCTTGATCGCGCGCAGGTCGATGATGCACTCGTGCGCGACGCGGCGGTTCTGCCCGCGGTACAGCACCGGATAGTGCGGCTCGAGCCGCTCGGCGGCGTAGTTCGCATTCAGGATGGCCATCTTGGTCGCCTCGGCCAGTGCCGCGCCCCCCATCATGCGGATGTACATCCACGAGATCGGGAGAATGCTCGCGCTTCCCCACGGGGCCGCCGACACGGCGCCGGAGTCGCCCCCCATGGCGATCACCGCGTGTCCCGGCAGGTGCGGCACCAGATGCCTGGCCACGCCGATCGGCCCCATGCCGGGACCGCCGCCGCCGTGCGGAATGCAGAACGTCTTGTGGAGGTTGAGGTGGCAGACGTCGGCGCCGATGTCGCCGGGCCGCGAGACCCCCACCATCGCGTTCATGTTCGCGCCGTCCATGTACACCTGCCCGCCATGCTCGTGCACGATGGCGCACACTTCACGGATCGTCGCTTCGAACACGCCATGCGTGCTCGGATACGTGACCATCAGCGCGGCCAGGCGCGAGGAGTACTGCTCCACCTTGGCCCGGAGGTCGGCCAGATCGATGTTGCCGTTGACGTCGGTTCTGGTCACCACGACCTGCATGCCGGCCATGACCGCCGACGCCGGATTGGTGCCGTGCGCCGACTGCGGAATGAGGCAGATGTCGCGCGCCCCCTCGCCACGGGCCTGATGGTAGGCCCGGATGACCAGGAGCCCGGCGTATTCCCCCTGCGAACCGGCGTTGGGCTGCAGCGAGACGCCGGCGAACCCGGTGATCTCGGCCAGCCAGTGTTCGAGTTGCGCGAACATCGCCGCGTAGCCCGTCGCCTGCGTGACCGGCGCGAAGGGATGCAGCGCGCCAAACTCGGGCCAGGTGACCGGGAACATCTCCGCGGTCGCGTTGAGCTTCATCGTGCACGATCCCAGCGGGATCATCGAGTGCGCCAGCGACAGGTCGCGCGACTCCAGCATGCGCATGTAGCGCAGCATCGAGGTCTCGGACCGATGCGCGTGAAACACCGGGTGCGTGAGGAAGGTGCTCGCGCGAGCCAGCATGCCGATGCGATCCGTCGTGGCGGCGGCCGGGGCGGTGCCGCCGAACAGGCCGCACAACTCGGCGACATCGGCAGCGGTCACCGTCTCGTCGAGCGCGACGCTCACCGTCGCGTCGTCGAGGGCACGCACGTTGATCCCCTTCGCCACGGCGGCGGCGAGCAGCTCCGCCGACGTTCCGCGGGCCAGCTCGACCGTGATCGTGTCGAAGAAGTGCGCGTGGCGGATCCGGTGCCCCGCCTGGGCAATGCCCTCGGCCAGCGCGTTGGCGTGCCCGTGCACGCGCCGCGCGATGCGCAGCAGCCCCTCCGGGCCATGCCAGACCGCGTACATGCCCGCCATGACCGACAGCAGCACCTGCGCCGTGCACACGTTGCTGGTCGCCTTCTCGCGGCGGATGTGCTGTTCGCGCGTCTGCAGCGCCATGCGCAGCGCCACGGTACCATCGGCATCGCGCGAGACGCCGATGATCCGCCCCGGCAGGTGCCGCTTGTAGGCGTCGCGCGTGGCAAAGAAGGCGGCATGCGGACCACCGTAGCCCATCGGCACGCCGAAGCGCTGCGAGTTGCCCACCACCACATCGGCCCCCCACTCGCCCGGCGGCGTCAGCATGGTCAGCGCGAGCAGGTCGGAGGCGACCGTCACCAGCGCGCCGGCCGTGTGCGCCTGCTCCGCGAGCGCGCGGTAGTCGGCGGCGGCCCCCTCGGTGGTCGGGTACTGCAAGAGCAGGCCGAAGGTGTCGGCGTCCGGCACCATCGCCGCGGGAGCGGCGACGACCACCTTCCATCCGCGCGCTTCGGCCCGCGTGCGCACCACACTGATCGTCTGCGGGTGACAGTCGGCGCCCACGAGGAAGGTGGAGCGATTGCTTCCGGTCACCGCGTGGACCATCGCCATCGCTTCGGCCGCGGCAGTCCCCTCGTCGAGCAGCGATGCGTTCGCGATGGGGAGCCCGGTCAGGTCAATGACGACGGTCTGGTAGTTGAGCAGCGCCTCCAGGCGCCCCTGTGCGATCTCCGCCTGGTACGGCGTGTAGGCCGTGTACCAGCCCGGATTCTCCAGCACGTTCCGCTGGATGACCGGCGGCACGAACGTGTTGTGGTACCCGAGGCCGATGTACGAACGGAACACCTGGTTCTTCGCGGCCATCCCGCGCAGCTCGGCCAGCGCCTCGTGTTCCGTGGCCGGGCCCGTCGTGGCGAGCGTGCCCTTGAAACGGATCGGCGCGGGGACCACCGAGTCAATGAACGCGTCGAGGGACGGCGAGCCGACAGCGGCGAGCATCTCCGCCGTCTCGGCCGCGGACGGCCCGATGTGGCGAGCAGCGAAGGTGTCGGCGCCGGCGGCGCTCGAGGAAGCGGCAGTTGCGGTCATGAGGCTCCAAACGGCGCGCCTGTGCGCGCGAAGGCATGCTGGTCACTTCGGCCCACGACGCGCACCGCCCATCCGGGCGCGCGCAGGTCGAAGCCCTCAACTTAAGCGAGCGGGTCGGATTCGGTCTGCAGCGGAATGCGCTGGCCGCCGCGGGTGTTCCCCGCTTGTTTTCTCCGTGGTGACGACTTCCGTGCTTTCCGTCCGCCGGTGGCGCCTGCTGCAGTCGCCGACCGCAGACGGCCCGACCAACATGGCGCTCGACCACTCGTTGGCCCGCGTCGCGGCCGCGACGGGCGAGGGGATCGTGCGCCTGTACGGATGGTCACCGGCGACGGTCTCGTTCGGACGCAATCAGCGGGCGCGGGGGGCGTATGACCCGGTTCAACTGGCCGCGCGGGGGCTCGGCGTCGTCCGCCGCCCTACTGGCGGCCGCTCCATCCTCCACGACCGCGAACTCACCTACGCGGTGATGCTGCCGGCCACGGCTGGTCATCCCCGCGCGGCGTACGATGCCGTGACCGCCCTGCTGCTCAACGCCCTGCGCGCGCTTGGTGTGGCCGCCGAGCGCGCCCCGGCGCGCAGTCCGAGCCGTCCACCGGGCGCGACCCCCTGCTTCGCTGAACCGGGCCTTGGCGAGGTGGTGTGGAACGGCGCCAAGCTGGCCGGGAGCGCACAGTGGGCCGAGGGCAGCGCCCTGCTGCAGCACGGGTCGGTGCTGGTCGACGACGATCAGTCGAGGCTGGCCACGCTCACGTCGGACAGCGACGGCGCTGTTCCGCCCCCGGCCACACTGCGGGCTGCCTTGGGCCACGTCCCCACGCTCGAAGCGTTCGCGGCTGGGTGGCGCTCGGCGCTGACCGCGGCGAGCGGGGTCGCCCCGGGGCCGCTCGATGCCGATGCACCAGAAGCGCAACCGGACCCCCCTCTGCTTCGTCTGTATCACGACGACGCGTGGACGTGGCGCCGGTAGCCGCGCCTCAGCCGTCATACTGTCTCTTCCCGCTCCCAATGCCCACGATGCGCCGCCGTGCCCTGACTGCCCTTGCCTTCTCGCTCCTCGCGAGCGCCTGCGCCGACCCGTCTGGCGCATCCGATGCGGCAGGCGGAACGGCCGTGATCGCCACCCCGGCCGACCCGGATGTGCTCGTGCCAGCCCTCACCACCACCGCCACCGGACAGGCAGTCGTGCAGCAACTGTTCGACCGGCTGGCCGATCTGGGTGACGACATGAACACGGTGGGCGACCGCGGCTTCCGGCCGCGCCTCGCGCGCGCCTGGACGTGGAGCGCCGACTCGCTCTCGATCGCGTTCGCGCTCGACGCGCGGGCGCGCTGGCACGACGGTCGCCCGGTCTCGGCCTCCGACGTCCGCTTCACCTTCGACCTGTATCGCGATTCGCTCACCGGTGCACCGTTCGCGCCGCTGTTGGCGAACATCGACTCCGTGACGGTGCGCGACTCGCTCACCGCGATCTTCTGGTTCCACGAGCGCACGAGCGAGCAGTTCTTCGACGCGACGTACCAGATGCTGATCCACCCGCAGCACCTGCTCGGGGCCGTCCCGCACGACTCGCTGCGCCAGTCGCCGTTCGCCCGCACGCCGGTGGGCTCGGGTCGCTTCCGCTTCGTCGCGTGGGAACCGCGCGTGAAGGTCGTGCTCGCCAGCGACACCACCAACTACGCCGGACGCGCCAAGCTGGACCGGGTCATCTTCGCGACCTCGAGCGATGCCGCCGCTGGCGTGAACCGGATGCTCGCAAAGGAGGCCGACGTGCTCGACAACGTACGGCCTGAGGTGCTCGCGCAGTTCGCCGGGCGCAGCGACATCCGCACCGTGCCGTATGCGGCGCTGAGCTTCGGCTACCTCATGTTCTCGCTGCACGACAACGGCACCGCGCGACCGCATCCGTTGTTCGGTGACCGCGCACTGCGCCGGGCGCTCGGGCTCGCGCTCGACCGGCGGAGCTTCGTGCGCGCGATCTTCGACTCGATGGCGACGGTGCCGGTCGGTCCTGTCCCGACGGCCATCGCCCCGAAGGACACGAGCCTCGTCCAGTTGCCATTCAATGCGGCCGAGTCGGATCGCGTGCTTGACTCGCTGGGCTGGGCGCGCGGCGCCGACGGCATGCGCGCGCGCGGCGGCAAGCCGCTCGCTTTCTCGTTGCTCATTCCCGCGCCGGTGCGGACGCGCGTGCGCTACGCCACGCTCATCCAGGCCGCGCTCAAGGAGCGTGGCGTGATCGTGAACATCGAGTCGGTGGAGCCCCCGGTGTTCACCGAACGTGTGACCAAACGCGCGTTCGATGCCACGCTCTACTCGGTTGCGACCGACCCCACACCGTCCACCACGGTCCGCCAGAGTTGGGGCAGTGCCGGCGCGCTCACCGCCGGAGGGTCCAACCGGTCCGGCTACGCGAACCCGGCCTTCGATGCCGTCGCCGACTCGGCCGCCCACGCATCCGACAGCGACGCCGCGCGCGCGCTCTGGACACGCGCCTTCCGCATCATCAACGACGACGCCCCCGCGATCTGGCTTTACGATCCGCGCCAGGTGCTCGCCGTGCAGGCGCGGCTCCAGCCGGCGCGTCTCCTGCCCACGGGCTGGTTCGCCCGGCTGGCCGACTGGGGCATTCCGGCCGGGCAACGATTGCCGCGCGACCGCGTGAGCGGCGCGAAGTAGCGAGGCGCGTTGATGCGCGGCATGGGCGCCGCGCGGGCGCTCGCGCTCCCGCTGCTGCGCGGTGTGCTGGTGGTGCTCGTCGTGGCCGTGGTCAGCCTCGTGCTGCTGCATCTCGCACCCGGCGATCCCCTCGCGAGCAGCGCAGACGACCCGCTCGTGCCCACCGAGGCGCGCGCGCGCGTGCGCGCCCAGATGGGACTCGATCGCCCGCTGCCCGCGAAGGTCGGCGCATGGTTCGCGTATGCCGCGCGCGGCGACCTCGGCTTCTCGCTGTCCGCTGGCATGCCGGTGGCCGAGGCCGTCGCCGGCGCGCTCCCGTACACGCTTCGGCTGGGAGGCGTCGCGCTGGTGCTGGGCTTCGCACTCGGGATCGCGGTGGCGCTCGTGCAGGCGCGCGCGCCGGAGAGCCGCTGGGACCGCTGGGTGGGCGGCGGCGCACTCGCGCTGTGGGCATTGCCGGAATTCATCATCGCGCTCGGACTCATCCAGCTGTTCAGCCTGCGACTCGGCTGGCTGCCATCGTCCGGCGCTTCGGACCCGTGGTCCACCGGTGGAGGCGCGATCCGCTGGACGGAGCAGCTCCGCCATCTGGTGTTGCCCGCGCTCACGCTCGCCCTGATCGTGGCGGCGCAGGTCTCGCGCCACCAGCGGGTGGCGCTCCGCGAGGCGGGGCGCGAGCCGTTCCTTCGCGCGGCACGCGCGCGCGGCGTGCGCGAGGGGGCGCTGCTGTATCGCCACGCGGGGGGGGCTGCGCTCGCCCCCACGATCGCGCTGGCCGGACTGGCGCTGCCCGCCTTGGCCGGTGGTGCGCTCATCGTCGAGCAGGTGTTCGCGTGGCCGGGCATGGGCACGCTCGCGTTCAAGGCGCTGGCCGAGCGCGATGCGCAACTCGCGCTGGGCTGCGTCGTGCCGATGGCGGCGGTCGTCGTGGGCGGTGGCGTGCTGGCGGATGCCGCGCATCGGTGGCTCGATCCGCGGCGCGCAACGGAGCCGTCATAGCATGGGCGCTCCCTCTCACTCGTGGCGGCCGGCGCTCGCCGTGCTCGCCGCCGTGATCGGCGTCGCGGTGCTCGGCCCCGTGCTGTGGCGCGTGGACCCGAACCGGGTGGGCGATCTCGCGACGTTGCGCAGCGCGGCGTCGTCGTGGGCCCACCCCCTGGGCACCGACGAGAACGCGCGCGACCTGCTCGCACGATTGATCGCCGGGGCACGCGTCTCGATGGCGTTCGGTGTGCTGGCCGCTGCGGTGACCGCCGTGATCGGGGCGGGGGTCGGCCTGCTCGCGGCCGTCTCGCGCCCCTGGGTCGATCGCGCGTGCATGAGCGTGGTCGATGTCGGCATCGCCGTCCCGCGCCTGCTCCTGCTCATCGTCCTGACCGCCGCATTCGGACGGCTCTCGTGGGGCTGGCTCGCGGTCGCCATGGGAACGACGGGCTGGTTTGCCCTCGCCCGGCTCGTGCGCGCACGGGCACGCGCGTTGGTTGGCGGCGACTTCGCCGTGGCCGCGCGCGCGCTGGGCGCGCCCACGATGCGCGTCGCCGTGCGCCACCTGATCCCCAACGTGACGGGCACCATCGCCGCGGCGACCGTGCTCGCATTCGCGCACGCGGTCACGCTGGAAGCGGCGCTCTCGTTCATCGGGCAGGGCGCCGAGATTCCGATCGCGACCTGGGGCGGCCTCATCAGCGAGGGGCGCGCCCAGATCGCCACCGCGCCACGCCTCGTGTTGCTCCCCGCCATCGCCATCGTGGTGACGGTGCTCGCGGCTGGCGTCGTCGCCGATCGCGTCGAGCGCGGCGAACCGTGGACCCGCGCCAACGGTGCGCGATGACCGTCGCGCGGCTCGCGCACGCGAGGGCGCGCCCTATCTTGAGCCACGTGATGCCGAGCATGCTCCCGACTGATCTCCGCGGCGGCGCCGCGTGAGCGACGATCCGCACCTCCTCGACGTGCGCGACCTCGCCGTGCACTTCCGGGGAGCGTCGGGCGTGGCGCGCGCCGTGGACGGCGTGACGTTCACGATGGACCGTGGCGAGACCGTCGCACTCGTGGGCGAATCGGGCAGCGGCAAGTCGGTCACGGCACTCGCGCTCCTGCGCCTCATCGATCCGCCCGGGCGCATCGAAGCGGGAAGCGGCATCCGGTTCGAGGGTGCCGATCTGTTGGCGCTCGATGAGGAACAGATGCGACAGCTGCGCGGCCGCCGCATTGCGATGATCTTCCAGGAGCCGATGACCGCGCTCAATCCCGTGTTCACCGTCGGCGATCAGGTGGCGGTAGTCGCGCGCATCCACGAGGGCGCGTCGCGCACCGATGCCTGGGCGCGCGCCGTGGCCATGCTCGAGCGCACCGGCATTGCCGATGCCGCTCGCCGCGCGCACGACTACCCGCATCAGCTCTCGGGCGGCTTGCGGCAGCGCGTCCTGATCGCCATGGCCCTGCTGCTCTCGCCCGCGCTCGTGATTGCCGACGAACCCACCACCGCGCTCGACGTCACCATCCAGGCGCAGATCCTGGATCTGCTCCGCTCGCTGCAAGCCGAAACGGGCAGTGCCGTGCTGCTCATCACGCACGACTTCGGCGTCGTGGCGGAGATGGCACAGCGCGTCCTCGTGATGTACGGCGGGCAGATCGTCGAGGCAGCGCCCGTGCGCACGCTCTTCGCTGCGCCGGCACATCCGTACACGGCGGGTCTGCTGCGCGCGATGCCGCGGATGGGCAGCCGACGTGAGCGGCTCGAGGCGATTCCCGGCACGGTACCGCCCGCCACGGCGTGGCCGAGCGGCTGCCGCTTTCGCGATCGGTGCGCGCACGCGTGGGAGAAGTGTGCCTCGGAGGCGCCCGCGGCCGTCGAAGTCGCGCCGGGACACATCGCGCGGTGCCATCTCGTGACCGACCCGGCGCGTCGCGCGACGGCCGGACTCGCGGGTGCGTCCGCATGAGCACCACCGCCACGCCGCTGGTGCAGGCGCGCGACCTGACGCGCCATTTCGCCGTCGCGAGCGGCTTCTTTCGCAAGCCGGCCAGCGCGATCCGCGCCGTCGATGGCGTCTCGCTCGACATCGCCCGCGGCGAGACGCTCGCGCTCGTCGGCGAATCCGGCTCCGGCAAGACCACGACCGGACGCATGCTGCTCCACCTCGACGTGCCCACCTCCGGGAGCGTTGCGTTCGACGGCATCGAGCTCGCCACGCTCGCGCCCGCCGCGCTGCGCACGCTGCGACGGCGCATGCAGCTCGTCTTCCAGGACCCGTTCGGCTCGCTCAACCCGCGCATGACGATCGGCGACACGGTCAAGGAAGGGCTGCTGATCCATCGGTTGGCCGAGGGGGCAGCGGCCGACGCGCGCACGCGCGCGCTGCTGGACGAAGTCGGGCTCCGCCCCGAATGGGCCGACCGATACCCGCACGAGTTCTCGGGCGGACAGCGACAGCGCGTCGGGATCGCGCGTGCGCTCTCGGTCGGTCCGGACTTCATCGTGCTCGACGAACCGGTGTCCGCGCTCGACGTCTCGGTGCAGGCGCAGGTGATCAACTTGCTGATGGACCTGCAGCGGCAGCGGGCGCTCACCTACCTGTTCATCGCGCACGACCTGTCGGTCGTCGAGCATGTGGCGGATCGCGTGGCGGTGATGTACCTGGGACGCATCGTCGAGCTCGCCACGCGCGATGCCATCTTTGCCGAACCGCTGCACCCCTACACGCAAGCGCTGCGCTCCGCCGTGCCCATCGCCGACCCGAACGTGCGCGCGCGCCGCATCGTGTTGCCGGGCGAGCCGCCCTCACCGGCCAATCCGCCCAGCGGCTGCCCGTTCCACCCACGCTGCCATCACCCGAGCAAGGACGACGCCTGCACGCGCCTCGTGCCGCCACTCGAGCCCAAGGCGCCCGGCCGACTCGTTGCCTGCTTCAAGCAGCCGCCGTCGACGATCACGTGGGACGCGCAGCAGACGGCCGGTGGCTCGCGCGCACCCACGCGCCATCTGCCCGTCCTCGCAACCGATTCGCGTCCCGCGTGACCCCCCGATTCCCCCAGCCGTGACCACTGCCGCGCACGCTCCCGCGCTCCTGCCTCAGGACGACCGCGCCTTCTTCGGCCACCCGCGCGGGCTGGGGCTCTTGTTCGTGGCCGAAATGTGGGAGCGCTTCTCCTACTACGGCATGCGCGCCCTCGTCGTGCTCTACCTGACCAAGGCGCTCGCGTGGTCCGACACCGACGCCTACCGCCTGTATGGCACGTACACCGGCATGGTCTGGCTCACGCCGATGATCGGTGGCTTCCTGGCCGATCGCTATCTGGGCACGCACCGCGCCCTGCTGGTGGGCGGGTCGATCATCGCCGCCGGACACTTCGTCCTCGCCTTGCCCGGCATGACGGCGTTCTACATCGGGCTGGTGCTCGTGGTGCTCGGCACCGGACTCTTCAAGCCCAACGCCTCCACGATGGTGGGGCAACTCTACGCCGCGGGCGATCGACGCCGCGATGCCGGCTTCACGATCTTCTACATGGGCATCAACCTCGGCGCGACGTTCGCGCCGCTGGTCTGCAGCTCGCTCGGCGAATGCGTCGGCTGGCACTACGGCTTCGCGGCCGCTGGCGTCGGCATGACCCTCGGACTCATCGCGTACGCGTTGGGGAAGCAGAAGTACCTGCCCGGGATCGGCGAGACGCGTGCCTCCGACGTGACACCGGTTGCCGGAGCCTCCGCCGATGGACTCAAGGCGTGGCACGGACTCGTGGGCGGTGCGGCCGGCTTCGCACTCGGCTGGGTCACCGGCAGCGGCGACTGGGCGGCGGTGCTGACCGGCACGGTCATCGGCGCGTCGGTCGCGATGGCCATCCTGTCGTCACGCGGTGAAGAGCTCAAGCGCGTCATCGCCCTCTGCCTGATCGTGTTCTTCGTCGTCTTCTTCTGGGCCGCGTACGAACAGGCGGGCAGTTCGATGAACATTTTTGCGGATCGTCACACCGACCGCGTCGTGTTTGGCTGGGAGATTCCGACCGGATGGTTCCAGTCCATCCAGCCCGCCGCGCTGCTCATGCTCGCGCCGCTCATGGCCGGGCTCTGGCAGTGGCTCGCCGCGCGCGGCAAGGAGCCGAGCACGGCGCTCAAGATCGCCATGGGACTCGTCGTGATCGGCGTCGCCTTCCTGTTCATGGTGTTGGCCGGTCGCGGCGTCGACGGCGGCGCCAAGGTCAGCGCGTTCTTCCTCGTGGCCACCTACACGCTGAGCGAAGTCGGCGAGCTCATGGTCTCGCCCGTCGGATTGTCGTATGTGACCAAGGTGGCACCGGCCCGTCTGGGCGCGCTCATGATGGGCATCTTCTTCCTGTCCAACTCGGCCGCGAACAAGATCGCCGGCATGCTCGCCGAAGTGTCGGCCAGGATGTCGTCGCAGGCCGCGTTCTACTCGATTCCGGTCGCCACCTCGATCGGCGCGGCCTTGGTGATGCTGCTGCTCGTGCCGTGGCTCAAGCGCCTCACCTCGAGCGTCGAGGCGTAGCGCGCTACGGCCAGCTGTAGCGGGCGGGACTCACCGCGCGCGCGCGACTGCGCTCCAGGTCGGCGGGCTCCTGAAAGGCGAAGCGTGATCCGTCGCGCACGGAGGTGCCGATCGTCCACAGCGGCGCCGCGCCGTCGCTGGTGACGCGGTAGATCAGGTCGAGCCGCCAGAGACGGCGCGATGCTGGGGGAATCGCCGCCAGCAGGCTCACCCCGATCGACACGGCCGGCTTGGAGTCGGCCCCGAACGGCGCGTCGCGCTTCCCCATGTACCCGACGTCCACCAGCGGCGCGAAGCCGACGGCGGCCAGCCCGAAGGCGCGTCCGAGGTACCACCGGTCCTCCAGGCGAAAGGCGATGCGCTCGCCGCCCGCCTGGCGCGAATTGCGGAAGCCGCGCACGCCACCGATCTCGTCGCCCACGGTGAGCTGCAGCGGCACAGGCGACCGATACCCACCCGTCCAGATTCCGCTCGCGACAACGGTGCGCGTGAGCCCGATCCGCCAATAACCACGCACGGAGAAATCCCACAATACGGAATCCCAGATGCCCGTGTTGTCGGGCAGGCGCGCCTGCGCGCGTCCATCCACCCGGAGGAAGTGAAAGGCATCGCCTCGCCCGAAGTACGCATCGGCGGAGAGCAACAGGTCGGCCTCGGAGGAGCCGAGTGCCACCAGCCCACGCGACAGCACGACTCCCGTCTGAAGGCCGAGTCCCACGTCCTCCGTCCCTTCGAGTACCTCGAAGCCACTCGTGCGCGTGAACCGCAGCCGCCGAAGGCCGAAGAGAAGGTCGATTCGGCGTTGATCCAGCGATGCGTACCGATTGCGCAGCTCGGGGGCCGAGTCCGGCATCGGGCCGTTCGCACGCAGCACCACGGGTTGCAACGAGGTGCTCGACGCCTCGCGTGAGAGTCCGGCGCCCAACAGCACGAGCGAACCCGGCGGACCAAAGCGCGTCACCACACCGACCTCGGCATTCACGCGACGGAGCCCGAGCGACACCGCGTCGGTATCCGGTCGCGCGAACGGCAGGTACACGTCCGTCTGGCCCACGCTCGCGCGCCACGCAATGCGCTGGAAGTCCGTCAGGAATGGCACCCCAACTTCGACCCCCCAGTCGCCGCCCATGCGACGCTGTGCCCCTGCGACTGACATGAACAGCGGCGCTCCATTCATCACGTACGACGCCGCCCGCAGGCTGAACTCGTCGCGGTACCCACCCCCGGCAGCAAACCCGCCCGTCAGCGAGATACCGCGACCATCGAGGTTCGTGCTCCCGGTCGAGAAGCGGCGCACGTACGCGCTCGACGACGAGAGCGACAGGTCCGCACCGATGGCGAATTCGTCGACGACGCTGACGTCCAGAATCACCTCGCCACCGCCAGCGTCGACGGGCTGCACGCGCGCTTGCGAGATGTAGGGCTGCGCGCGCAGCAGGCGCTCCGACTCCGACCGCCTGCGCTCCTCGCACTTCTCCCCCTCGGCCAGCAGCACGAAGGCGCGCACCACCTCCGGCCGAGTGAGCGCGTGGATCTTCTGCTGGAAGCGCTGGAGCCAGGCCACCCGGTCCAGATCGCCATTCGGCAGCGGATACGCCGACCGCACCTCCACGCGCTTGATCCGCTGCCCCACGCACGCGACGGGATCGCGATTCGCGGCAGTCGTGGTATCCTGCCCCCACGCGGGAGCCGACACCCCGATCAGCAACACGAGGTGGCGGCAGCCCCGCATCACGGCTACTGCCCCATTCGGCGCTTGAGTTCGGCCAGGCGCGCGTCGGCGTCCTGCTCGGCCGAGGCCCGCGCGCTCGCGCGTGACAGGCCGTCGAGATCGCGTCTGAGCGCCGCGTCCGGCTCGAGTTCGTCGGCAATCGTCGCCGTTCGCAGCGGCGTCGCCCCGGCCCCGCTCGCGGCCAGCTTCAACTGCTGCGTCATCTCCGACACCTCGCGCTCGGCAATCGCGAGTTCATCGGCCTGCACCTCCGCCTTGCGCCGCTGCACCTCCACGCGCTCCCGCAACGGTCGGGCAAACCGCTCGGCAATCGCGACCGTCTCGGCATCGGCCGCCTGCTCGGCCAGCGCCTTGCGTCGCTCCACGGTGGCCAACTCGGCTTCATCCGCTGCGAGTCGCTTGCGGGTGGTGGCAAGCGCATCCCGCAGGTCATCGAGCGCCATCTTGGCGCGGATGATCGCGTCCTTCATAGCCGCAACGGCCGCCCGCCGGTCGTCGGGGGCGAGACGGGCGCCGATCAGGTCACGCAGGGAAGCCTTGAGGTCGTCGAACACGGGGGAGTGGGAGGCAGAAGCCGAAGTTTACGAGCCCGCCGCCCACCCCCGCAACGCACCTTTGTGCGAGTTCAGCTCGCGAACCGCCAGCGACTCTCGTCGCGCACCTGCCGCATCAGGCGCTCGGGCGTATGCACATGGGGAAACAACAGCGCATCGCTCACGGCATTCAGCGCGAGGCGCAGCGCCACGAAGCGGTCGGCCGCCCGCGCAAAGATCGCCTCCATGCCGTGTTCGGCCGCCAAGCGATGGTCCGCCGCCAGCCGGAAGCCGCGCGCACCGAGCGTGTCGAAGTAGTCGAGGTCGGGACCGCCGCGCCGCCAACGGCGGTGCTCGATGTGGTCCGGGAAGCATCCCGAGAGCCAGAGCGCGAAGTTGCCGAGATGGGCGCGCACGAGAAAGGTGCGACGCGGATCGCCGCGCTCCGCGTCCTCGAGCAAGCGCGCCAGCGTGTCGTATGACTCATCGTCGGAGTCGCCGATGCGCCATGCGCGCTTCCGGAACCCGAACTCGAGCACGATGGCGGCGAGGTAGTCCGAGATCGCCCGATCCGTTTCCCCCTGCGCGCGCAGCGCATGACGCACCACGACGTAGCAGAAGAGCGGCAGGCTCGCGCGCGCGCCGTCCGGTGTACGCACCAGCCCCTCGAGCAATCGCGGGTCGTCGAGGAGCTGGTCGATCCCCTCGTCGCGCAGCGCCGCCTCGGCGTCCGCACGGGTCGCGCTGTCGTGACGGCTCACCAGCCGCAGCACGAGTTGCGCGTCATCGCGCGTGAGTCGGTGGCGCACATTGGCGACGATCATGGGCTCGTTCCCTCATCGGTGGAGGTGACCTGCCGCACTCACATCAGCAACAACATCAACACCATCACAGTGCAAGGGTCATGCCTAGGATATCGAACCCTGCGTGCCAGACATGAGTTCCGCGTGCAATCGGCTCATTAGCACTCGCTGCCGTTGAGTGCCAGACGCACAGAGGGCGGCGCACCACTCGGCGCGCCGCCCTCCATCGTCTGTCCAACGTGCCCGCTACTTCGGGCGGGTCATCCGATTCCCGACCGCGAGCCCCACCTGCCAGATGAAGGTGGCCACGCGCGCCATCTTCGGATACGCGATCTTCTCCGGCGAATCGCTCACCTTGTGGTAGTCCGCGTGCAGCCCCGACGTGAAGAACAGGATGGGCACTCCCTTCTTCGCGTAGTTGTAGTGGTCACTGCGGAAGTAGATCCGCTCGGGATGCGTGGGCGAATCGAAGCTGCGATCGATCGTGAAGGGCCGCGGCATCGCGGCATTCACCGAATCGGCGATCGTGCCGAGCAGCACGCTCTGCGACTTGGGCGCCGACACCGGACCGACGATGTACAACGAGTCGTCACCGTTGCGGCCGACCATGTCGGCGTTCAACTGCGCCACGATCGAATCCATCGGAACGGTCGGGTTCGATGCGAAGTAGTCCGAGCCGAGCAACCCCTTCTCTTCGGCCGTGTGCCACACGAAGAGCCACGACCGCCTGGTGCGCGGCCCCTGCACCGCGGCGCGCGCAATCGCGAGCGCCGACACGCTGCCCGAGCCGTCGTCGTCTGCACCGTTCGCAATCGAGTCGGGCGACTGGCCCGAGCGGATGCCATCATGATCGAGGTGTGCGCCAACGGCCACGTACGTCCTGGCCATCGCGGCGTCCGACCCGCGCACGATCCCGACCACGTTGTAGTCAGTCACCTGTGTACGTGTGCTCACCACCTTGATGCGCATCCGCGTGCCGGGGGCATACTGCGCCGTCGGCTTGGCAGGCCAACCAGCTGGCACGAGCGCCGAGGCGGCCGCTTCGGACGCGAACACGATGGCCGGCAGCGGGCGCTCGTCCTCGGAGGGCACGCGCGAGGTGTCGCGCGCGGTCACCGAGTGCAGGAACTGCGTCGACGCCGGACCGTACACGTCGGCGCCCTTGCCCATGCAGACAATCACCATGCCGGCCGCACCCATCTGGATCGCGCGTTGCACGCGCCCGGTGATCCCGTTGGGACCCGCGTACATCGTCTTCTGGTCGGCATCGGCGGTGGCCGGCGCGTCGAGGACCATCACGAGGATCTTCCCCTTCGCGTCGATGCCCGCAAAGTCATCGCGCTCCATCTTCTTGTTCGCGATGCCGTACTGCGCGAACACCATCTCGGCGTCGGCAAAACGCTTGGGCGCAGGCCCACCACCACCGCCCAGCGACGCCGCCGGGGCCACCTCGGCGCCCACGGCCAAGGCGCGCGCGGTGCCGTTGGGGAGCGTCACCACGACGCTGGTCTCCTTGCTCAACTCCGACCGCGTGAGCGGTACGCGCTGGAAGTAGCCGGAGTCGCCGGCGGGTTCGAGCCCGAGCGCCTTGATCCGGTCGGCCAGAAAGGCGGCCGCGCGCACCTGGTCCGGCGTTCCCGATTCGCGACCGCGCATCGAGTCATCGGCAAACGCGTAGAGATCGCGGCGGAGTTCGTCGGCCGTAGGCGCGATGCCGGCGGGGGTCGACGCGCCGGCGCCGACGCTCGATCCGCTCGAGGCACAGGCGGTGAGCGTGACGCTGAGGGCGACACCGAGCACGGCGGTCGCGCGGGGCGCTCGGGAGCGCCGCGGAAAGCGAGAGAAGATGGGCATCTGGCCATGCTATCGGCCGTCGCGCGGGCGGGCAATCGCTCCCGCCCCGGTGCCGGGGAGAGGCGAGGGCGCATACCTTCCCGGAGTCATCCTGAGCGCAGCGAGGGACCTGCTTCTCCGCAGTCATCCTGAGCGCAGCGAAGGACCTGCTTCTCTCCCGCCCTCCCTCCGTGCTCCACCTCTGCATCCCCGTCCGCGACGAAGCCCCGACCGTGGGCGTCCTCCTCTGGTCCATCCGCAAGGTGTTCCGGGAGTACGCGCGCGACTTTCAGGTGGTTGTCTACGACGACTGCTCGACGGATGCGACCCGCGAGGTGCTGGCACCGTACGCCGAGGTCCTCCCGCTCACCGTCATTGGCGACACCACGCCCCGCGGCTATGCGCACGCCGTCGACGCGCTCTTCCGTCACGTGGCCCGCACCGCCCGCTATGCCCGCCGTGACGCGCTCGTGCTGCTCGAGGGCGACCTGACCGACCAGCCGCTCAACATCCCCGAACTCGCGAGGCGGTTCGAGGGCGGCGCCGACGTGATTCTCGCCGAGCGCGAGGAGATCGCGGGTGCGCCGCAGGCCGTGCGTCGGTTGCGCAAGGCGGCACCGTGGCTGTTGCGCCCTGTTGTGCAGTTCGCCGGCGTGCGTGATCCGTTCGCGACGATGCGGCTGATGCGCGTGGCGGTCGTGAAGGACATGGTCCGCGCTGCGGGCGACAAGCCGCTGGTGTCCGGCGATGCGTGGGCCGCGAACCTGGAGCTGCTCGCCGCAACGCTGCCGCACACCAAGCGCATCGAGACCGTGAGTGTGACGCCGCGCTACGACCTGCGCCCGCGCGAGACGCGGCGGGATGCCTGGCGCGATGGGGTGAAGCTCGGCAAGTGGGCGTGGGGGAAGCGCGCCGAGTTGCGCGAGGCGGCGAGCCGGGTGCAGGGGTAACACCACCCCCGTCGTCCTGAGCGAAGCGAAGGACCTGCTTCTCCTCGACAAAGCCGCGCAAGCCACGCCGTCAGCAAGCTGGGGAGACAACCACGGGGGGCCGGCTCACCTGAGCCGGCCCCCCGTGACACGTTCGGTGTCCCGCGGCGACCTTACACGACGGTGCTGCCGGAGAACTTGTTGCGCAACTGCCTGGCAGTCGACGGACTCACGATCCGGATCACGAGGTACACGGCCCCGCCCACGATCGCGATCTTGATCGCCACCCCGAGCAGCACGAAGAACAGGCCGAACAGCCCGCCCAGGATGCCGAACACGAGCTTGAGTGCGAACAGCCCGAGCAGGGCGAACAATCCGATGGTAAAAATGGTGCGCAGCATAGCGAAGCCTCGTTGGTACGGTGACGCTGGTCTCTACGGAACGCCCCTCGCCGGAGTTTCACCGGCATGACGGCGCGAACGGCTGACGTGGCCGTGATCGGCGGCGGCCTCATCGGCCGGGCGGTTGCGCTCGCCTGCGTGAGGCGCGGGCTCTCGGTGACGCTCTTCGACACACGCGAACCCGGCGAGTCGTCCCCCGCTGGCGCCGGCATGCTGGCCCCGATCACCGAAGGCGCCGACAGCCCGGCTACACGCCTCTTCATCGCGGGTCGCGACCTCTGGCCAGCGTATCTCGCCGCGCTGGCCGAGTTGAGTCCGGTGCCGGTGGCCCTCTCGCGGGCGGGCATCATCGCGCTGAGCCACGACGACGCCGAAGCCAGCGCCCAACGCGCCCCCGCCCCCGGACAGCCGCACTGGCAGGGTGCGTCCGCGCTCGCCGAGCTCGAAGCCGGACTCGTCGCCCCACTCGGCGGCGTGCTCCACCTCCTCGATGGCGCCGTGGACAACGTCGCGCTGCTGCGGGCACTCGATCACGCACTCGATCACGCGGCGCTTCACGCGCCCAGCACCGACCGCCGCCTGACTCGCGCCGGCCCAGCCGCAGGCGTCGAACGCACCGCCATCGGCCCCACCGCAGGCGTCCGCGTTCGCACCCGCGACGGCCAGTCGCATGACGCCGCCTCGGCCGTCGTCGCCGCTGGCGCCTGGTCACCCCATCTGACCGGGCTCCCTCGCACGCTTCCGATCGAACCAGTGCGTGGCGAGATGATCGGCTTCCCGGTGGCCGTCACCAGCCGCTGCATCTACGGACCCGGCGCGTACGTGGTCCCGCGCCCGGGCGGTCGCACGATCGTCGGCGCCACCATGGACCGTGTCGGCTTCGACCCGACCACGACCGCCACCGCGCGTCGCTCCCTGCACGAGGCGGTCGCCGCCTTCCTGCCGGCACTGACCAACGTCGAGCCCGACTCCCATTGGGCCGGACTGCGCCCCGTCACCCCGGACTTCTTGCCCATCATGGGCCCGGACCCCGACTGGCCCGCGTTGATCCATGCCACAGGCCACTCCCGCAACGGCATCCTCCTCGCTCCGATGACGGCCGCCGCGGTCGCCGACTGGGTGACAGGCAAGGTCCCGGCGTGGGATCTGACCCCGTTTCGCCCCGATCGTTTCAAGTAACCGTCTAGATAATAATAGAAGGTTACTTCGGACTTCTTCGGCGCCCGTCGGCCGATATCTTCTCCACTCGCCCATGACCGATACCCTCTATCAGATCCTCGGCCGGCACCGCGCCGAGCCGCTGCCCGAGCGAAAGCCGCCTTGGCTCAAGGTGCGCGCGCCGGGTGGTCCGAACTACCTGCGCCTCAAGCAGATGATGCGCGAGCTCGACCTCAACACGGTCTGCGAAGAGGCCCGCTGCCCCAACGTCGGCGAGTGCTGGGAAC
The DNA here is from genome assembly GCA_031372565.1 of Gemmatimonadota bacterium. Classification (GTDB taxonomy): domain Bacteria; phylum Gemmatimonadota; class Gemmatimonadetes; order Gemmatimonadales; family Gemmatimonadaceae; genus JACPPC01. The sequence continues at coordinate 44,292 of JANMLN010000127.1, read as the reverse complement.
ACGGCACCGCCACCTTCATGATTCTGGGCGACGTCTGCACCCGCAACTGCGCCTACTGCGCGGTGTCGCACGGACGTCCACCCAAGTACGATCCGGCCGAGCCCGCGCGCGTGGCCGAAGCCGCCACGCGCATGCAGCTCCGCCACGTCGTGCTCACCTCGGTTGATCGCGACGATCTGCCCGACTTTGGCGCCTGGGCCTTCGCCGAAACGATCAAGGCGATCAAGGCCGACAACCCCGAGGCCTCGGTCGAAGTCCTCGTGCCCGACTTTCAGGGCAACGTCGACTCGATTCGCACCGTTCTCGAGGCGCGCCCCGACATCTACAACCACAACACCGAAACCGTCCCGCGCCTCTACAAGAAGGCGCGTCCGGGCGGTCGGTACGAGCGTGTGCTCGAGATCTTCCGCACCGCCAAGCGCATCGCCCCGGACATCCCGACCAAGACGGGCATCATCCTTGGCATGGGCGAAACCAACGAGGAAGTGCTCGTCACGATGCGTGAACTGCGCACCGTCGACGTCGACATCCTCACCCTCGGGCAATACCTCCGCCCATCGGATGACCACATCGCACTCGATCGCTACGTGACCCCCGACGACTTCGCCATGTTCCGCCGCGAAGGCCACGCCATGGGCTTCAAGCACGTCGAATCCGGCCCGCTCGTGCGCTCCTCCTACCATGCGTGGGAGCAGGTGCAGGCCGCGGGCGTCGCCTCCGGGAGCACCGCCTGATGGCCCGCAAGAAGACCGACCCCGCCTCCGCGCAGCTCAATCGCGAGTTGCTTCGCTCGATGCTCCTGCAGCGCCGCTTCGAGGAGCGCTGCGCCGAGGCCTACGCGCTCGGCAAGATCGGCGGCTTCTGCCATCTGTACATCGGACAGGAGGCGGTCAGCACGGGCACGCTCTCGATGCTCCGCCCCGATGACTACGTGATCACCACGTATCGCGACCACGGGCAAGCGCTCGCGCGCGGGATGTCGCCGCGGTCGATCATGGCCGAGCTCTTCGGCCGCTCGGACGGCTGCGCGCGCGGCAAGGGTGGCTCGATGCACCTGTTCGACAAGTCGCGCAACTTTCTCGGGGGCCACGGCATCGTCGGCGGGCACATCCCGATCGCGACCGGCGTCGGCTTCGCCATCAAGTATCGCGGTGGCGATCAGGTCATCGCCTGCTTCTTCGGCGAGGCCGCGATCAACAACGGCGCCTTCCACGAAGCCGCCAACATGGCCGCGCTCTGGAAGCTGCCGGTCATCTACATCATCGAGAACAACCGCTACGGCATGGGCACCGCGATCGAGCGGGCGGCCTCGATTCACGACATCTACGAGCGCGCCGGCAGCTACGACATGGCACGCGATGTCGTGGACGGGCAGGACGTGTTTGCCGTGCGCGACGTGGTGGCGCGCGCCGTGGACCGCGCGCGCACGCAGGGGACCCCCACCCTGCTCGAGGTGCGCACCTATCGCTTCATGGGTCACTCGATGTCCGATGCGGTGAGCGGCACCTATCGCACCAAGGCCGAGCTGGACCAGTATCTCAAGCGTGACCCGATCACGCTGCTCCGCGCCCGCATGCAGGAAGCCGGCGAGATGAGCGAAGACGAAGTGGCCGCGCTGGACGCCGAGATCAAGGCCGAAGTGCAGGACGCCTGGGACTTTGCCGATGCGAGCCCCGAACTCCCGCCGGAAGCGCTCTACGAGGATGTGCTGGTGGATACCACGAGCGACGCGGCCGACGCCGCGCACCGGTAGGAGGGCGCCATGGCCATCATGACCTATCGCGATGCCCTCAACCTCGCCCTCCGCGAGGAGATGCGGCGCGACGATCGCGTCTTCCTCATGGGCGAGGAAGTCGCCGTCTATCAGGGCGCATACAAGGTGTCCAAGGGACTCCTGCAGGAGTTCGGCGAGATGCGCGTGGTCGACACCCCCATCACCGAACTCGGCTTCGCCGGCGTCGGCGTGGGAGCCGCCATGGTGGGACTGCGTCCGATCATCGAGTTCATGACCTGGAACTTCGCGCTGTTGGCGCTCGACCAGGTCGTCAACGCGGCCGCCAAGATGCTCTACATGTCGGGCGGCCAGTTCAACATGCCGATGGTCTTCCGCGGGCCCAACGGCGCCGCGCTGCAGTTGGGCGCGCAGCACTCGCAGGCGTGGGAGTCGTGGCTCGCGCACATCCCGGGACTCAAGGTCGTGGCACCGGGCACACCGGCCGACGCCAAGGGCCTGCTCAAGGCGGCCATTCGCGACGACAATCCGGTGATGGTGCTCGAAGGGGAGATGCTCTACAACGTGAAGGGCGAAGTCCCCGACAGCGCCGACTACGTCATTCCGCTCGGCAAGGCTGAAGTGAAGCGCGCCGGGACCGACGCCTCGATCATCAGCTACGGCAAGATGGTGAACGTGGCGCTCCAGGCCGCCGACGTGCTGGCAAAGGACGGCGTGCAGGTCGAAGTGCTCGACCTGCGGACGCTGCGCCCGATGGATGTCCCCGCGATCGTGGCCACGGTCATGAAGACCAACCGCGCCGTGGTGCTCGAGGAAGGGTGGGAAGTCTGCGGCATGGGGGCGCAGGTGGTCGACTACATCCAGCGCGAATGTTTCGACAGCCTCGATGCGCCGATCATCCGCGTGCATCAGGCCGATACGCCGATGCCGTACACGAAGTCGCTCGAAAAGGCCGCAAAGCCCGACCTCGCCAAGACGGTGAAGGCGGTGCGCGCCGTGTGCTACCTCGACTGAGCCCGCCCATGCGGCCGGCCGACACCAGGGACTGCTGATGGCGACGAAAGTGACGATGGAGGCGCTCTCCCCCACGATGGAAGAGGGGCGCCTCGTGACGTGGAGCAAGAACGAAGGCGACGTCGTGAAGTCGGGCGATGTGCTCGCCGAGGTCGAGACCGACAAGGCGATCATGGAGCTGGTCGCCCGCGCGGATGGCGTGCTGCTCAAGCGGCTGGTGCCCGAGGGGACGGCCGCACCCGTCGGTACGCTGCTCGGCGTGATTGGCGCGGCGGGTGAGGACATCTCGGCCGTCACCGCCAGCGTCGTCCTGAGCGAAGCGAAGGACCCGCTTCTCCCCCCTCCCGTCGCGAGCGCCCCCGTCGTCCTGAGCGAAGCGAAGGACCCGCTTCTCCCTCCTCCCTCCGCTCCGGGCGACACGCCAGCCTTCAACCGCGCCTCCCCGCTCGCCCGCCGACTCGCCGGTGACGCCGGCCTCGACATCCGCGCCATCGCCGGCTCCGGCCCGGGCGGGCGCATCATCAAGCGGGACATTGAAGCGGCCCTCTCCGGTGCCGGCGCAAGCTCACCAGCCGCTTCGCCTGTCGGCGAACCGCAGAAGCAGGTCCTTCGCTCCGCTCAGGACGACGGTGGCTTCCGCGACATCCCGCTCACGCAGATCCGGAAGACGATCGCCAAGCGGCTCTCCGAGTCGCTCGGGCCGATCCCGACCTTCTTCCTGACGGCCGAGTACGACCTTTCGAAGGTCATGGAGCTCCGCCGCGCGATGGCCGAGCTGGGCGACGACTTCAAGGTCTCGGTGAACGACGTCCTCCTCAAGGCAGTCGCCACCGCGCTCGCGCAACATCCCGAGGTCAACAGCCACTGGCTGGGCGACCGCATCCGCCAGCACGATCGCGTGCACTTGGGGATGGCCGTGGCCACCGACGACGGCCTCATCGTGCCGGTGATCTTCGACGCGCACCTGAAGCGCATGAAGGACCTGTCGCGCGAAGCCAAGGAACTCGCCAGGAAGGCGCGCGAACGCAAGCTCAAGCCCGAGGAATACACGGGTTCCACCTTCTCCGTGTCCAACCTCGGCATGTTCGGCATCGACCAGTTCACCGCGATCATCAATCCGCCGGAGTGCGGCATCCTGGCCATCGGCACCGCGAGCGAGCAGGTCGTCATGGTCGACGGCGCGCTGGGTACCCGCACCGTGCTGCGCGTGACGATGAGCTGTGACCACCGCGCCATCGATGGCGCGGTCGGCGCCAGGTTCATGCAGACGCTGCGCCGCATGATCGAGAATCCGCTGATGCTCGTCTACTGACGGGCGCCACCGCACACTTTCACCCCCGAGCCTTCCCATGGCCCAGTACGACGTGCTCTTCCTCGGCGGCGGCCCCGCCGGTTATGTCGGCGCCATCCGCTGCGCCCAGCTCGGACTCACCGTGGGCGTCATCGAGCGCGAGGGATTGGGCGGCACCTGCGTGCTCTGGGGCTGCATCCCGGCCAAGGCGCTGCTCGAAGCGGCCAGCATCGCCACCAAGGTGAAGCACGCGGCCGAGTTCGGGGTCACGACCGGTGAGGTCAAGACCGACTACGGCGTCGCCATGAAGCGCTCGCGCGACATCTCGAGCAAGAACTCCAAGGGGGTCGAGTTCCTGTTCAAGAAGAACAAGATCACCTGGATCAAGGGAACCGGCACGCTGGGCAAGGGCAAGTCGGTCAGCGTCGTGGCCGACGGCAAGACCGAGACGCACACGGCCACCAAGGCCGTGGTCATCTCGACCGGCTCGCGCGTGAAGGGGCTGCCACAGGCCGGGCTCGAGCTCAACACGAGCACCGTCATCTCGAGCGATGAAGCGCTCAACCTCGACAAGGCGCCCAGGACGAGGGCCATCGTCGGCGCCGGCGCGGTGGGCTGCGAGTTCGCCGACGTGTTCCAGGCGTTCGGCAGCAAGGTCACGCTGCTCGAAGTCGCGCCGCGCATCCTGCCGCTCGAGGACGAGGACAGCTCGGCTGAAGTCCAGCGCAGCTTCAAGAAGCGCGGCATCGACGTGATCACCGCCGCGAAGCTCACGAGCACCAAGGTCGGCAAGGACAGCGTCAAGATTTCGCTCGAGGCTGGCGGCGCCAAGCAGGAGCTCGAGTTCGAGAAGGTGCTCGTCGCCGCAGGCCGCGCCGCGAACGTCGAGAACCTCGGGCTCAAGGAAGCCGGCGTGCAGCTCACCGATCGCGGCTTCATCAAGGTGACGCCGAAGCTCGAGACGACCGCGCCCGGCATCTACGCCATCGGCGACGTGGCCGGTCCGCCGATGCTCGCGCACAAGGGCGAGCGCGAGGGGATGGTGGTGGCCGAGGTCATCGCCGGGAAGTCGCATCACCTCGTGAACTACGGCAACATCCCGAATGCCACGTACTGCCATCCGGAAGTCGCGTCGATCGGCATGACCGAGGCGCAGGTGAAGGAGAAGAAGATCGAGTACAAGGTCGGCAAGTTCCCCTTCTCCGCCAACGGCCACGCGCGCACCTCGGGCGAGACCGAAGGGTTCGTCAAGATCATCCGCGACGTGAAGTACGGCGAGATCCTGGGCGCGCACATCGTCGGCGCGCACGCCACCGAGCTGATCCACGAGCTCGCCGTCGCGCGCGAGAACGAGTTCACGGTCGAGGAGATCGAGCTCGCGATCCATGCACATCCGACGCTGTCCGAGGCGATCGCCGAGGCCACGCTCGATGCGATGGGCCGCATGATCCACGCGTAGTCGCGGGTCCCGGGCCGTGGCGCCGCGCGACCTGCTCGTCGTTCGCTACGGGCGGCGGCCATGGACGGAGGTGCTGGCCATCCAGCGTGCCGCCGCCCGTGCGCGCATCGAGGGCACGCTCGCCAACGACCTGCTCATTCTGTGCGAGCATCCGCCTGTCATCACGCTGGGCCGCGCCTTCAAGCAGGCGAACCTCACGGCCAGCCGGGCGCTGCTCGATGCCCGTGGCGTCGAGGTGCACGAGGCGGAGCGTGGCGGCGACGTGACCTTCCACGGGCCGGGACAGTTGGTCGCGTACCCGATTGTCGACCTGCAAGTGCACAAGCCCGATCTGCACTGGTACCTGCGCATGCTCGAGGAAGCGTGCATGCGCGTGTGCGACCGGTTCGGCATCGAGGCAGGCCGGCAGAAGGGGCAGACGGGTGTGTGGGTCGAGGGCCGCAAGATCGCGTCGATCGGCGTGCATGCCCGACAGTGGGTGACGTGGCATGGCTTCGCGCTCAATGTCACGACGGACCTGAGCTTCTTCGACCTGATGGTGCCCTGCGGGATCACGGATGTGCACATGACGAGCATCGCCGCCGAACTGGTCGCTCGCGGCGAGCCGGTGGCGGAGTCGATCGGCGCGCACGTCGAGGACGCGACGATTGGCGTGATGTCGGAGATTCTCGACCTTGCGGTGGACGAGCTGTCACCGGAAGCTTTGGCGTTGTTCCTCACGCCGACGCCGTGAGCGCGATGTCGTCCTGAGCGCGCCGTCGTCCTGAGCGCAGCGAAGGACCTGCTTCTCCCTCCCCACGCCGCCCCCGCATGGCACGCCTGACGCGCAGCACGCCGTTCGCTCTCAGCCTCATCATCATCGCCGCATGCGGCGGCACGCCTGCGCCAGCAACCACGCCCAGTCCGGCGCCCGCAACGGTGGTGGCGCCCGTCGTCGTCGCGCCCGCAACGCCACCCCCCAGGCCGCCCGCTCCGCGCGCCACCGCGCGCCGTTCGTGGGCCGCGCTCGATACGGGCGCGATGCAGGTGCCCATCTTCGCGGCCACGCTGCGCCGCTCCGTCACGACCGACCGCCCCGGCGACATGTTCGGCGGTGACGACGCCGACTCGGTGCAGTTCGCGCTCGTGAAGGTGAACGTGCCGGGCTATGCCGTGCGCCGCCAGGGCGAGACCCCCCGGCCGCCCACCACGCGGGTCAGTCGCTTCTGGTACAAGCCCGACTCGACCAAGGACATGTACCTGCGCGACGTCCGCGGCACCAATGCCGCCCTGTTCGCGCGCGCCGTCACCGATGCGCTCACCGCGACGGCGTCGCGCTCGCTCCTCATCTTTGTGCACGGCTACAACGTGTCGTTCGAGGACGCGGCGATCCGCGCGGCGCAGATCGCCGCCGACACCGATCTCGACGGCGCGGTCCTGATCTTCGACTGGCCGTCGGCCGGCGCCATGTCGAGCTATGTCCGCGACCAACAGGCGGCGCGCAATGCGGGCTTCTACCTCGCCCGCTTCCTGCGCGACTTTCCCGCGAGCGTCGACGCCGACCGTGTGCTGCTCGTGGCGCACTCCATGGGCTCCGAGGTGGTCTCGCGCGCCATCAGCATCCTGGGCGACTCCGTGCCGCCGATCACCCATGCGGTGTTCGCCGCGCCCGATGTCGACGCCCGCTTCTTCCGCCGCGAAGTGCTGCCGCGCCTCGTGCCCAAGGCCAAGCGCATCACGGTGTACGCGTCCAACGAAGACGAAGCGCTGCGCGCCTCGCGCGTGCTCAACGGGGTCTGGCGACTGGGCCTGGGTGGCGACTCGCTCGTCGTGCTCAAGGAGATGGACACGATCGATGCGACCCGCGTGCGCGGTGATTTTCTGGGCCATACGCTGTTCATCAACGGCTCGGTGCTCTCGGACCTGCACGAGCTGCTTACCAACGACCGGGCGCCCGGCGAGCGTCGCCTGCTTGGCATCAAGCGGGACTCGCTGACGTTCTGGCGCTTCCGGTCGGAATCGCGCTGACGTTGTCGTCCTGAGCGCAGCGAAGGACCCGCTTTTTTCGCCCCGCCCACCACAAGCAGGTCCTTCGCTTCGCTCAGGACGACAAGGGGCTTCCCTTCGGCATATATTCGCTCCATGCCCGACGCCCCCCGCGTCTACGCCCCGCGCGACCGCGACCGTGACATCCCCGAGCGCTCCGAACACGCCCCCGACCACCTCGACGGGCTGAACCCGGAGCAGCGCGAGGGAGCCACCGCGTTGGGCAGCCCGCTCCTCATCGTCGCGGGGGCCGGCACCGGCAAGACGCGCACGCTGGTGCATCGCGTCGCCTACCTCATCGAGACCGGCGTCCGCCCCGAGCGCATCCTGCTGCTCACCTTCACGCGACGTGCCGCGCAGGAGATGCTCTCACGCGTCGAGCGCCTGATCGGCGCGCAGGGACGCCACGTGCAGGGCGGCACCTTCCACGGCACGGCCCACCGCCTGCTCCGCACCTTCGGACCGGCCGCGGGTTTGGCCGCAGACTTCAGCATCATGGACCAGGCCGACGCCGAGGACCTGATGCAGGTCGGGCGCGCGCACTCCGGCGTCGCCACGAAGAACAAGCGCTTCCCCAAGAAGGAAACGCTGCACCACCTCTACTCGACCCACGTCAACACCGAGAAGTCGCTGCACAACCTCCTCCACGAGGAGTATCCCAACTTCGCGGAGTACGAGGAGGAGATCGCCAAGATCTGGGCCGATTACACACGGCGAAAGGCGGATCGCAATCTCGTTGATTACGACGACCTGCTGCTCTTCTGGACGCTGTTGCTCGAGCAGGCGCCGGATCTGGCCGCGCGCATCAGCGGCTTGTGGGATCACGTGCTCGTCGACGAGTACCAGGACACCAACGCGCTGCAGTCGCGCATCCTCCGCGGGCTGGCCGGCGCGCACGGTCGCATCACCGTCGTGGGCGACGATGCGCAAAGCATCTATGCGTTCCGCGGCGCGACGATCCGCAACATCCTCGACTTCCCGGTGCAGTTCCCCGGCACCAGGGTCGTCACGCTCGAGCAGAACTACCGCTCGACGGCGCCCATTCTGGCCTGCACCAACACGCTCATTTCGCGCGCTCGCGAACGGTTCACCAAGGAGCTGCGCACCGCACGCACCGGCGGCGAGAAGCCCTGGCTCGTCGCCGCGCGTGACGAGGGCCAGCAGACCCGCTTCGTCGCCGACCGCATCCTCGAGCTGCACGAGGAGGGCGTCCCGCTCCGCGAGATGGCGGTGCTCTTCCGCGCGGGCTACATGTCGGCCGACCTGGAAATCGAGCTCTCCCGTCGCAAGATCCCCTTCGACAAGTGGGGCGGAATCCGCTTCCTCGAAGCTGCGCACGTCAAGGATGTGCTCGCCTTTCTGCGCATTCTCGAGAATCCGCGCGACGAGATCAGCTGGTACCGCATCCTCATGCTCCTGCCCGGCATCGGGGAGCAGACCGCACGCGCCGCCATCGGCGCGATGGCCGACATGGCGTGGACCTCCGGCGCCTTCGGCCGCTTTGCGCCGCCACCGCGGGCCCGCACCGCCCACTCGTCGCTCGTGCAGCTGCTCGAGCTGCTGCGCGCGGGCGAAACACCGGACACGTCGCGCGTGAGTGCCGACATCGCGCGCGTGCGCACCATGTACGATGCCCTGCTCCGCGACAAGTACGACCGCCCCGAGCCGCGGCTGGCCGACCTCGACCAGTTGCAGGTGATCGCCGCCGGCTATCCATCGCGGCAGGCGTTCCTGAGCGCCATCGCCCTCGAACCACCGTCGGGCACGCAGGATCTCTCCGGCGCGGCTGACGAAGAGGACGACGTGCTCGTGCTCTCCACGGCGCACTCCTCCAAGGGACGCGAGTGGGACGTCGTCTTCCTCATCTGGGCCGTCGATGGCTACTTCCCGATGGCGCGCGCCTTGGGCGACGACGACGAGGAAGAGGAAGAACGCCGGCTCATGTATGTGGCTACCACGCGCGCGCGCAATCATCTCTTCGTCACCTATCCGCTGCATTCCTACAACACGCGCCGCGGCGCCGACTACACCCTCGACCAGCTCTCGCGCTTCCTCGACCGCGGCGTGCGCGACACAATGGAGCGCGTCGCCTTGGGCGACAACGACGTGCCCGCTCCCGAGAGCACGCCGCCGCCCAGCACCGTGGACCTGCGCGCCCTGCTGCGCGGCCGCTTCGGCGCCTGAGCCGACCGTGGCCCTCGAGCTGCGCGGCATCACGTGCACCTACCCCGGCGGAACCGTCGCGCTCGACGACGTCTCGCTCACCCTCGCGCCCGGCATCTTCGGACTCCTCGGCCCGAACGGCGCCGGCAAGTCCACGCTCATGCGCGTCCTCGCAACGCTGCAGCAGCCGGAGCGCGGCACCGTCACCCTCGACGGACTCGACGTGCTGGCGCAGCCCTCCGCCGCGCGCGCCCAACTCGGTTATCTCCCGCAGGACTTCGGCCTCTATCCCAACCTGAGCGCCGAGGCGACACTCGATCACTTCGCCGCGCTCAAGGGACTCGACGAGAAAGCCGAGCGCCGCGCCCGCGTGCAGGCGCTGCTCGAGCGCGTCAACCTCGCCCAACACCGCGCCCAAGCGGTCGGGACCTTCTCGGGCGGCATGCGGCAACGCCTCGGCCTCGCCATCGCGCTCATCGGGAGTCCGCGGCTTCTCATCCTCGATGAGCCGACGAGCGGCCTCGATCCCGCGGAGCGACACCGCCTCTACGACCACCTCGTCGCCATCGGCGACGACGTCATCGTCCTTCTCTCCACGCACCTGGTCGAGGACATCGCCGCCGTCGCGCCCGCGCTCGCGATCCTGCATCGCGGTCGCCTCGTGCGCCAAGGTTCGTGCGAGGCGCTGCTCGCGCCGCTGCGCGGCCGCGTCTGGCGCGTCCCCGTGCCAAGCGACGCCGCGATGCGGAACGATCGGACGGCCGATGCCATCGCCTGGCCCGCTGGCACGCGGCCGGTCTCGCGTCGCCGCGCCAGCGGCGCCCTCGTCGCGCGCGTGGTCGCCGAGGCCAGCCCGCGCGACGACGCCGTCGCCGTCGAGCCGACGCTCGAGGACGCCTACTTCGACGCCGTTGGCGGCGCCGAGGCTGCGGACCGCGCGCCGTGAGCCGCTGGCGCGCGCTCGCCCGCTTCGAGTTCCAGCTCCAGTCGCGCGAATTTCTCTCAGGTCTCTATCTCGCCGTCTTCTTCCTGCTGACGTTCGCCTTTACCTCGTCGCACGTCGTCGAGCTCGTGCGCGACCGCGGCGCGCTCCCGCGCAACGCGCCGCTCATCCTCGCCGAGGCGATGGCCGGCGTCACTGCCTTCGGCGCGGTCATCACGACGATGATCGCGAGCACTGCCGTCCTGCGCGACGTGGCGCTGCGCACCGAGGCGCTCCTGCTCACCACGCGCCTCAGCGCGCGCGAGTATCTCCTCGGCCGCTTCACGGGGGCACTCGGCGTCATGCTCGTGGTCTACGCCGCGATTCCCCTCGGGCTCGCCGCCGGCACGGCGATGCCGTGGGCGCCGGCACTCGAACTGGCACCCTTCGACGCGGGCACGTACCTGCGGCCGCTCGCGCTGCTCGTGCTCCCCAACGTGCTCACCGTCGCGGCGATCTTCTTCGCCGTGGGGGCGCTCGCGCGCAACTTCTTCGCTATCCTGCTCACGGGCATCGGCCTCGTCTCGCTCTGGCAGCTCGGGCTCTCGCTCGAGGCGACGACGGATGCCGGCTCGCTGGGCGCCCTGCTCGACCCGTTCGGCAACGCGGCGCTCGCGCACGTCATCCGCGGCATCACCGGTGCGGCCCGCGCGCGCGCGGCCATGCCGGTCGACCCGCTGCTGCTTGCCAATCGCGCGCTCTGGCTCGGCGTCGGTGCCGCGGCACTCGTGGTCACGGTGCGCCGCTTCCGCTTCGAACTCGCGCCCACAGTGCGTGGCGCCACGATCGGCCTCGCCCCGAACGGCGACGCCGGAACCGAACGACGCGCCGCGCCACTCGTGCGCTCGCAGGCTGCTCCCTCGGCCGTCCCGGTCGACACCACACGCGCCCGCTTAGGCTCCGCCGAACGCTGGAGCCGCCAGGTCAGCGTCGCCCTCCGCTTCACCTTCGTGACGACGCTCCGCGAAAAGGGCTTCATCGCGCTCGCACTGCTGGCCGTCCTCAACGGCGCGGTCAACGCCTGGAGCGCCAGCGCGCCGGCGCTCAGCGCGGAACAGGACGCGGTCCTCCGCGCCATCACCACCAACACCCGGCTCTTCTTCATCCTCGTGGCCACCATCTGGGCCGGCGAACTCGTCTGGCGCGAGCGCGACCTGCGCGCCGACGGGATGCTCGACGCCCTCCCCACTCGCTCGAGCGCCACCGTGCTCGGCAAGCTCATCGGGATCCACGGCGCGCAGGCGGTCCTCGTCGCGCTGCTCGGCCTCGTCGCGTTCACGCTGCCACGCGTCCGCGGAGCGGCGCACGTCCCGACGCCGGGGTTCACCATCGGCTGGTGCGTGCTGGCCATGCTCCCCGCGGTGGCGCTGCTCACGCAGCTCTCGCTCGCCGTACACGCGATGGTCCAGCACAAGGTGGCGGGCCACGTGCTGCTCATCGCCGCCTGGGTAGCCGCCACTGCGCTCGGCGCCAACGGCACGCACGTGCCGTGGCTCGCCATTGCCGACGAGCCATGGCTCGTCTCGACTCCCGGGAGCGGTGTCGGGATCAACTGGGCGGCCCAGGCACGGGAGGTCGGCTTCACCCTGCTGCGCGGACTCGCCTGCACCGCCGTTGTCGTGGTGGCATGGTCGCGCGGCACGGCACAACCGCTCGGACGCCGCTTCGCGGGAACACTCGCACGCGGTTGAACCTTCGAGCTCAGCCGGCTGTCTGACCGTCGGCCGTTCCCGCTGGACCCTTCAACTCCGCCCCACGTGCTCAGCATCCCCCGCGCCACTGTTATCGCGTGCGCCACCGCGCTCGTCCTGGCCGCCGTCCCCGCGCCCTCCCCGGCCACGCGCCTGCACGCCGCCCTCGCGGGCAAGTGGCAGGGCACGTTGCGGTATCGCGACTATCAGGACTCGACGAAGTTCGTCACCCTGCCCACCCTGCTCACGGGTGCCTTGGCGGCGGATTCGGCCTCCGTGGTGCTCGACTTCACCTACGACGACGGCCCCGGCAAGACCGTCCTCGACCGTGATCTGTTCGACCTCGACGCCACGGCCAAGATCGTGCGCTGGGGCAGCCCCAAGGACGAGACCAAGCGCAGCCGCTTCGCGGTCACCGATCGGTCCGGCGAGGGCACCGCTGGCGCACCACTCCGGCTGGTCCTCGAAATGGACAGTCAGGACGACAACAAGCCGGCCCACATTCGCGAGACGCTGACCGTCTCCAGCGCCGACCTGCGCATCCTCAAGGAGGTCCGGTTCAGTCCCTCGGCCGCCTACCTGTTCCGCCACGAATACCGGTTCATGCGCCCCACAGCGGCCAAGTAACGGCCCCCCGAATCGGGCCCGCGGACCGCAAGTGCCGACAGGCGCAGCACTTGCGCTATAACCCATTGTCTGTCAAGCACTTAAGATAGGAAAATCCGGCCGGTTTTCCTTTGACAGCACCCCCGGCTGCATCTATTATGCGAATCCCATGGGATTCGTACACCTCCACTGCCATTCCGAGTACTCCCTGCTGGACGGGGCCAACCGGATCGAGCAGCTGATTGCTCGCGCCAAGGAGTTCGAGCAGCCGGCGGTGGCCATCACCGACCACGGCAACATGCACGCCGCCTGGGAGTTCCAGGAAAAGGCGAAGAAGGCGGGCATCAAGCCCATCCTCGGCATGGAGGCGTACGTCGCACCGGGGGACCGGCGCCTCAAGGCACGTACCCCGGGGTCCAAGCCGTACTACCACCTCGTGCTGCTCGCGCGCGACATGACCGGGTACAAGAACCTGGTCAAGCTCACGTCGCTGGCGTACACCGAGGGGTTCTACGTCCGCCCGCGCATCGACCGCGAGCTGCTCGCCAAGCACAGCGAGGGGATCATCGTCTCCTCCGCCTGTCTGGCCGGTGAAGTCGCCACGCACCTCATGGGCGACCGGTACGACGAGGCCAAGGAAGCCGCGAGCTGGTACGCCGAGCTGTTCAAGGACCGCTACTACCTCGAGGTCCAGGCGCACGGCAGCGAAGGCCAGGCCAAGCTCAATGGCGAGATCTTCCGGCTCGGAAAGGACCTCGGGCTGCCTGTCATCGCGACCAACGACGCCCACTTCCTGAAGCACGAGGATCACGACGCCCACGACGTCCTCCTCTGCATCGGACTCGGCAAGGATCGCGAAGACCGCGATCGCATGAAATACGACGACGGGCTGTACTTCAAGTCCGCGCCGGAGATGGCGGCCGTCTTCCCCGACCGGCCGGACGTCCTCGAGAACACGCTCAAGATCGCCGACACGGTGGACATCACCTTCGGCAAGACATACCACGTGCCGTCGTTCCCGCTCGAGGAGGGCGACGAGAGCGAGAATGCGCTGCTGGTGCGCCTCTCGGAGGCGGGGGCGCGCGTGCGCTACGGCGAGGTCCTCCCCGCCGACGTCCGCGAACGCCTCGACTACGAGCTCGCCGTCATCACCAAGACGGGCTATGCCGGCTACTTCCTGATCGTCCACGACTTCATCAAGGCCGCGCGGGATCGCGGCATTCCCGTGGGCCCCGGTCGCGGCTCGGCCGCCGGATCGCTCGTGGCCTACGCGCTCCGCATCACCGACGTCTGCCCGCTCAAGTTCGACCTGCTCTTCGAGCGCTTCCTGAATCCGGAGCGCGTGTCGATGCCCGACATCGACGTCGACTTCTGCTTCGAGCGGCGCGGCGAAGTCATCGAGTATGTGCGGCAGAAGTACGGCCGCGATGCCGTCGGCCAGATCGTCACCTTCGGGACGATGAAGTCGCGCGCGGCCATCAAGGACGTCGGTCGCGTGCTCGGCTTCACCCCGGCCGAGACGGACGCACTGGCCAAGCTGATTCCCAACGCGCCGAACTTCTCGCTCACGGTTGCCGAGGCGATCAAGCAGCTGCCGGAAGTCAAGAAGCTCTACAAGGACGACGAGCGCATCGCCGGGCTGCTCGACTACGCCATCGCGCTCGAGGGACTCTCGCGTCACACCGGCGTGCACGCGGCCGGTGTCGTCATCGCGCCGGGCCCGCTCGACGACTACGTCCCCCCCAGCACGCCGGTGACCAAGGGCGCGGGCGGCAATTACGACGAGACGGTCGTCGTCACGCAGTACGACATGAACGCGCTCGAGAAGGCCGGGATGCTCAAGATGGACTTCCTCGGCCTCACGACGCTCACCGTCATCACCGACGCGGTCAAGTCGATCAAGGCGCGGTCGGGGGTCGACATCGACCTCGACACGCTGCCGCTCGACGACGACGCCACGTATCGCATGTTGCGCGCCGGTCGCACCGCCGGCGTCTTCCAGTTCGAATCGCCGCTCGCCACCGACGTGTTGCGCTCGATGCGCTGCGACCGGTTCGACGACCTGGTCGCGTCCAACGCGCTGCTCCGCCCCGGCCCGCTCGATGCCGGCATGCACAAGGTCTACATCAAGCGCAAGCGCGGCGAGGAGCCGGTCACCTACCAGCTCCCCGAGCTGCAGGCGATCCTCGAGCCCACCTACGGCGTCATCACCTATCAGGAACAGGTGATGCGCATCGCGCAGGTGCTCGGCGGCATCTCGCTGGCCGAAGCCGACGTGCTGCGCAAGGCCGTCGGCAAGAAGGACGCCGAGCTCATCAAGAAGGAGCTGGGCAAGTTCATCACCAAGGCGGTCGCCAAGGGCCACGCCAAGGCGGTCATCGAGGACATTGCGGGACAGATCGAGACCTTCGGCCGCTACGGCTTCAACAAGTCGCACTCGGTCGCGTACTCGGTCGTTGCCTATCACACGGCGTGGCTCAAGGCGCACCACCCGGCCGACTTCATGGCCGCGCTCCTGTCCGCCTGCATCGGCGACACCGACTCGGTCGTGAAGTACATCAACGAGGCCCGCGAGCTGGGACTCGAGGTGCTCGCGCCGCACGTGAACGAGTCGAACTACAAGTTCACCGTCATCGGCGACAAGCGGCTCCGCTTCGGCTTCGGCGCCATCCGCAACGTCGGCCGCGGCGCCATCGACTCGATCCTCGCCGCGCGCGCCGGCAAGCCGTTCGACTCGCTGCACGATCTCGCGTCGCGCGTCGATCTCCGGCTCTGCAACAAGCGCGTCTTCGAGGCGCTCATCTGCTCGGGCGCGCTCGATGACCTGGGCGGCGCGCACCGCGCGCAGCTGCTCGCGATGGTCGATGGCGCGCTGCAGGAAGCCGCCTTCATGCACGAGGAGCGCGCGTCGGGTCAGGTCTCGCTCTTCGGCGAGGCCGTCGCAGGGAGCGACGCGCCGTCCGCCACCGCGACGACGCTCCCCAACGTCGCCCCCATGTCGGAGTCCGAGCGCCTGACGCGCGAGAAGGAAGTCCTCGGCTTCTACATCTCCGGCCATCCGCTCGAACCGTTCCGCACCGACTGCGAGCTCATGGCCTCGCACACGGTCGCACAGCTCGGCACCTGGCAGGAGGGCGCGATGACCATGGGCGTCGTGATCACGGCCATCAAGAAGCAGATCTCCAAGAAGTCCGGGGCCGAGTTCGCCCGGATGACCGTCGAGGATTTCTCCGGCACCACCGAGCTGCTCGTCTTCCCGGAGGCATGGGCCGCCGTCGGCGACCGGGTGAAGGTCGACATCCCCGTGCTCATCAAGGGCGGCTACTCGCGGCGTGATCAGGGCGCCGACACCCCGACGTTCATCGTCGAGACCGTGCAGCGCTTTGCGGAGGTCCGCAGCACGGGTGCGGTGGCCGTCGCCATCGAACTCGGCCGTGGTCCGGCGCTGGCCCCCGACGTCATGCGCGATGTCCGCGCGGTCGCCGAGGCACATCCGGGCGCGTCCCCCATTGAAGTGCGCTGGCACGATGGCGGCTCCACCGCCACTGCCCGCTGGCGCTCACGCACGCTGCGCATCGCCGCCACCGGCGCCGCGCTCACCGAACTCAGGGCCCTGCTCGGTCAGGAACGGGTCCGACTTGTCCGCGGGAGTTGATCATGGGAACAGCCATTGCACTGGAATTCGAGAAGCCGATTGCCGAACTCGAGAAGCAGATCGAGGAGCTGCGGCGCGTCGCGGGGGATCGCCAGTTCGCCGTCGACGAAGAGATGGCGCCGCTCAATCGCCGGCTCGACGAGCTGCGCGCCGAGATCTATCGCAACCTGACGCCGCATCAGCGCGTGCAGGTCGCCCGTCATCCGCGTCGCCCCTTCACCGCCGACTACATCCGGCTCTGCTTCACCGACTTCATCGAGCTGCACGGCGATCGCCTCTATCGCGAAGATGCCGCGATCATCGGCGGCTGGGCCCGGTTGGACGGCGAAACGATCATGATCATGGGCCACCAGCGCGGGCGCGACACCAAGGAGTCGATCAAGCGCAATTTCGGCATGCCGCATCCGGAGGGCTATCGCAAGGCGCTCCGCCTCATGAAGCTCGCCGAGAAGTTCCAGGTCCCCGTGCTCACGTTCATCGATACGCAGGGCGCGTGGGCGGGCATCGGCGCCGAAGAGCGCGGCCAGTCGGAAGCGATCGCCCGCAACCTGTTCGAGATGAGCCGGCTCGAAGTGCCGATCATCGCCACGGTCATCGGCGAAGGCGGCTCGGGAGGCGCGCTCGCGCTCGGCGTGGCCGACCGCGTCCTCATGTTCGACAATTCGGTGTACTCGGTGATCAGTCCCGAAGGCTGTGCCGCCATTCTCTGGAAGGACGGGAAGAGCCCCGAGATGCGCGCCAAGGCGGCCGAGTCGCTGCGCATCACGGCGCGTGACCTGCTGGATCTCAAGGTCATCGACGACATCATCCCGGAGCCACTGGGCGGTGCCCACGCCGACAACGAAGCGACGGCGCGCAACCTGCACCATGCGCTCCTCAAGCATCTCGACGAACTGCGCCGCCTCAAGCCGGACAAGCTTGTGCGTCGCCGCCGCGAGAAGTTCCTGCGCATGGGAGCGATCGCGGAGTGACGCTTCCGGTCTGGCCGTCGGAGCCTGAGCTCGACCTCGCCCCCGCGCCTCCGTTCCTGGTCGAGGTGGCGTTCAAGGGACAGCGCCGTGCGTTCTATCGGTGCGACTTCGACACGCCGCCGCCGATGGGCGCTGCCGTCATCGTCGACGTGGACCGCGGCGAGGACCTGGGCCGCGTGCACGCGACCGGCGAGCGCGCCGTTCAGCGCGCGCAGGGGGTGCCGCACGGCGTCGGCTCGACCATACCTGAAACGCGTATCATCCGCCTGGCCACGCCGGCCGAGGTCACGCGGGAGCGCGCGCTGCGACTCGAAGACGAGACGGCCCGGCGCACGGCGGCCGAGAAGGTGCGTGCTGCCAAGCTCGACCTCAAGCTCTCGGACGCCGAATGGCAGTTCGATCGCCGCAAGCTGACGTTCTACTTCACCGCCGAGAAGCGGATCGATTTCCGCACACTCGTGCGCGACCTCGCGTCCCTCTTTCGCGCGCGGATCGAGCTCAAGCAGTACGGCGTGCGCGACGAGGCCAAGCGCTTGTCCGGCATCGGCAGGTGCGGGCGGGAGTACTGCTCCGCATCCTGGCTCACCGAGCTGCGACCGGTCAACCTCGGCGTCGCCAAGGAGCAACGGCTCTCACTCAATCCGTCACAGATCTCGGGCGCGTGCGGGCGCCTCATGTGCTGCCTGCGATACGAGCACGACTTCTACGCGGCCGCGCGCAAGCGATTCCCCAAGGAAGGGAAGATCCTCGTCACCGCCAACGGCGAAGAAAAGGTCGTCAGCGTCGACATCTTCCGTGATCGCGTCACGCTGCGAACCGCCGAGGGCGAGGTGCGTATCGCCGAGCTGGCGGAACTCACCGGTGCGCCAGCGGCGGCGGTCCGGCCAGACGCCGCGCTCGAATCGAACGACGACGCTGCACGAAGCGACACCGTGATTGCGGATCCCGCTGCGCCGGAGCCCGCTGCGCTGGAGCCCGCTGCGCCGGAGCCACGCGCACGCACCGATCGCGGCGCGCCCACGCGTGACGCACCGCGTGCATCCACACGCGAAGCATCGCGCGGCGCATCGCGCTCCACGCGCTCGCCACTGCCCCCGCCCCCGCCGCCCGCACCGCCGGTGATCGCCGCCGACGCCGCGAACAACGCCGCGAACACCGCCGCGAACGACGACGGCCACGACGACGAGTCGCCCGACACGTCCGACGCGCCCGCGAGCGACGCACCCGACGACGCCACCGCGCCCCGCCGACGCCGTCGAGGGCGCCGCGGTGGGCGTCGCGGACGCGGCCCGGGCGCCGGTCCCTCTCCCTCCTGACCTGACCGCGTGCCGCGCTTCTACCTGACCACCGCGATCGACTACGCCAACGGCGAGCCGCACCTGGGCCACGCCTTCGAGAAGATCGGCGCCGATGCCATTGCCCGCTATCACCGGCTGGCCGGCTTCGATGTGCACCTCTGCATCGGCATGGACGAGCACGGCCAGAAGGTCGCGCAGACCGCCGCCGCGCAGGGGGTCGAGCCGCAGCAGTTCGTCGATACGGTGGCCGCGCAGTTCCGCGCCATGTGGGACCGCGTCGGCGTGTCGTACGACCAGTTCATGCGCACCACCGATCCCGCACACAAGGCCGGTGTCCGCGCGCTCATCAAGCGCATTGCCGACGCCTCACCCGACGATTTCTTCGAGAAGGCCTACGAGGGCTGGTACTGCGTCGGCTGCGAGCTGTTCAAGCGCGATGACGAGATCGTCGACGAGCACTGCGTGCTCCACCCCACCCGCACGCTCGAATGGACGAAGGAGCGCAACTTCTTCTTCCGCTTGAGCAAGTACCAGGGCTTCCTCTCCCGCCTGATCGCCGAGCGCCCCGACTTCATTGCCCCCGAGTCGCGTCGCAACGAGATCCTTGGCCTCATCGCGCAGGGGCTGGAAGACATCTCGATCTCGCGCGCGCGCCTGGCCTGGGCCATCCCGTTCCCGTTGGCGGCGTCGGACGGATCGGCGCAGGGCACCTGGGTCTGGTTCGACGCGCTCCCCAACTACCTCACCGCCACCGGCTACCCGGACAAAGTGTGGAAGGAGCGCTGGCCCGCGCAGCTCCACGTCGTCGGCAAGGACATCACGCGGCTCCATGCCGTGGTCTGGCCAGCCATGCTGCAGGCGGCCGAACTGCCACTCCCTGAGCGCGTCTGGGCGCACGGCTTCGTGCAACTCGGCGGCGAGCGCTTCTCGAAGTCGGCCGGCGTCAAACTCGATCTGGGCGAGGCCATCGACCGCTACGGCGTCGATGCCTTCCGCTACTTCCTGTTGCGTGAGGTGCCGTTCGACGCCGACGGCAACTTCTCCTTCGAGCGCTTCGATGACCGCTTCAATGCCGACCTGGCGAACGCGTTCGGCAACCTGGCGAGCCGCGTCATCGCCATGGTCGAGCGCTATCGTGGCGGCGTCGTGCCTGCCGCGCCGGCCACCGCGCTCGACACCGACGACGCCGAGGCCATCGCCCGCTATCACGAGGCCATGGACGGCAGCCACGGCTACCTCCTGCATGAAGGGCTCCGGCACACCTGGAGCTGCGTCCAGCGCGGCAACGAGTACGTCGACCGCCGCGCCCCGTGGAAGCAGGCCAAGGACCCCGCCGAGGCGGCGGCACTCGACGAGACGCTCGGCGCCCTGATCCGCCAGCTCGCTCGGCTCGCGGTCATGGTCTATCCGTTCATGCCCGGGAAGGCGGCGGAACTCTGGACCCAGTTGGGGGGTCCTGAAACGGTAGCGGCGCAGCGCCACGCGGGGCTGGCCGCGCTCGATCCGACCGGGTGGCGTGTCGCCAAGGGCGCGCCGATGTTCCCGAAGCCGGCTCCCTAGCCAACCGCCGTCCCATGACGCCATTCCGCCTGCGCCCGCGCGCCCTGCTCGCTGCCGCCCTGCTGGCCGGTGGCGCCGTGGCGGGGCCTGCCTGCGCCCGCAACCAGCCTCCGCAGGCCGAGGACGCCGGCGCCATCATGCTGGTCATCGAGAACCACGGCTGGGACGACATGAACATCTTCGTCCTGCGTGGCGATACGCGTGACCGCCTGGGCCGCGTCTCAGCCGCGAGCCGCTCCAGCTTTCCGCTCGATCGGTGGCTGGTCAATCAGGCTGGCAACATCCGGATCGTCGCGCAGCCTGTCGGCACGCGCTACTACGGCAACGGCGCCTCGGCGGCCACACAGAACTTGCGGCTCGAGGCTGGCCAATCGGTCATCTGGACCATCGAGAAGGAGCTGGCGCGGTCGTTCATCGAGATTCGCTGATCAGGGCTCGGGCAGCACGCACGACGGGGCGGCTCCAGATGCGGAGCCGCCCCGTTCGCAATCGGACGGATGACGAAGCGCCGATCAGCGTCCCTGATTCCCCCCGATCGCGCGCAGGAAGCCATCGGTGCCACCGCTCGCCACCGAGGCGAGCGCAAACATGCCGGCGCCGATCCCGAGTACCACCAGCGACGACTTGAAGTAGCTGAGCTCGCGCTGATCGAACCCGGTGATGAACTCGCGCTTGACCGTGACCTGCTCGCCCAGCCACCGGTTCTCGAGGCCGTCGCGATCGGTCACGGCAATGACGCTCATCCGCACGGTGGCCGAATCAATCGAGAGAATCGTTCCCCGGAGGCCGGTCACTCCGGGTCCCACAACAGGAGCCATGGTCGCGGCCCCGATGTCGGTGAGCCGCACGCGGGCCTGATCATTCGCGACCGGCATGCCGCCCATCGGGCTCATGCTGTGACAGGCCCCGAGCGAGGCCAGCAGCAGCACGGCGATCGGGCGCCGCCAGCGGTGGAAGCGGTTCACGGAGAGTCCTCGGTCGGTCGGTGATTCGGTTGGTCAGCTGGGTCGTACGCCGAGGGTGGACGTTGGTTCCACCACAAAGCCGAGCGGCCCGCTCCGGAAAGATACTCCGGAACGGGCCGCCAGGTTTTCAGGTCAGCCGGAGATTACGGCTGTGCGAGGCACGCACCGCCGCTGTACGGCGTCGGCGCACCGGGGCGGTCGACGAAATTGCGGCTCGGCTGCGCAGAAGGCAGCGGAATGTTCGGGTTCGTCTGACGCTCGCCGGTGTCGTAGAACAAGCGCATCGGGATCTTGTTATCCGGGGCAACGGCCGTCGGGTTGGGCCGAAGGTTCGGCGTGCAGGTGCGCTTGTAGTCACTCCACACTTCCGGATTCTGGAAGAGGGCGATGAACTTTTCGTTCATGATTTCCTGGCGCAGCGCAGCACCAGTGGCCGGAGCGGCAAAGTTGAACGTGAGGCCGTTCGCCGTCTTGTAGGCCTGCAACGCGGCGAGGGCGGCCGCGTCGCTACCACCAGCCGCCAGCGCCAGCGCTTCGGCACGGATGAGCTGGTTCTCGTCATACGTCACCCACGGCTGCCGGAACGCCGGGCCACCGCGCGCGGCCGAGAGCCACGATTGGGTACCGTCATCCTCGTCACCGGGCTTCGCACCCTTGAAGATGCCCGTATCGACGGGCGCCGGGACGCCGGCTCCCTGCGGACGGATCCAGCGAGCGAAGTACGCCTTCATGCGGACGGTGTCCGCACGAGCTGCCATCATGGTCACGAGCGTATCGCCGGCAGAGATGTCCGTGCCACGATTACGACGGAACTGGAACCACCCGTTCTCCTCGCCCGTGGTGGCTGACGCGTATCCGTTGTAGTCGCCAGCCTTGGACGTGATGCCCAGCGCTGTCTCGGTGACGGCCAGCGCGTAATTGCGCTGGTGCATGGCAATGCGCGCCTTGAGCGTATGTGCCATCGCCGACCATCGCGCGGTGTTGCCACCGTAGACGAGGTCCGTGAGTCCCGGACCGGCGCCTGCGCCCGCAAGGTTCACGATCGCCGAGTCCAGCAGGATTTGCAGGTCGGCGTAAACCGAGTCCTGCCGCTCGAGCGCGGGTGTCGGGATGTTGGACTGCACGGCCTGCAGCACACCGTTGCGCTTGTACACGATGTCGCCCCAGTAATCGGCGGCAGCCTCCATGATCAGCGCCTCGTACGTCTGCGCAATGCCGACGAACTTGAAGTCGCCGCTCGCAGCGGACGAGGACTGGATGAGACGGAGGTCAAGCAAGCCACCACCCGTGTACCAGTTGCCCCAGCTCTGCAGGCTCTCGTCCACGAGCCCGTACCGGGCGATGGAGGACCACTGGCGGTTGATGCCCATCATCTGCTGCGCCCAGATGGTGACGTAGCGCGCCGGGTCACCGAGCACCGTCGCCTGCTGGAACGCCTGGATGGCAGGGAAGAGCTGACGCGGCGACGCCGCGGACGGAAGGTTCGGATTCGCGTCAATCCCGGGGCCGGTAAAGTCCACGCAGCCCACCAGCCCTGCGCTGAGGGCCAAGGCCCCCAGCGCGGTGCGGATATGAGTCGTGCTCATGTATGAAGTCATCTGTCCGGTTAGCGGTTGAGGGTGAAGTTGATGGCCCACGACCGCGACTGGGGATTGTTGAAGTAGTCGATGCCACGTCCAATGCCCGTGCCACCGAAGAGGTTCGTTTCCGGGTCCACACCTTCATAGTCGGTCCAGACCTTGAGGTTGCGGCCCGAGACGCGCATGTCGATGCTCGAGAGGCCAAGCGACTTCTTGACCCACGGCTGATCGAACGAGTACGCGACCGAGATTTCACGAAGGCGCGTGAAGGCGCCGTTGTCCACGAGCTGGCCACTGGGGCCGGCAAACACGCCGCCGCCGATGCCGTCACGCCACCAGTTCTGGCCGACCGAGACCGCCGTGCCCTTGCCCGGGCCCGTGACAGCCCCTTCGAAGATGTCGGTGCCGAAGGTGCGCACGCCACCGGTGTAGGTACCGGTCCCGCTGTTGTACACCGCGCGACCCTTGTCCGCCGTCGAGACCGCCTTGCCGAAGCTCTGGAGCGCGCCCCGTGTGCCGTTCCAGTTCTGGGCGCCGTTCCTGATGTCGACCAGCATCGAGATGCTGAGCTTCTTGTAGAGCGTGATGTTGTTGCGGAGACCGAGCAGATAGTTGGCGTTCGGGTCACCGGTCGAGCGGTTCTGCGCGTCGGCAATCGGGAAGCCGGTGGCATCGATGAAGAGCGCACCCTGCGGGGCGCCCTGCGCGCGGCAGTACGCGTTGATGTCGTTCCCCGGCACGCCGGACCCGGGCTGAATGTTCGTGTTGTCGGGAACGTTGTACAGGCAGCGCACGAAGTCCGTCTGGTAGAACGTGCCCAGCGGATTGTTCGCGACGGCCGCCGACGCGCCGAAGCCGCCCGCGATGCCGACGAACTCGGCACCCAGCACGTCCTTCACGAGGTTCCGGTTGCGCGTGAAGTTCACCCCCGCTTCCCAGCGGAAGTTGGTGCGCTCCATGACGCGGCCGTTCAGGCTGATTTCGACGCCCTTGTTCTCGATCTTCGCGCCGTTCTTGTTGATCGAGAAGAAGCCCGTCGAGCTCGGCAGCGGCACCGACAGGATCACGTCGGTCGTCTGCGCATCGTAGTACGTGATCGATCCGTCAATGCGCTGGTTGAACAATCCGAAGTCCGCGCCGAACTCGATCTCGGACGTGATCTCCGGCTTGATGTCGGTGAAGCCCAGCGTGCCGCTCGAGTAGAGGCCGTTCTGGCCGGCCTGCGTCGCGGTCGTGGGACCGCCGCCGTAGGCGAAGAAGCCGCTGGCGTTGCCGAACGTGGTGAGCGTCTGGTACGCGCCCGGCTCACGGCCCACCTGACCGTACGCCGCGCGGACCTTCAGGAAGGAGAGCACCCCGCGCTGCGTGGTGTTGCCCAGCGTGTTCGACACGTTCCACACACCCGAGAGCTTCGGGAAGTAGTTGGTGCGGTTGGCCGTCGAGTACGTCGACGCCTGGTCGGCGCGAACGGCGCCGGAGAGGAAGACCTGATTCCACAGGTCGGCCTCGACCTGACCGAAGTAGCCGCCGATGTTGATCTTCGACTCGAAGTTCTGCGGCTGCAGGTTGGACGGAATCGTGTTGTTCAGCGTGAGCAGCGTCGGATCCGAGAAGCCCGAGCCGACGACCTGCAGCACCTTGAAGCGGCGCAGGTTGAGGTTCTGACCGAGGGACGCGCGGAGCTGCACGTTGGTGCCCAGATCCCGCTGCGCCGTGACGAGCAGGTTATGGTCGATGATCAGGTTGCTGTAGTTGCCCTGGTAGATCTGGCCGGGCAGTCCGTCGCCGGCCGAACCCGGGGGCAGTGCCGACACGCGGTCGTCGGCGTAGTAGTCCGCGCCCAAGGTGTAGTTGACCTTGAGCCAGTTGAGTGGCTGGTAGTCCACGAGGATGTTGCCGACCGTGCGGCCGACGTTGCTCGTGTTGGTGTGCTTGTTGACGACCCAGAACGGGTTGTCGTACACCGGGTCCTGCGTGATGTCGATCGGGCGCGGGCGGCGGTAGCTGATCTGTGCACCCGTGACCGCATCGACGTAGTTGGCGCTGTTGTACTCGGGCGGGGTGCGCGTTGCGCCGAGGAGGAGCGAGTTCAGGTTGTTGCCGCGCTGCACGTAGCGCGCCCGGATGTCGGCGTAGCTGATGTTGCCGCCGATGCGGAGTTCATCCGTCAGCTGCTGCGTCGCCTTGAGGCGGACCGTGTACCGGTTGTACTCGTTGTTCGGCCCGACGATGATGCCCTTCTGGTTGGTCGCGCCGGCCGACAGGAAGAATGTGCGACGCGCATCACCACCGGAGATGGAGAGCGTGTTGTCGAACGTGTTGCCCGTGCGGAAGAGCTCACCGAAGTGATCGTAGGTCTGCGTGCCCGTCGGGACCACATTGCCCCACGAGCGGGACTGCGGCGCGGCGCCGAGGCCGTAGGCCGGACCACCGCACTCGGGGGCCGCATTCACCCCCTTGTTGCCGCGGCAGTACGTGGACTGCATCGGGATCGTTCGGTTGACTTCATCGAACGTGTTGTTCGACGACAGCGTGTAGCGGGTCTCGCCGGCACGACCGGCCTTGGTCGTGATCAGGATGACGCCGGCCGAGGCGCGCTGGCCGTAGAGCATCGAGGCGGCCGCACCCTTGAGGACTTCGATCGACTCGACGTCGTTCGGGTTGATGTCGGCCGCACGGTTGGTCGTCACCGTGCCGATGTCGCCCGACTGGCTGGTGAACGTCGACGAGTTGTCGATCGGCACGCCGTCGACGATGAACAGCGGCTGCGCCGAACCCTGCAGCGTCTTGATGCCGCGGATGATGATCTGGCTGCCTGCGCCCGGATCACCTGCCTGCGACGTCACTTCGACGCCCGGGGCCTTGGCGGCCAACGAGTTCACGATGTTGACTTCGTTCGACTTCTTGATGTCTTCGGACTTGACCGATGAAATGTCCGAGGCGAGACGCTCGCGAACGTTGGTCGTGCCCGAACCCGTCACGACGACCTCACCCAGGAGCAGCGGGTTCTTCTCGAGACGGAAATCCTTGGTCGACGTGCCGGACGCCAGCACGAAGGTCTGGCTCTGCGGCTTGAACCCCACCAACCGGGCCGTGATCGTCACCGACTGGCCCTCGGCGCGCGCGCCGGGCACCACGATGGTATAGACGCCGTTCTCATTGGTCTGCGCCCCTGCGTTCAGGCGCTCGACGGACACGGTTGCGTAGCGAAGCGGCTCACCGAGCTCGTTCCGCACGCTGCCCGTGATCGTCGCCTGCTGCGCAATTGCCGCCATCGGCATCACTGCCGATGCGACCACCGCACTCATCAGACGAAACACGTTGCGATTCATGAGTCCTCGTTCCTCCGGGAATGTTTCCCGCCGATGGTCGGCGGCGCTCACCAGCACTCCACTCCTGCCTGCTACTCCTGCACTACCCTGCGGCACTTCACCTACTCGAACAACAGCTGTACGCGTGACGTAGCCCTCCTTCAGCTCTCGGGGATCGCCGTCAGCCGGCTCCCGCGTGCCCGCGCGACACCGGACCGGGGCCTGAACCTCGGATCGCCAATTGGGTGGCCAAACGCCGCTCGTTCCGAAGAAAAAAACGAGGCGTCGCCCAACCGAATACACGGTCGGGCGACGCCGCTTCGGGTACGAAGCCAACGCCGCCGCCCACGGAAAAGCCGAGGCGGTAAGGTTCCATGATTGTGACGGTACGTGTCCGTCACGGTGCTGTCAATAAGAAAAGATCGGCCCAAGCCCCGGAATCCCCAGAACTTGAGCCGATTAACAATATCTTAATGGAACAGAATAAAACCCGAAGCCGACCCGCCTACACCACGGGAAAAGCTATGGCTTCTTCGAACCGTCTCCCTTCCCGAAATCCACCGTCGGGACCTCCTTCGCCGCCGCCGACGTCGTCTCGAAGTACGTCCGCTCCTTCGCCCCCGTCGCCTTCGCCGTCAGCACCTGCGGAAACGACCGGATGTACGTGTTGTACGTCTGCACCGCCGCGTTGTAATCCGTCCGCGACACCGCGATCCGGTTCTCCGTCCCGGCCAGCTCGTCCTGCAGCCGCAAGAACGACTGGTCGCTCTTGAGCTGCGGGTACGACTCCGAAATCGCCAGCAACCGCCCCATCGCCCCCGTGAGCCCCTGGTTGGCGTCCGCCATCTGCGCCGGATCGCCCCCCTTGATGGCCCCCAGCAGCCCCGCACGCGCCTCGGCGACCTTCACGAAGATCGCCTCCTCCTGCGCCGCATACCCCTTCACGGTCTGCACGAGATTGGGGATCAGGTCCGCACGCCGCTGCAACTGCACTTCGATCTGCTGCTTGGCCGCCTGCGCCTGTTCATCAAACTT
Organism: Gemmatimonadota bacterium; assembly: GCA_031372565.1. Taxonomy (GTDB): domain Bacteria; phylum Gemmatimonadota; class Gemmatimonadetes; order Gemmatimonadales; family Gemmatimonadaceae; genus JACPPC01. The sequence goes on along the minus strand of JANMLN010000127.1, from coordinate 16,954 downwards.
CTGGATCGAGTTGTACCCGCAGCCCGTCAGCGCCAGAGGCGCCACGACAGCGGCCAGCCAGATGCGTCGCATCGTTGTCATTGTCCGTTGAAGAAGGGGAAACGCCGTGCGGCCGATGCCGCGCTACGCTCCCGTAGGATATACGTCCAGAAAGGCCGCAAGTTTCTCCGCCCCCGCCAGGTACCCGGGCAGGAGTGCGGCCGGACCATCGAGCGGCCCCGCGCCACGCCGGTGCCGTGCGACCGCCAGCCAGGGCGCCGCGTCGAACCCGACGCGCACCGCAACCGACCCCACCAGTTCGTCGTATCCGTCGGTCGGTGGCGCGCCGACCAATCGCTCCAGCGCGCGAAAGAGCACCATGAACGTCGAGAAGCTCTTCACCAACAGCGCGCGCTGCCGGTCGGCATCGCCATCGGCGGCGAGGATCGCACTCCGCAGCTTGAGCAGCTTCCCCATCGCCTCCTGTTCCAGTTGGAGCCGCAGATTCGCCGCCGCCACCTGCATCCCCGCGAACGACACCTCGCCGTGCAGCACCCTGTGCCGAGCCAGGATGTCGCCGAGCTCGATGGGAAAGATGTCCGTGCTGCGATGAAACTCCGCCGACGTCATGACCAGGGGAGTCGGCTGCCCAGCCGCCGCCCAATCGCGCGTCACCGCCGCAAACGCCGGCGTGAGTTCGCCCGGACCGAAGCGCGAGAGCAGCACCAGCACATTCATGTCCGAATGCGCCTGATGATGCTCGGAACCCGCCGCCGACCCGAACAGCACCACAGCGTCGAGCGACGCGCCGAGCGCGGCGACGAGTCGCGGCACCAGCGCGTCCGTGCCCATGCGCGCGGGTGCAACCCCCTGCGTGCTACCAGTCGCCACCGGATCCTCCTCCGCTGAAGCCCCCACCACCACCGAAGCCGCCAAACCCACCGCCCCCACCGCCGCCGCGCGACCATCCGCCGCCACCACCCGACGACCACCCCCCCCCACCAAGATAGACGCCGCCCATCCCGCCCCCGCGACGTGACAGTATCGAGAGCACGATGAAGATGAACGTGATGCCGAAGATGAATAACACGGGAGTGATGCCGCTCGAGCGTCGCGGTGGCGCGCGCGGAGCCGCGACGCGCTGCAGGTCCATGGAGTCGAGCGTGAACGCGAACTCTGCCGCAAAGCGCTCCGAGAGCCGCTGCGTCATCAGCGTGATCGCGCTCGCGTAGTCGCCGGCCCGCAACAGGGGCATCGCTTCGCGGCGGATATCGCCTGCCACGGCATCGTTGATGAACCCTTCGGTCCCCTGGCCGGTGGCGATGTACATGCGGCCGCGCCCATCGGCGCTGGTTTCCTTGGGCACCACCAGCAGCACCACACCGGCGTTGCGGCGCTTGTCGCCGATGTCGGCGTTGGCGCCAATCTTCCACTCACGGCCGATCTGGAGGGCGACATCGCCGGCCTCGCGCCCGCCCAGGTCACGCAGCGTCACGACGGCGATCTCGCCCCCGGACTTGGCGCGCACGGCAGTCACGAGCCGCTCGAGACGCGCCGCCGTGGCCGCCGGGAGCACCCCGGCCAGGTCGTTCACCATCCCGGTCGGGGCCGGAAGCTGGAGCTGCAACGCCGCCCAGACCATCACGCCCTTGAGCAGCGGCGGCGGCACCACGGCGGTCATCCACACGGTCAGGTCGAGCTCCTGTTCGGGTCGAGAGCGGTCGACACGGAACCCCCGCATCGGTGCGCGCGTCTTGTGACAATACTACGTCCCCGGCGGCACCGAAGATTCGCCGCATCGGTTGCGCGGTGGCGGTGTATTTTGCCCTGCAGGCGCGCCCCACGCGTCTGGCCACCTTCCTTGACCCCACGCCTCGTGCGCCGACTCGCTGCCCTCATCACGTTCTGCCTCCCGCTCGCGCTCGGCGCGCAGGCGCGCCCTGCGGCACCCGCCGCGCCGGCCGCGCAACCAGCCAAACCGCTCCTGTTCGATACGGCGCTCGTCGCCCGCGCCGACAGCGGGCGTATTCTGGGCAGCGACAAGGCCAAGGTGTGGGTCGTGATCTTTTCCGACTTCCAGTGCCCCTATTGCAAGCAGTGGCACGATCAGGTCGATGAGGTCCTGCGGCGGGACTACGTGAACACGGGGAAGGTGCGTGTCGCGTTCCTCAACTTTCCCCTGCCGATGCACAAGAACGCCCAGCCGGCGGCCGACGCGGCCATGTGCGCCGCCGCGCAGCGGAAGTTCTGGGCCTTCCACGACGCCCTGTTCGCCTCGCAGGAGCAGTGGGCACAGGTGGGCGACCCCACGGCGGTCTTCGAGGGACTGGCCCAGAAAGCGGGCCTCGACCTGACCGCACAACGGGGGTGCGTCAGCCAGAAGAGGGCCCGGGTGCTCGTGGACGCCGACGCCGGGCGCGGCGTGCGCGCGGGGGTCAACAGCACCCCCAGCTTCTTTATCGGCGACACCGCCGTGGCCGGACTGATGCCCGCGGCCGACTTCACGAAGATCATCGACCAGATGCTGGTCAAGGCCGCCAAAAAGTAGCCAGTCGGCCAACCGCCGAGGGCCGAATACCGCGAAACAACCGAACCGAGCCTGCGCCGGCCCAATCCCCAGGCCTCCCCCTTTCGGAACTACCGTTTCGTTACGGCCTTGCGAGATACGGCCGGAGTGGGGAGTTTAGAGGCTTCCGCGTTACACGTCGTTGCTGCCCTGAGCCTGCTCGGGTCGGCGCGGCCGTGCTCGCGGCGTCGGGTGCACCGATGCCGTTTGTTGAATTCCCACCCTAGAACCCCGTAGGTATTCCGCATGCGACTCCTTGGTTCGTTCGCAGCGTCACTCGCCATCGTCGCGCTCGTCGGCTGCAAGGACGACTCGACGGCACCCAGCCTTGCCTCGGGCAATGCCCAGGTGCGGTACGTCAACGTCACCGGCGATACCGCCAGCCTCGATTTCATTCATGGTCCCACGACCACGACGGTGGCATTCGGTGCGACCTCGTCCGCCACACCGACGTACGTGACGGTGCCGTGGGCGAGCCAGCTCGCCATTCGCGTCACCGGGACCACGTCGAATTTCTTCAGTGGCGTTGCGGGCCTCGGCGTCGACGGCAAGTTCACGATCATCTCGTTTGGCAACGTCATCGTGAACCCGTTGCTCCCGGGCCCTGCCCCGATCTACGGCTTCGTTGCACTCCCGGACACAGCCGGTTCGCGCGCGGATAGCTCGCTCGTCCGCGTCTACAACGGCGTCGACTACCTCACGAACGCCAGCGACGCCGTCGACGTGTACATCTACCCCACCGGCAGCGCGCGTCCCGCGACGCCGGACGTGATCGGACTTGGTCGCCTGACCCGGACGGCGTACCGTCCGGAGGCGCAGGGCAACCTGACCGTCGAGGTGTATCTGGCCAACGCGGTTCCGGCGACGTCCACCCCGCTCGCGACCGGCAGCATCACGGGCACCGGCGCCGTGGTTCGCACGGTCGTCTTCGGCGACCCCCGCCCGTTCCCGGCCGCGCCCTTCCCGGGCCAGGCGCGTGCGGTCGACCCGCTCTCCGCCACGGCGTGGCTGCCGCAGTGCGGCGTGCCGGCTGGCATCGTTGCCACCGGTCGCACGACCGCCGCGCCGCCGGCTGATTGCGGACGCTTGATCATTCTGGCCGACAAGTAGTCGTCATGGCCGCTTCGGCGGTCACAAGCGCGGCGGGTCCCTCTCGGGCGCCCGCCGCGTTTCTTTTCACGGAGCTCCCCCGCTCGTGATGTCCTGGAGTGTCCCGCCCTACCTCGCGGCCATGCAACTGGCCGAGGCACTCGCGCACCTCGTGCCCGCCTCCGCTGGCGGCAAGCTCGCTCGCACCTTTTCCCAGCGTGCTGCGTCGCTGGCGCACCTCGAGGCATGGGGCGAGAGCGCGCGGCGGGCCGAGGCGCCGCTCCTCTGGATGCACGCCGCGTCGGTGGGCGAAGGATTGCAGGCGCGACCCGTGCTCGAGCTGGCAGCCGCAGAGATGCCGGAGCTCCTGCGCGCCTTCACCTGGTTCAGCCCCTCGGCCGAACCGTTCGCCCGCGGCGTTCCGGCGGACGTGACGGCCGCTTTGCCCTTCGATACGCGACACAACGCACACCGCTTGCTCGCGGCGCTGCGCCCCAGCGCGCTCGTGTTCACCAAGGCCGATGTCTGGCCGGTCCTCGTCCAGGAGGCCTCGGCGCGGCGCGTCCCGATCGGCCTCGTGAGCGCGCAGCTTGGAGCGGACTCCCGGCGCGCGGGTGGCCTATGGTCGCTGCTGCGTTCGGCGTACGCCAGCCTCGACCGGGTGGGCGCGATCACCGCTGACGACGCCGAGCGACTGGTCGCCGCAGGGGTGCGGCCCACGGCCATCTCCGTGACCGGAGACACCCGCTACGACCAGGTGGCCCAGCGCGCCGAGCGCGTGACACGCGACCATCCCGTCGTGGCGCCTTTGCTCGACGGCCGGCCGACACTGGTCGCAGGCTCCACCTGGCCCGCCGACGAGCGCGTGTTGCTCCCCGCCTGGTCGCGCCTGCGCGCCGATGTGCCGACCGCGCGCCTGATCATCGCTCCGCATGAGTTGGGTGCGCCGCATCTGGCCGCAATCGAGGGGTGGGCGAGCGCGGCGGCCCTGTCCTGCGGCCGGATCGGGAGCGCAGGCGCGGCCGCAGCCGACGTGGTGCTCGTGGACCGGATGGGGGTGCTGGGCGACCTGTACGCGCTCGCGAACGCGGCCTTTGTGGGAGGCGGTTTCCACGCGGCGGGGCTGCATTCCGTGCTTGAGCCGGCGGCGTTCGGAGCCCCTGTGCTGTTCGGGCCGCAGCATTCCCGAAGCCGAGATGCGTTGCGGCTCCTGGAGGCCGGTGGGGGCGCCGCTGAGGGCGACGTGAGCAGCGTGGCCCGGCGACTCACGCACTGGCTCGCTGACGGAGCGGCCGAAGGGCGCACCGTGGGCCAGCGCGCCCGCGCGGTCGTCGAGTCGGAGCGTGGCGCCACGGTCCGGTCGTGGGCGCTGGTGCGTGCGTTGCTGGCCCGCGTGGCGGTGTAAACGAATCGTCGCCCGCGTTCAGGAGCGAACGCGGGCGACGAGGTCCAGCAGGTCGAGCCGAACGATTACGGAGCCGTGCGCGGCGGATTGCGATCAACCGTCGTGGCGACGGCCGCAGCGCGGAACGCCGCACCGAGGCGCCGGGCGGGCGTGAACCTGGGCGCAGCCGGGAAGATGAACGTGGTCATGACCGAGCCCGGGGTCTGCGCGCCGCCGGTCCCGTTGAGCGTCGTGGTGCCGGCGACGCCGATGATGCACGACCGGATGCTCGCGCTCGTGGCAGCCGGCGTGGTGCCCGCAGGCACCGCCCAGTACACGAACGTGTTGGTCTGCGCCGGGCAGTTCTGGCCCGTGGCAGCCGCCGCAGCGCTGGCGGCACGCGAGCCGAGCGTTACGTAGGAAGTCACGAAGCCGGTCGCCGGAGCGGGCGGCACGTTGGCATACGCATTGCCCACCGGCGGCGCGGTCACGAGCACCGCGGCCGGCGTCACGCGACCGGTATCGACGTAGATGTCGAGATTGCCGAGGCTGGCGAAGGCGGTGTCACCGACCACCGGCGCCTGACCGAGGTTCGCCACGCGCACCGCGACCTGCGCGGGAGCGGGCGACGGGAACGACGGGATCACGTCCTCGACCAGGACGAGCGAGTTGAGCGCGGGGTTGGTTGCCCCGGTCGGGATCGAGTCGGAGGCACCCGGCAGGATCGCGAAGGAGAGTCCCGAGCGGCCAACGTGATAGACCGTGTAATACTTGCCGGCCGTGACGTTGAGCGTGCCCGACTTGACGAGGTACTGCGCGATCTGCGACTGCTGAGTCGGCGTCGCCGTGGCCGCGAAGGTGAGCGGGTTCACGAAGACGGAGAAGGCGCGCGCACCCGGATCGACGGCCTGATACGGGGTGAACTGGCGGAACTGCACCCCCGTGAAGTTGGGCGAGCCTTCGACCAGATCGGTAAAGCGGCCGTCGAGCGTGTTCTGGTCGCTCACGGCGTTCACGTAGCGCACGTATGCGCGCGGCGGAATCACGGTCGGCGTACCGCCCGTGTTGTTTTCGCACGCCACGCTGCCAGCGGTCAGCAGCAGGGCAAGTGCACTGTAGCGAGTAATCTTCATGTATCAGACTCCGGAGGATTGAGTCAGGCCAGCCACCGCGTCGAGGGTGCGGTGTTCAGCCTGGGAGCATGGGTCAACGAGAATCCGTCAGGGATGGAACGAGCTGCTGCATCCAGTGGGCGGACAGATGGGTTCGGTCTGCGAGCTGCCGCCCTGTCCGATGAGACCGCGGGTACCGACAAAGACCCCTGCCGCGACAAGAATCGCCCCGGCAAGGAGCAACGACCGACTGGCCGAGAACTGCCGCTCGGTAGCCGCGGAGAGTTCAGTCCGCTTGAACGTGACGGACTCACCGCTCATGTGCGTTTCCTGACCGCGCAGGTACGAAACGTCGCGCACGGCCAGGGTGACATCGGTTTCAGTCGACGACACGATGCGCCCAGTGACCGACCGGACTTCGGGTCCCAGTTGGTTTGCGGCACTGATGCGTCCTGCATCCGTGAGGTCGAGGGACACATCCACATCGGGCTTCGGTGTCAGGTCCATCGTGGGTCGAACGTCGTAACACCCCACGGTGGGCATGAGCAGCAGCACAGCCAGGAGCCCGACCTGCGTCGTGCGAGCGAACGCGCGCACGCCATGGCGCCGGCCACCCACTGGGGTGGCCGACTCCACGGACGCAGGCGAGATCAAACGGATCACGTGCTTACCAGCCGTACGCGGACGGACCGGCGAGCTCGGTGAACGGACGGTCGTACGGCGTCTTGACGCGAGCGTCGAGCTCCTGCCAAGGTACCGCCCATTGGACCGACGTGCCCTGCGGCAGGTCGCCCCAACCACGCGAATCGAAGAACCAGCCGCCGAACGTCGTGAAGGCCGTCTCGAGACGCTTCTCGTACTTCATGGCCTCGAGGAGGTTACCGCACACCACCGGACCGGTCGCGCCGGTCGGTACGCGCGGAATGCACCCCTGAATGCCACCCGGAACCGGGGTGACGAGGTCAGCGATACCAGCGACCGACGGGAGGCCATTGGGCACCCGCGTGAGGTCGATGGCTGCCGTGGCCGCCGGGAAGTTGCCAGTCCGGATGGCCGCTTCGGCCACCAAGCCCAACACCTCGGCGCGCACCATCAGCGGGAACGCCCCGTTGCGGTTGGACGGCGGGTTGAACCAGGCACGGAACCGGTAATAGTCGTACTGCGAATCGAAGAAGCCAGCAGCGGACGGATCCTCGCCGGACGGACGCATGCGGAAGTACGGACGGCCACCGGCCACGCCCGCGACGGCGAGCGGAATCTGATTCGCGGCCGTGCAGGTTGGCGGTGCGCCAGCGACTGCAGTGGCCGGGAACGAACATCCCGCAACACCGCCGGTGAGCGGCGCCGAACCACGCGTGAGCTGATCACGCACCGAGCCACCCGTCGGCTGCGCGGCAGAGAACGCCGGCTGCGGGAAGCGCAGGTCGCGCGTCTGGATGGCGAACGGAATGCTGGGCGTGCCAATGCCGCGTCCGCCAAGCGGAGCGCCACCGATCCACGCCGCATAGCCACCCGACGTGTCGGCCATGCCGATCATCGAGTACGGCATCTGGTGCCAGGTGCCGTAGATGTAGTGCTGCACCGGCCACGCCGGGCTGAACAGTGTCGTGGTGTTGGTCGTGAGGATGAAGTCGCTCGTGATGCCCGCCTGCGCATCCGCCAGCACCAGCGCCCAGTTCACGGCCGCACGTTCGGTGGGGTTCCGCGCCCACTGGGCCCGGATCTTGGCCTTGAACGAGCGGATGAGCTGCACGTACTGCGTACTCGTGAGCGCGTTGGATGGAATCCAGTTCGCCGGGAGCGGGAAGGCTGCCGCCGTCGTCGGATCCGTTGCCCACGTGATCGCGGAGTCCATGTACGCCATGGAGCGCGCCAGGACCGTGTCGCGGCCGACGAGATCGATCGCGGCCGGCGAGCCCGCGAGCAGGAGCGCGGCGGTCTGCGGGTTGGTGACCGCAGCCGAGTCGTACACGAGCGACAGGTAGCCCAGCGAGAGGCCCATCACGAAGAACCCGAACGAACGAGCGCGCTGGTTCTGCGCCGTGGTGCCAAGGTTGACGCCGGCATCCAGACGTGCAATGCCGAGGGCAGCCGAGGCGGCCGAGCGCGACAGGGCGTTGTACTCCTTCAGGTTCTGCGTCGAGGCGAAGTTCTGCCGCGCGTTGAGGGCTGGGGACCGCGGCAGTGCGCCGCGCGGACCCATCGCGAAGTTCGCGAGGGACGAGCCGTTCTCCATGGCCATGACGGCCATCTGGTTCTGCACGCCATCATTGCTACCGCCCATGCTGGCGTCGTACCACGTTGCGAACGAACCGGCGATGAAGCTCTCGACATCCGCGGGACGGGCCAGCGTACGGGCCGTCTCGGGGTTGTTCGGGTTCTGCACCGTCAACTGGTCTTCGGGACTGCACGCCACGGCGGCCAACGCCAGCGTGGCGAACACCCTACGGGACATGTGCATCATGAATCCTCGGAAGGAAGCCTGAGTCCGGTGGCAACCGCTGCCACCGGACTCTCGGCGAAGGGTCAGAAAGTGGTGCCGAGCGAGAAGGTGAAGCTGCGCGTGTTCGGGAAGGTGAAGGCATCGATGGCGTTGATCGCCGCCGAGCCCGCGTTGTTGCCGCCCGAACCCGAGGCCAACCCGACTTCAGGATCGAAGCCGCGGTAGCCGGTGAAGGTGTACAGGTTGCGGCCGATGACCGAGAGGTTCCAGTCGCCGAACAGCCCCTGCACCTTGCCCACGCGGTAGCTGAGTGCGACTTCACGCACCTTCGCGTAGTTGATGTTCTCGACCATCTTGCTGTTCGCGGCCAGGATGTCGTAGAAGCCGCCCAAGCCGGCGCCGTTGTCCGGCAGGCCCGCGCGGTAGTTGTACGACATCGGCTTGGCGGTCTGCACCGAGCGGCCGGTCTGGTCACCGTCCACGCTCAGGAAGTCGAGGTAGGACCACGAACGGCCCTGGTTCCAGATGCCGCGACCCATCGTGGCGTCGACGAGCACGAAGCCGGTGAACCGCTTGTACTGCAACGACGACGACACCGCAACGCGGTAGTCGGGCAGCGAGCTGCCGAGCGGGTTGATGACCGCGCTGCCGTTGTTGTCGCGCATCACGATCGGGTGACCGAAGGCGAGCGGCGCGCCCCACGGCGCCCATGCCGCGGGCAGGCCCGTGTTCCACAGGTTGTTCGTGATGCCCTGGCCGCCGTTCGTCGGGTTCACGCCAGCGCGCGAGCCCGTGTACGACAGGTAGCCTTCGTTGTTCTTGGCGAAGTAGTTGCCATTGAAGCACTCGGCCTGGTAGTTGACCGAGCCACCCGGCGTGTTGGTCGCCGTCGGCAGCTGCTCACACCCGGTCAGGAAGGTGCGGCCCCAGATCTCGCCGAAGGCGCGGCCCGGGGTGGCGCGGAAGACCGCATCCGTCGCCTGCAAGTTCGAGCCGAAGTTGAACGGCGGCACATCGAGCTTGGTGATCGTGGTGCGCGTGCGATCGAAGATCGTGCGCACGGACCAGCTCAGGTCGCGGCCCGTGAAGATCGGCACGTTGACCGAGGCCTCGTAGGTCTCGTTCTGGATCGTGCCCGCGTTCCGCCACTGGTTGCGGAAGCCGGTGATGGCCGGCGACGGCACCAGCAGGATCTGGTCTTCGGCCTGCGACTTCGCGTAGGTGAAGTTGACGCCGATGCGGTTGAAGAACTCCGCATCGAAGCCGAGTTCCAGTTCGCCGATGTTCTCGGGCTTGAGGAACCGGTTGCCCAGGTTGCCGAACTGGATGGCCGTGCTGGTGACGCTGAACGTCTCGTACTGTGCCGTGAAGTTCGGACGGCCACCGGCGGTGCCGTACGACCCGCGCAGCTTGAGCTCGCTGACGCCCGGAACCTTGAACCAGGGCTCCTGCGTGATGCGATAGGCGCCCGACACGCGACCGAAGTTCGCCCACCGATTGCCCGACCCGAACAGCGACGAGCCGTCGCGACGGATGAGCGCGTCCACGATGTAGCGATCCTTGTACTCCAGGTTCAGTCCGGCGAAGTACGAAATCTGCCGGACCGAGGTCTCGGTGCCGCCGATCGTGATCTGCGTCTGGTCAACGATGTTGCCCGGCGCGTTGATGCCCGTCGCGCCCAGCACGCTGCCGGCCAGGTTGAAGTTCAGGCCGTCCTGCTGCTCGTACAGCGTGCGCAGGTTGAGGCGGGTGCGGAATTGCGTGCCGAAATCCTTGCGCAGCGTGGCGTTCAGGCTGCTGTTGTACGCCACCGCGCTGACGTTCTGGCGGCTCAGGAAGCCGTTGTTCGCCGACGAGGCCGCAGGGCCCGGCGTGCGATATCCGCGGTCCTGGAACAGCTTCTCGTTCCGGCTCGAGGCGTCATACGAGAAGTTGCCTTCGATATCGAGCCAGCTGTTGGGCGTGTACCGGGCCGACGTGCCCGCGATGAAGCGGTCCGTCTCGCGGCCGTAGTTGGTCGAGGCGAGCAGGTTGACCGGGTTGTCGTTCTGCGAGCCCGAGCCCTGCAGGTTGTTGCGAACGAAGACGCGTCCCTTGCTGTCCGTGCGGAGCAGGTTCGAGATCGGGGGCACGCGGGTCAGGCGGAAGAACACACCACCGCCGCCTTCCTCGAAGTTGTTGCCGTCCTCGAAGGAGCGCGCGTAGTAGGTGCGGATCGCGAAGTTCCAGTCCGTGCCAACCGAGTGGTCGATGTTGGCGCGAACCGACTGACGCCGGAAGCCCTGGAGGCCGCGGATGCCGCCCCCCTGGTTGAGCTGGTTGAGCGACGCGAAGAAGCTCGTGCGCGCATACCGCCCGGTCATGTCGAGGTTGTTGATGTAGAAGGCCGTCGGCTGGGCCAGCTGCTCGACCGCATTGTAGGTCGCCCCCGGCCACTGCTCGGCCTGGAAGCGGTTGCGGATGAGCTGACCGGTCACGGCCGAGCCCGGATCGAGCGTGAAGGTCGCCGCCGGCGCCAGCGCGAAGTCGCCGCCCTGGTCGTTGATGCGGAACGCTTCGGCCTGGTAGTTGAGCGTGCGCACGCAGGCGAAGGTCTGGCCGGGAATGGCCGTGCCCGACGCGAGGCTGCCCGTGGTGCAGAAGCGCGAGCCCGTCTCGTCGAGGTACATGCCGTGGCGCTGCGCGATGCCGATCTGGCGCTCGATGTCGTTCGAGCCATACTCACCGCGATACGAGAAGCGGACGCCATCGGCGCCGCCCAGGCCCTTGCCGGACTTGGTCGTGATCGAGATGACGCCGTTACCGGCGCGCGCGCCGTAGAGCGACGCGGCGGCCGCGCCCTTCACCACTTCGACCGACTCGATGTCCTGCGGGTTGAGCGCAGGGAGCGGGCCGTTGAGGATGACGCCGTCCACGATGTAGAGCGGGTCCTGACCGCGACCGGCCGCCGAGATGGCGTTCGGACCACGGAGGAGCACCGCAGGCTGCGCGCCCGGGCGGCCGTTGGCCGACACGATGGCAGCGCCCGGCACCTTGCCGGCGATCTGCGTCAGCGGGTTGGTGGCCGGAACCGGAAGGTCGGCCGCCGTGATCGTGTTCGTGGCGAACGGCACCTTGGTGGCTTCCGTCGCGCCCGTCACACCCGTGACGACAACCTGCGAGAGCTTGTTCACGTCGGCGCGCAACGTGAAGTCGGACGTCTGCGTCCCAGCCTTGATGACGATCTGCCGATTGATCGGCACGTAGCCGATGGCGCGAACGCGCAGCGTGACCGTCTGGTTCTTCACCTGCGCGCCGGGGATGACGATGGTGAAGATACCCGTCGTGTTCGAGCCGACCGATACCCCAAGCTCGGGGATGGTCGCATTGGCCCCCAGCAGGGGATTCCCCTGCTCCGAGACCACCTTGCCGCTGATCGTCGCCGTCTGTGCCTGCGCCGTGGCACTCGTGCCCACGAACGCAGCCAACGCCGCGATCCCGCTCAAGATCCGTATCCGAATATTCATCTCGTTGCCTCGATGAAACTGTGAAAGGGTGGTACAACTGCTGCGATGAAGCTGCGTGCACTGCTGGTACTCACTGCGTACGAACAACTCGCGAACAACTCCTGCACATGCATCCCGCACCTGCGTTGCCACTGCACAGCGGCAACCTTCCCACAACCACGAACCAACAACGAACACCTTCACGCTGACAAATTCAGTGTGGGGCTCATCCTCCCTCGCTCGGGAACCGATACTCCACTCCGCACAACGGCGACGACCTCGCACGCCGTCGGCACGTGAGCATCGCCCACGTCACACGGTCATTGCGAAGACGCCACAGTCCGGCGGTTTCCGGCCCTTGGAAACCCCCAGTGGGGAAATCGTAAGGAACTCGGGAACATGTGGCAAGTGACAAAGGGGAGATGACCAGAAGTCATCTCCCCCTCTTAATGTGTCATTACGACACCACTTCGTGATTCCCGAAGTCAGCGCTGCTCCGCCCACTCGGTCACGACGCGCACCACATCGTCGGCCACCTGCAGGAAGCCGCCCCGTACCGTAAAGCGCTCGCCGCTCCCCAACCGGAGCTCCCCCGCGCCCAACAGCGTCATCAGGGGCGCGTGGCTCGGCAGGATCCCCACCTCGCCATCGTGCGCGGGCGCCGTCACGCTCGGCGACGTGCCCTCGAACAGCACGCGCTCCGGCGAGATCACCTGGACCGTCAGCGGCATCGTTATGCCTTCGCCAGCTTCTCGGCGTTCTTCTTGATGTCGTCAGCGCCGCCGCACATGAAGAAGGCCTGCTCGGGATACTGATCGAACTCGCCCGCCACGAGGCGCTCGAAGCTCGAGATCGTCTCTTCCAGCTTCACCTGCTGGCCGGTGATGCCCGTGAACTGCTCGGCCACCGAGAACGGCTGCGACATGAAGCGCTGGATGCGGCGCGCGCGGCCCACGACGAGCTTGTCCTCTTCCGAGAGCTCGTCCATGCCGAGGATGGCGATGATGTCCTGCAGTTCCTTGTAGCGCTGCAAGGTGCGCTGCACGCTGCGGGCCACGTTGTAGTGGCGCTCGCCGACGTACTGCGGATCGAGGATCCGGCTGGTGGACGAGAGCGGATCCACCGCAGGATAGATGCCCAGCTCCGAGATCGGGCGCGACAACACGACCGTTGCGTCCAGGTGTGCGAACGCCGTGGCCGGTGCCGGGTCCGTGATGTCGTCGGCCGGCACGTAGATCGCCTGCACCGACGTGATCGAGCCGTTGCGCGTCGAGGTGATGCGCTCCTGCAGCTCGCCCATTTCGGTGGCCAGCGTGGGCTGGTAGCCCACGGCGCTCGGCATGCGGCCCAGCAGCGCCGACACTTCCGAACCCGCCTGCGTGAAACGGAAGATGTTGTCGATGAACACGAGCACATCCGCGTTCTCCTGATCGCGGAAGTACTCGGCCACCGTCAGCCCGGAGAGGCCGACGCGCAACCGCGCACCCGGCGGCTCGTTCATCTGCCCGTAGATGAGCGCCACCTTCGACAGGATGCCCGCTTCCTTGAACTCGAGGTAGAGGTCGTTCCCCTCGCGGGTCCGCTCGCCGACGCCACAGAACACCGACTTGCCGCCGTGCACGCGGGCGACGTTGTTGATGAGCTCCTGGATGACGACCGTCTTGCCCACGCCGGCGCCGCCGAAGAGCCCGATCTTGCCACCCTTCACGAAGGGGGCGATCAGGTCCACCACCTTGATGCCCGTCTCGAAGACTTCCGTCTTGGGCTCGAGGGCGGTGAAATCGGGACGCTTGCGGTGAATCGGCCAGCGCAGCGCCGTCTTCGGGATGTCGGCGCCCTGATCGATCGGCTCGCCGAGCACGTTGAGGATGCGGCCGAGTGCGGCATCACCCACCGGCACCATGATCGGCGACCCGGTATCGGTGACGGACATGTTGCGCTCGACGCCGTCCGTGGTCGACATCGCGACCGCGCGCACCTGGTTGCGGCCAATGTGCTGCTGCACTTCGGCCGTGACCACGCGCCCGCCGGCGATCTCCACCGTGATGGCGTTGAAGAGTTCCGGAAGGTGGTCGTTCTCGAACTCGACGTCGAGCACGGGGCCGATGACCTGGACGACTCGGCCGATGGCGAGGGGCTGCGCTGCGGTGGCCATGGAAGAAGCGGATGCGTGAAGGGAAGGCGAACGAACGGGGACGAGACGGAGCGTCGGCTCAGCCGCTGAGTGCGGCGGCGCCGCCCACGATCTCGGCGATTTCCTGCGTGATCTGCGCCTGACGGGCGCGGTTGTATGTCCGGCGAAGGGTCGTCAGCATGTCCGACGCGTTGTCGGTGGCGTTCTTCATCGCGGCGCGCTGCGCGGCCTGGAACCCGGCCGCCGTTTCAATGAGCGCCCGATAGACCGCATTGCGCACCGCGAGCGGCAGCAATTCCGACAGGATCTGCTCGGGCGACGGCGAGAGGATGAAGTCCCGCACCGCGCCCTTCCGCTCGGGTGCCGCGACCGGCAGGATGCGCTGGTGCGTCGGCGGGGTGCTGACCACCGAGTTGAACTTGGCGTACACGATGTACACCGCATCGAGCTTGGCGCTCGCGAAGCGGGCCATCACGTCATCCACGATCGACGCCGCATCGGCAGCGGTCGGCTTGTCGCCGAGGTCCGTGCGCTGCAGCGCCATGGGACGACCGAGATACTTGAAGTACCCGATCCCCTTGCGCCCCACCGCGTGCAGTTCCACCGCGGTGCCGTCGCCCTCGAGCTGCTTGATGAGGGTGCGGGCTTCCTTGATGATGTTCGAGTTGAACGCGCCGCAGAGGCCGCGGTTGGACGTCAGCAGGATGATGGCCGCCGTCTTCTCCTGCTTCGGCTGCCGCAGCAGCGGAAACTGCTCGGCCAGTTCCGGCGCGTAGAGCGCCGCCATGACCTCGGCGAGCGCGTTCGCGTACGGACGCGCCGCCACGGCACGATCCTGCGCGCGCTTGAGCTTGGAGGTGGCGACCATCTCCAGCGTGCGCGTGATCTTCTTGGTGTTCTCGACGGACTTGATCCGTCCCTTGAGCTCGCGGCCCTTGGCCATCTCGGTTGCCTGGGGAGGGAGCGGTTACTTCGGCGCGACGGCCTTCCAGGCCGCGATGGCGGCCTTGAGCTCCGCCTCGAGGTCCTTGGAGAGCGCCTTCTGCGTGCGGATCGCTTCGCCGATCTTCGGGTGACGCGTGTCCATGAACTCGTGGAACCCCTTCTCCCACGCCTGCACCTTGTTGACCGCGACGTCGTCGATGAAGCCGTTGGCGACGGCGTAGATGATCATGATCTGCTTTTCGACCGGCATCGGCTGGTACTGCCCCTGCTTGAGCATCTCCACCGTGCGCGCGCCGCGGTCGAGCTGGCGCTTGGTGGTGGCGTCGAGGTCCGACGCGAACGACGCGAACGCTTCGAGCTCACGGTACTGCGCGAGGTCGAGGCGCAAGCGACCGGCGACCCCCTACATGGCCTTGATCTGCGCCGAGCCACCGACGCGCGACACCGAGATGCCGACGTTCACGGCGGGACGGACACCGGCGTAGAACAGGTCGGACTCGAGGAAGATCTGGCCGTCGGTGATCGAGATGACGTTGGTCGGGATGTACGCCGACACGTCGCCGGCCTGCGTCTCGATGATCGGGAGCGCGGTGAGCGAACCACCCGGCTTGAGAATGTTCACGCCGTCCACGACGTCGGCATCCTCGCGGAGCTTCGCGGCACGCTCGAGCAGGCGCGAGTGCAGATAGAAGACGTCACCCGGGTACGCTTCGCGGCCCGGCGGACGGCGGAGCACCAGCGAGAGCTGGCGATACGCGGCGGCCTGCTTGGAGAGGTCGTCGTACACGCACAACGTCGGCTTCCCTTCGTTGTACATGAAGTACTCGGCCATCGCGCAGCCCGTGTAGGGCGCGATGTACTGCATCGGAGCCGGGTCGGACGCGGTGGCGGCGACAATGATGGTGTAGTCCATCGCGCCGGCCTCCTTGAGTCGCTCGACCACCGAGGCGACCGTCGACGCCTTCTGGCCGATGGCGACGTAGACGCAGATGACGCCGGTCCCCTTCTGGTTGATGATCGTGTCGATCGCGATCGCCGTCTTGCCGGTGCCGCGGTCGCCGATGATCAGTTCGCGCTGGCCGCGACCGATCGGGATCATCGCGTCGATCGACTTGATGCCGGTCTGGAGGGGCTCCTTGACGGGCTGACGGACGATGATGCCCGGCGCCTCGCTCTCGACCTTGCGGGTCGTGGTGGCCTTGATGTCGCCCATGCCGTCGATCGGGCGGCCGAGCGCGTCCACGACGCGACCGACCAGCTCCGGACCGACCGGCACTTCGAGCACGCGCCCGGTGCGGCGGACTTCATCGCCTTCCTTGAGCTGCAGGAAGTCGCCGAGAATGACGGCGCCGATGTTGTCCTCTTCGAGGTTGAGGGCGAGGGCGGTGATGTTCTCGCCCGTCTCGCTCGCGCGCACGTCGAGCATCTCGCCGGCCATGGCCTTGGTGAGGCCGTAGATGCGGGCGATGCCGTCCTTCACCTCGAGCACGGACCCGACTTCATCGACGTCGAGCGTGCCGAGATCGGCCGCCTCGATTTCGCGGAGGAGGATGTCCTTGATTTCGCCGGGACGCAGGGTCGAATCGGTAGCCATGTGGCTTTGAGATGCTCGAAGGCGGTCGTGGTGGGTCGTTCTGATGGACAGCCTAGAAGCTTAGCCACATCCGGCCCCCCCCTCAAGGCGTCGGTGTCGTGCGGGGGGGGGGGCCAGGGCCGCGGTTGTTTGCGCCCCCCCCCCCCAAAAAGGGCAGCGGGGGGGGCCCGGCGCGAAGGGGCGGGGACCGGGGCGGGCGGGGGCGGACCGCACCAACAACGGC
>JANMLN010000119.1:0-3878 GCA_031372565.1 Gemmatimonadota bacterium | reverse complement strand
TGCGCAGCTGACGTGCTGGCTTCACGCGGGCCTCCCGGGGGTGTGCGACCGACTCTCCGAACAATTCCGTTCGGACCGCGCGACCGCAAGGCGCGAACTGCCCGTTTGGTCAGGTCACGACGGCGCGCGCACCGGTGTGCCGCTCCCACGCGCCGGTGGCGATGATCTCGTCGATCATGGAAACGCAGCGCTCGAGCTCGTCGTCGGTCGTGTAGAAGTGCGGCGCCACGCGGATGCCGGCCCCGGGCCGATAGTCGATCACGACATCGCGGTGGAGCAACTCCTGCGCCACCTCATAACCGTGCGGCACATCGAAGGCGACGGTGCCGCCGCGCCGCGCGTCGTTGCGTGGTGCGTTCACCTTGTAGCCCCGCGCATCGGCCAACGCGATGAGCTGCGTCGTCTGCCGGATGCTCTTGGAGCGGATGTTCGTCATCCCGGCCTCGTGCACGATCCGCGGACCGGCCGTGGCGGCATAGAGCGCCGGGATCTGCGGCGTGCCCGAGAGCCAGCGCCACGACCCGCTCGCGTAGGCCATCTCGTCCTCGAAGGCGAACGGGCGCTGGTGCGCCTGCCACCCCGTGAGCGCGGGGGCCAGACGCGCCGACACCTCCGGCTTCACGTACAAGAAGCATCCACCGGGCCCGCCACAGAGCCACTTGAGCACGCCCCCCGCGAGGAAGTCGCAGTCGAGGGCGTGCACGTCCACCGGCAACACGCCCACGGAGTGATACGCATCGAGCGCCACGAGCGCACCCATCGCGTGCGCATGAGCGATGATGCGCGGCGCATCCATGATGTACGCCGACCGGAAGAGCACGTGCGAGATGGCCACGAGCGCCGTCCGTTCGTCGATCGCGGCCAGCACGCGCTCCTCGTCGATCCCGATGCCATCATCGCTCGGCACGACGACGACACGCGCGCCCAGGCGTGCCGCCATCGCATCGACCACATAGCGCACCGACGGAAAGTCCAGCGCCGTCATGACGATCGTGTCGCGCCCGGCCGAGAAGTCGATCGCGGAGAGGATCTCGGCGTGCGCGATGCTGACGTTGGCCACCATGGCGACTTCGCCCGGACCAGCCCCCATGAGCGGCGCGAGCGCGTCGCCCACCTCGAGCGGCTTGTGCCACCAGTCGCTGGCCCACGCCTTCACGCCGAGGGTTTGCCAGCGCTCGGCGTACTCGGCGAGGTCGGCCGCGACCGTGCGCGGCATGGCGCCGAGCGAGTTGCTGACGAGGTAGGTGCGTTCCGCGAGGATGGGGAACGCGTCACGGAAGCGCAGCAGCGAGTCGGTCATGCTCACGCGGTCTCCGGGGACGGCGCCGGGGTCCGCCGCCTGGTGAACATGAAGAGCACCGATGCGATGGCGAGCGTTGCGCCGACCTTGACCCACTCTTCGAGCGTGATGCTCGTGCACAGCCAGGCGATGACCGCACACGCCAGCAGCGGAATGAGTGGTCCGCCGGGGAGCGAGAATGGCGTGGCGCCTTCATCCTGAATGCCACGACGACGGAGCGGGATGTTGGCGAGCGCGCAGGCGGCGTAGAGCAGCAACGCCGACAGATTGGCGAGCACCGCCAGCGCCTCGAACTCGTTGCCGATGGCCAGCGCGCAGACGATGGTCGATTGCACGACGATGGCGATGTGCGGCGTCTTGTACACGGGATGCACGCGGCCGATGATCTTCGGCAGGAAGCCATCACGCGCAAAGGCGAACAGGGCGCGCGGCACGGCGAGCGTCATGCCGCTCACGTAGCCGAACATCGAGATGCACGCGCCGGCCAGCAGCAGGAGCCGCCCCGGTGCGCCCATGAGCTGCTCCGCCACGCGAGCGAGCGGTGCCGCCTTCTGTTGCGCGAGCACGTCGGAGCCCAACACCCCCTGCGCCACCAGGTGGACCGAGAGATACAGGCAGGTGACGCCAATCATGGCAATCGCGATCGCCTTCGGAACGGTGCGCGACGGATCGCGCACCTCGCCACTCGGGACGAGCGCACTCTCGACGCCGGTAAAGGCGAAGATCAAGACGATCGCGGTGCGGGCGAGCGTGCCCCCGGTTGGCACCTCTGGAATCGCGAGGTTGGCGGACTGGATCGAGAGGACGCCGACGCCAACCAGCACGAGCAACGGCAGGAGCTTGGCGACCGCAAGCACCGTGACGAGGCTGGTGCCACGCTTGACGCCGGTCACGTTCACGGCTGCAAGGAAGGCGAAGGCGGCCGCAATGAGCACGGCGCGCGCGAGTGGCGTGCCGAGGGCCGGAAGCAGCGCGGCAGCCGCGCCGGCAAAGGCGCTCGCCACGGACGCAACCGCGGTGGTGCCGAGCATCCAGAGCAGGACCCCGGCCATGTAACCGGCATAGGGGCCAAAGACGACCTCGACGTAGGCGTAGGGCCCGCCGGTCATCGAGACGCGGCTCCCCGCCTCCGCGAAGCAGAGCACGATCAGCCCCATGGTGATCGCGCAGACAACGTAGGCGATCGGCGCCGCGGGGCCGATCAGCCCCGCGACCGCCGAGGGCAAGCGGAAGATGCCGCCGCCAACGGTCGTATTGAAAATTGCCGCGGAGAGTCCCCAGACTCCGATCGCGCGGACCAACGCCTTGTCCGAATCAGCTCGTAGCATGGGCAGAAAGTAGCACGGTCCCGAGGGCGCCGCGCGCCCGACCGCGAAGTTCAGGGTGTGGCCTGTGGGCACTCTCAGGCGTCTTTCTCTACGTGCCGACCATGTCCGAACCCCTATCCCGCCGGGTGGCCCTCGTCCTTGGCGGCGGGGGGCTCAAGGGCTTTGCCCATCTGGGGGTGATGCGGGCCCTCGAGGAGCGTGGCATCGTGCCGTCGGTGGTGGCGGGCACGTCGATCAGCGCCCTGATCGGCGCGGCGCTGGCCACGGGCACCAGCCGGGCGGCGCTCGAGGAAACGGCACTGGGTCTCAAGCGACGCGACCTCTTCGTGATCAACCGCGTCAAGCTTCTCCTTGACCGGATGCGCTCCTCGGCGGTGTACAGCGCCGATCCGCTCCTGGCCCTGATCACGAAGCTCGTGCCGGATGTCCGGTTCGAGCAGGCACGCACGCCGCTGCTCGTGAACACGGTCGACGCGGAGACCGGCTTCCAGGTGATCTGGGGGCTGCCCGGCCACCGTGATGTGTCCGTGCGCGAGGCGGTGTACGCGTCCTGTGCCCTGCCGGGCGCCTTCCCGCCGGGGGTGATCGGCGGGCATGTGTGCGTGGACGGCGGCGCTGCGGACAACTTGCCGGTGAGCGTGGCGTCGCAGGACATGGAACTCGTGATCGCGGTGGATGTGGGCAGCACCGACCTGACGCGTGACGACGGCATCGCGCAGCGCGGCTTCTTCGATATTTCGATGCGCGCGGCGCAGATCACGATGGCGGCGCTGCAGCGCGAGCAGTTGGCCCGATGGATGACGCCACCGATGCTGCTGATCCGACCGCGCGTGAACCACGTGGGCTGGTTCGAGTTCGGGCACGCGGGGTTCCTGATTGATGAGGGGTACCGGGCCGCGCGCGAGGCGCTGGAGCACGTGGAGCTGGCGCTCGACTCCCCGGGGGGGATCTTCCCGCGTCGCGTGATGGAAGTGGACGTCGAGCGCGAGCGGTGCGTGGGGTGCCGCATGTGCACCGTGCTCGCGCCGGGACTCTTCGTGATGGATGGCGACGGGAAGGCGGTGCTGCGCGAGCGCGTGCTGCACTGGAGCCCGGCGGACGGCGTGTTCGTGCGGCAGTGCCCGACCGGGGCGATCAGCGCACGGCGGGTGGAGCGGCGGGTGAGCGTGTCGTCGTGAGCCTGTCGTCCAGAGCGCAGCGAAGGACCAGCGTTTTGTCGCAGGACAGCACCCGCAGGTCCGTCGCTGGGC
>JANMLN010000090.1:0-5785 GCA_031372565.1 Gemmatimonadota bacterium | reverse complement strand
TTTCGAGTCCCCATCATGCGCCTCATCCTGCTCGCCCTCGCGGTCGTCCTCGGCTCCTCCGCCTCGTCCGCCCAGGACGTGCAGGGCCGCAAGGACAAGGTCTTCACCCTGTCCGAGCGACTCGGCGATGGAGCGAGCGTGCGGATCTTCGCCGCCATCGGCGACGTCGCCATCACCGAAGCCTCCGGCAACACGCTGCAGTTCAAGGGCGAGAAGGACGGGGGCGACGTCGAGGACGTCGGCTACGTGGTGCTGCGAGGGAAGGACGGCATCACGATCTGCGTCGTGATCAGCGACGACGACGAGTGCACATCGAACGGCGTGCGCCGCGAGCGTGGGTCGAGCGACGGCTGGCGTCGCTGGCGTGACCGTGGCCGCGTGATCGTCACGGTACAGGTGCCGCGCAGCGTGCGCCTGCGCAGTTCGAGCGGGAACGGCCGGCTGTCCGTGTCGGCTGGGGTATCCGAAGCCAATGTCTCGAGCGGCAACGGTCGCGTCGATGTGAGCGGCGTGCAGGGACCGGTGACCGCGTCCTCGGGCAACGGCGATGTCTCCGTGCAGACGACCAGCGGCCCCGTCAACGCCTCGAGCGGCAACGGGCGCATTCGCGTCGAGATGGACAAGTTGACGGGTCGCGATGACATCACGCTCTCGACCGGCAACGGGCGCATCGAGCTGATCGCGCCCGCCGACTTCTCGGCCGACGTGGACGCGTCGACGGGCAACGGCTCCGTGACGACGGACTTTCCGATCCAGCTCGTGGGGTGGATGTCGCCGCACCGGATGCGCGGCACGATCGGCGATGGCGCGCGGAAGTTGCGCATGTCCACCGGCAACGGCGAGCTCGCGATCAGGAAGCAGATGTCGTCCTGAGCGAAGCGAAGGACCTGCTTTTTGCGAGGAAGAACAGAAGCCGGTCCTTCGCTTCGCTCAGGACGACGCTACTCGTCCTTCGCTCTGCTCAACACGACGCTACTCGTCCTTCTGTCCGAAGATCGCCATGTTGCTCGAGTGCCCCGGCGTGACCTTCTTCTCGGGGTAGATCCAGTGCACGGCCTGGTTCACCGCCGTGGCCGCTTCGGCAAACCCGCACGCGATCAGCTTGAGCTTGCCGGGATAGGTCGTCACGTCGCCCGCGGCGTAGATCCCCGCGCGCCCCGTCTCCATCTGCGAGTTCACGAGAATCTCGTCGTTCTCGATCTGGAGCCCCCACTGCGACAGCGCCCCCATGTCGCTCACGAAGCCGAGCATGGGCAGCACGGCATCCGCCGCAATCGCCGTCTCTTCCTTCGTCTTGATCTGGCGAATGCGGATGCCCGTGAGTCGGTCGTCCGTTCCGGTCACGTCGCTCAGCTCACACCAGGTGTGCATCGTCGCCAACCCCGCCGCCACGGCGCGGTTCACGTCCTCCACGGTCGCATGATGCGCCCGGAACCGGTCGCTCCGGTGCACGAGGTGCACGTGCGTCGCCTTGCCGGCGAGCTGCGCCGCCCAGTCGAAGGCCGAGTCGCCACCGCCGATGATCACGACGTTCTTGCCATGGTACTCCGCCGGCTGCAACACGAGATCGGAGATGCCGCGGCCGTACCAGGGCGCCGCCACCGGCTGCGGCAGCCGTCGCGCAGAGAAGGCGCCGATACCGGCCGCGATCACGATCGCCCGCGTGGGGAATCGCGCCGTCTCGGTCACCAGCACGAAATGGCCATCGGCCGCCTCGAGCCCCGTCACGTTCTGGCCCAGATGCACCGGCGCCTGAAACTGCGCCGTCTGCTCCGCCAACGCCGCCACCAGGTCCTTGGCGAGCACCTTGGGGAAACCGGCGACATCGAAGATGTACTTCTCGGGATAGAGCGCGGCCAGCTGGCCACCCAGCTGCGGCAGGGCATCGACCAGCTGGGACGACGCGCCGCGCATGCCGGCGTAGAACTGGGCGAACATGCCCGTCGGACCCGCACCGATGATGGTGAGGTCCCGGATTTCGTGCGTGACTGGAGCCATCATCAAAAATCGCCCCGGGGCACGCCCGCTTCAAGCGGGCCGACAGGCCACGCTCCGGAGCTTGCCCGCGTAGATTCCCCCGCATGACCATGAAGATCTACACCCGCACGGGTGACGAGGGGGATACGGGACTGTTCGGCGGTGGCCGCGTCGGCAAGGACGATCCACGCGTCGAGGCGTATGGCGCGGTCGACGAGCTGAATGCCGCGCTCGGCATGGCCCGCTCGATCGAGATGATGCCGCGCGTGGACGAAGTCCTCGCGCCGGTCCAGCGCGACCTGTTCGCCATTGGCGCGCTGCTCGCGACGCCCGACCACGACAAGATGCGCGAGCAACTGAGCAAGGCGCGCATCGACGACGAACGGATTGCCGAGCTCGAACGCGCCATCGATGCGGGCGAAGCCGAGCTCGAGCCGCTCCGGGCATTCATCATGCCCGGTGGCACCCCCAAGGCGGCGGCGCTGCACGTGGCGCGCACCGTGTGTCGGCGCGCCGAGCGCCGCGTCATCACCCTGCAGCGCACCATACCACTGCCGCAGCTCGCGGTCATCTACCTGAACCGGCTCTCCGACCTGCTCTTCGTGCTCGCGCGCGTGGCCAACAAGCGGGCCGGAGCCGGCGAGGTCACCTGGTAGTGGATGCGGGCGGCGAGCCGCGGCGGACTTCATCGCCCGTCACACGCGAGCTTCCGCTCGCGCACGACATCGCCATGCCCGGCTACACCATCACCATCTCGCCGGGCATCATCGAGTCGGCGGGGATGTTCATCCACGCGGCCACGCACGCGCATCGCTATGCGGTGATCGCCGATCTGGCGGTCGCGGGGCGCTTCGGCAACCAGCTGCTCGACTCGTTCCCGCCGGGCGAGGCGCACCTGTTCACCTTCTACGGCGGTGAACCGGCCAAGACGCGCGAGACGTGGGGGCGCCTCACCGACGAGATGGCGGAAGCGGGCTGCGGGCGCGACACGGTGGTGGTGTCGCTCGGCGGCGGCATCGCGACCGATCTCGCCGGATTCGTGGCAGCCACCTTCATGCGCGGCGTTCCCGTGGCGCATGTTCCCACGTCGTTGCTCGCGATGGTCGACGCGGCGGTCGGCGGCAAGACGGGAGTCGATATTCCGGCGGGCAAGAATCTGGTGGGCGCCTTCCACCAGCCGTCGTCGGTGATCATCGATCCGCTGGTGCTCCGCTCGCTGCCGATCACCGAACTGCGCGCGGGGATGGCCGAGGTGCTCAAGCACGGCGCGATTCTCGACGCCACCTTTTTCGAGCGCACCGTCGAGGTCATGCCGACACTGCTGGGCGTCGACGGTGCCGCGTCGCTCGAGATGCTCGATGTCATCCGGCGTGCGGTGGCCATCAAGGGTGACGTCGTGCGGCGCGACGAACGCGAGAGCGGCCTTCGGCAGGTGCTCAACTTCGGGCACACGATCGCGCACGCGATCGAACTCGTGTCCCACTTCGCGGTCCCGCATGGCGAAGCGGTCGCGATGGGCATGGTCGTGGAAGCGCGCATCGCCGAAGCACTCGGCATCGCGACCCCCGATACCGCCGACCGGTTGGCGCGTGCACTCCGCTCGGCGGAGCTCCCGACCGCGTGCCCCGCACATCTGGCGCCGGAGGCCGTGTTGAACGCCACGCGTCTCGACAAGAAGGCCCGAGCGGGCGCTGTACGGTATGCCCTGCCGACACAGATCGGCGCGATGGCGGCAGGCGACGGCAGCTGGTCGATCCCGGTGGATGACGATCTGGTTCGCGAGGCGCTCGCGCGCTCCTGACCCGTCGCGCTGGCTCCACACCTTGCGTGTTTTTCGAGACAGTGGGGCGTTGCATCCATGCGACGCCCGGTCATTTTCTCACCGAACAGACGCCGAGTTCCGGTAAACGGATGCCGTGTCCCATGAAGAGAGTGAGACACATAAAGCATTGATGAACAACGGGTTGGCGCATGATTTTTGTCGTCATGCCATCTTTCTTTTGTTACACTATTGACGCCTAAAACCCCCGCTCGTATCGTGGGCGCCCTTGACGGACCCAGCCGGACATGCCGGCGAGTCGCGACCACTCTCCACCGTACGGGCCACATGCAGACTACCGCAGCCGCCCCCAAGGCGACGACCTCGAAGTTCTTCCGCAATGCACCATCGTCGGCCTTTGATCAGTATCTCCACGACATTCAAAAGCTGCCGCTGATCACCGACCCGCTGGAAGAACGACGACTCGCACGCAAGGCCCAGAACGGATGTGAAGAATCGGCCGAGCGACTGGTCACGGCGAATCTGCGGTTCGTCATCAGCTACGTGAAGAAGTACCAGGGACACGGCCTCGACCTGAGCGAACTGGTGGCCATCGGCAACGAAGGACTCCTCAAGGCGGTGCGCAAGTTCGACCCCGAGCAAGGCGTCAAGTTCATCTCGTATGCCGTGTGGTGGGTGCGCCAGGCCGTCCTCAAGGCGCTCGCGGAACAGACCCGCTCCGTGCGCATCCCGCTCAACCAGAACTCGCAACTGATCAAGCTGGCGCGCGCCGAGACGATTCTCGGACAGGTCCTGCGCCGCGACCCGACCGACCGTGAACTCGGTCGCCTGCTCGACGAAACGCCCGAAGTCATCCGCGCGTCGAAGCAGATGTCCTCCACCGAAGTCTCCTTCGACGCCCCGATCGATCGTTCCGATCGCGAGGCCTCCACGCTCGGCGAGCGCTTTGCCGGCGTCGATGGCGGCGACATCGAGGACAAGACCGATGGCCAGCTGATGCGCGAGTTCATCGTGCGGGTGTTCCGCGAGTACCTCACGCCGCGCGAGCGCAAGATCCTTGCGCTGTACTATGGCCTCAGCGAAGGCAGCGAAGCGATGACGCTCGAGAAGATCGGCGCCCTCATGGGCGTCACCCGCGAGCGCATCCGCCAGATCCGCGAACGGGCCTTCGAGAAGCTCCGCCAATCGCCCGACGGCAACGCCCTCGCCGGCTTCTGGAGCACGACCTGACTCACGGGAAGGCGCGTGGATAGCTTGCCCGCGTGACCACGCGCCTTCCGCTCTTTCCGCTCGGTGTCGTCCTCTTCCCGGGCGCGTCCCTTCCGCTGCACGTGTTCGAGCCGCGCTATCGCCAGATGGTGGCGGACTGCCTCGCGGCCGACGGACGCTTCGGCCTGCTCTTCCGCGACGACGCCACCCCGGAAGGCGAGCTGGCGGCCGGCACGGTGGGGTGCATCGCCGAGATCACGCAGCACGAGGTGCTCCCCGATGGACGCAGCAACATCATCGTCCATGGGCGCGAGCGCTTTGCCTTCGCCGGCTGGGCCGACAGCGGCACCCCCTACCGCACGGGCGACGTCACCCCGTGGGACGACGTCGTCGAGGCGCCCGCGTCGCTCGCCGTGCTCAACGGACGACTCCGCCTCCTCTTCGCCCGCGTCGCCGATGCCGCCCGCACGATCTCCGAGGAGGAGGCCGAGCCGCCTCCGCTGCCCGATGATCCGGCCAAGCTCTCCTTCGCCATCGCCTCGATGATCGACCTCGGGACCGGCGAACGCCAGGCGCTCCTCACGGAGACCTCACCGGCCGCGCGCCTGCGCACCCTCGAGACGCTGCTCGCCCCGGCCGCGCCCGACCTCGAGGCCCGCGCCGAGGTGCATGAGCGCGCCAAGACCAACGGACACGGGCCGCATCACGAATGACCGGGGCCGCGACCGGCACCCTCTCGCGCGACCTCGCGGCGATCGTCGGTGAGCGGCACGTGATCACCGGGGCGAGCCGCCTGCTCGCCTACGCCAGTGATGGACT
>JANMLN010000106.1:0-6703 GCA_031372565.1 Gemmatimonadota bacterium | reverse complement strand
GGCGCAACAGCGCCTGCTGAACACCAACTACTTCGGCTCCCTGATGGTCGCCTGCGGGGACGCCGACGCCCTCCTGTCGGGCGTCACGCACCACTACCCGGAAACGATCCGTCCCGCCCTCGAGGTGATCGGCGCCCAGTCGGCCGACGGCACCGTGAGCGGGATGTACCTCCTGGTCACGGAGAAGCACGTCGTCTTCTGCGGCGACACCACGGTGAACATCGACCCGACCGCGCAGCAGCTGGCCCAGATTGCCGCCCAGGCGGCCCGCATCGTGCGCACCTTCGGCATCGAGCCCAAGATCGCGATGCTCTCCTTTTCCAACTTCGGCTCGGTCCGGCATCCCGAGGCCGAGAAGGTGGCCGAAGCGGTGCGGATCCTCCGCGACAAGGACCCCACGCTGGTCGTCGACGGCGAGATGCAGGCCGACGTCGCCACCGACCCTGCCGTCCTCCGGTCCGGCTACCCGTTCAGCAGGCTGAAGGATGAGGCCAACGTGCTTATATTCCCCAACCTGAGCAGCGGCAACATCGCCTACAAGCTGCTCAAGACGCTCGGGGGGGCCACCGCAATCGGCCCCATTCTCGTCGGGATGAAGCGCCCCGTGCACGTGCTCGAACAGGGGGCCGACGTCCAAGCCATCGTGAACATGGCGGCAGTCGCCGTCATGGACGCCCAGGAACGCAGCCTCCCTCCAGCGCCGTCCGCGCGGACGCTCGACGAGCACCGCCCGCGCACGACGCCGATACTCTAGTCGCCTCAGGACTCTTCGATGGCCACCACAACGCCTCCGTCTCCCGTGACCCGGGAAAGCCTGCACGGCCTCGATGCCCAGGGCCTCGCGCCCCGCGGAACTGTGCACTGGAACCAGACGCCGCCCGAACTCATCGAGGCGGCCGTTCGCCGCGCCGAGGGCCAGCTGGCCGACATGGGACCCTTCGTGGCGGTGACCACGCCGTTCACGGGACGGAGTCCCAAGGACAAGTTCGTCGTACGCGACGCCGCCTCCGAATCCCACGTGGATTGGGGGGTGGTCAACCAGCCGATTTCGCCCGCGCACTTCGACCTGCTCCTGGCCGACGTCAAGAGCTACCTCAACGACCTGGGCGAGCTCTTCGTGCAGGACCTCTACTGCGGCGCAGATCCGGCGCACCGCCTCGCCGTTCGCTACGTCACGCCGAATGCGTGGCATGCCTCGTTCGTGCGGAACATGTTCATCCGCCCCGACGCCGCCGCGCTGCCGACCTTCGCCGCGAACTTCTCCGTGCTCCACGCGCCGGAATTCAAGGCCGATCCGGCCCGCCATGGCACGCGCACCGACACGTTCATCGTGCTCAATCTGGCCGCGCGCACGATCCTGATCGGCGGCACCCGCTATGCCGGTGAGCTCAAGAAGGCGATGTTCACCGTCATGAACTACTACCTCCCGCTCGCGGGAGTGATGCCGATGCACTGCTTGGCCAACGTGGGCACGGACGGCGACACCGCCCTCTTCTTCGGCCTCTCGGGCACGGGCAAGACCACCCTGTCCGCCGATCCGGCGCGCGGGCTCATCGGCGACGACGAACACGGCTGGAGCGGGGACGGCATCTTCAACTTCGAGGGGGGCTGCTACGCCAAGGCCATCAACCTCTCGGCCGAGGGCGAACCCGACATCTACGCGACCACGCAGATGTTCGGCACGATCCTCGAGAACGTGGTACTGAACCCGGGGACGCGCACCGTCCGCTTCGAGGACCAGTCGCTGACCGAGAATACGCGCGCCAGCTACCCGATCCACTACATCAAGAACCACGTCCCCAGCGGCCGTGGTGGTCACCCGAAGCACGTCGTCTTCCTCACGGCCGATGCGTTCGGTGTGCTGCCCCCCATCGCCAAGCTCACCCCCGAGCAGGCGATGTACTACTTCCTCTCGGGGTACACCGCCAAGGTGGCGGGCACAGAGCGCGGCGTCACCGAACCGCAGGCCACCTTCAGCGCCTGCTTCGGCGCCGTCTTCATGGTGTGGCACCCGACCAGGTACGCCGAGCTGCTGCGCGCCAAGCTCACCGAGCACGGCTCGCACGTCTGGCTCGTGAACACCGGGTGGACCGGCGGCGCGTACGGCGTCGGGTCGCGCATGAAGCTCTCCTACACGCGTGCCATGCTGTCCGCCGTGCTCGGCGGCGCACTCGAGCGGGCCGAGTACGTCACGCATCCGATCTTCGGGCTCGCCATGCCGACTTCGGCGCCCGGCGTACCAGACGGCGTGCTCGACCCGCGCGGGAGCTGGAAGGACGGCGCGGCGTACGATGCGCAGGCGACCAAGCTCGCCAAGATGTTCCGCGAGAACTTCACCAAGTTCGGCGGTAACCCGATCGCCAAGGCCGCGGAGGCTGCGGGCCCCCGCTAGCCCCGTGGCCGACGTCGTTCGCGATCCGCTGTACGGGCCGATCCCGCTCGATGGGACGGCCCGTCGGCTCATCGATACCCCCGCGTTCCAGCGCCTGCGCCGCATTCGCCAGCTCGCCGAAGCGCACACCGTGTATCCGTCGGCGATGCACACGCGGTTCGAGCATGCCGTGGGCGTGTATCACCTGAGCCGCGAAATCCTGCGCCGACTGGGCGAGCGCGGCGATCTGGCCGGCATCGATCCGGGCGAAGTCGCCCTCGTTCCGCACGCAGCCCTGCTCCACGATCTCGGGCATCACGTGGGCGCCCACCTGCTCGAGGAGTTCGGCTGGCCCGGCATCTCGCACGAAGCCACCGGCGCCGCACTGTTCACGACCGGCGACATCGGTCGCATCCTGGGCGAGAGCGGCATCCCGGATGCGGCGGCGCGCGTGGCCGAGCTCGTGAGCCACGAGGGTGCGCATCCGCTGGGTGGCATCGTGAGCGGCGCCTGCGATGCCGACAAGCTCGATTACCTCGTGCGCGACGCCTACCACTGCGGATTGCCCGTGGGTTTCGACCAGCCACACCTCGCCCACGGCCTGTGCGTGCTGACCGATCCCGCGACGGGCGCGCTCACGATCGGGCTCGACGGCGAGGCGCTCGCGAGCTTCGAGATGATGCTCGTGTCCAAGAGCGCGCTCTTCCGCAACGTGTACTTCCATCCGGTCGTGCGCTGCGCGATGGTCATGCTCCGCGCCGTGATCGTGACCGCACTCGACGGCGGCCTGCTCGACGCCGATGAGTTGAAGACGTGGACCGACGATGAGGTCTACACCATTCTTCGCCTGCGCGTCCGGGAGCGGCGCCCGCTGGTTGGCGCCGCCGCGCGCGTGGCCGAGCTCACCGAACGGCTCGCGGCGCGCCGGTTGTACACGCGGGTGGCGGCCGTGCCGCTCAGCGCGATCGGGGAGCTGTCGCCAGACCGCGTGGTCGCCTGCGAGGCACGGTTGGCGTCGGAGGTCGGACTCGCCGACGGCGAACTGCTGGTCGACATCCCGCGCAAGCCGACGATGCTGTCGACGGACATCCTGGTGCGGCTCGCGTCGGGGCGCGTCGTGCACGCGAGTGCGCTCGGTCCTGACGACGGCTTTGCGCTCAACGCGATGCAGCACGCCCTCTACGAAGCGAGCGGACGGATCTCGGCCTACGCGGTGCGCCCCGTCGCGCTATCGCCCGAACGACTGATACGCGCGCTGCAGCAGGCGTAGCGCCGTCGCCGGCGTGACCATCGCCTCCGCCCGCGTGACAGCTGCGAGCGGCGAAAGGGAGTAGAATTGAGGTATCCCGGCGTGCCGGATGGCACCCGCTACCGATGGACGCGCGGTCGCGTCCTCCCCCGATCCGTTGTGCCCCCATGCTCCGACTCCGTGCCGTTCTGCTCGCGACTGCGCTCGTGAGCGCGTGCGACAAGTCCAAGCCCGCGCTTGATGCGTCCATTGCGCAGGTCCAGAAGATCTCGGCCGAGAAGGATTCGCTGCTGCGCGACGTCGTCGCCACCACGCAGTTCATCACCGAGGTCAACGGAGAGATCGCGCGCGCCAAGGGGAGCGGCGTCGGGAAACCCGTGATCAAGGGCGTCGGTGACTTGCCAGACACGCTCACCCCCGCGCAGGCCCGCGCGCAGGTGCAGGCGCGCGTGGCGGAACTCGTGTCGCGCCTCAACGAGAGCGAGAACCGGCTCGCATCGAGCCGCGCACGCGTGGCCACCCTCGTGAAGGGGAGCGCCGAGGCCAAGGCGCAGATCGCGGCCTTCGATTCGACGATCTCGTCGTTGCGCGTCATGATCGAGAGCCAGAAGCAACAGGTGGTCACGCTCACCGAGCAGGTGGCCACGCTGACGGCAGAGAACGCCGTGCTCCTCAAGGACAAGGGACAGCTGCTGAACGACAAGGAGCAGCTCACCAACGAGAAGGGGCAGCTCATCACCGAGAAGAACACGGTCTTCTACATCGTCGGGACACGCGACGACCTCGTGAAGATCCACGTCCTCGAGATGACCGGCGGCTTGATCGGCATCGGCCGCACCGCGGTGCCCGTGCGCGATCTCTCGCCGGCCGCGTTCACCGCGATCGACCGGTCACAGGTGAGGCTGATTCCGTTTCCGTCGGCCACCAAGAGCTATCGCGTGGTGACCCGTCAGGACCTGAGCGCCCTCGAGTCGCCCCCGGCCGACGTGAACGAGATCAAGGGCGGACTCAAGATCGCGAACGTCGACAAGTTCTGGGGCGCGTCGCGCTACCTGATCGTCGTCGAGAACTAGCCGGACGCACGTGTCGCGATCTCCTCGCGACGCGATCTCCTCGCGTCGCGCGCCGTGCACTACCGCCCGAACGCCCGCTCGATCTCGCGGCGGAAATTCACCACGACCGTCGGCGCTGGCGGCGGCTTGGGCTCGCCGCGTGCACGAAACGTGATCAGCCCCAGTTCGGCCGGCAGCACGTCGAAGCCACGGCCCGCGACGATCGGCGCCACCGGGCGCATCCCGGTCACGCGCGGCGCGATGGCGAGGTCGAGCGTGGCCGCGTACAGCGTGTCGCCCGCCTCGCTCTCGAAGTACACCGACGTGCCCGACCGCGACCACTGCGGCAGGTATCCGCCCGCACGCGAGACCTGCACCGCGCGCCCCCCTTCGAGCGCACGCACCACCACTTCGGAGCGGCCGCTCTCGTTGGTGCGGTAGGCCAGCCAGCGGCCGTCCGGGGACACGGCGGGCGACCACTCGTGGTACGGTCCCGCGGTGAGCATCACGAGGCTGTCGGCGCGACCCAAGGGCGCAATCCCCAGATCGCCCACGTGGGTGTCGCCACGCAGCAGGCCGAACACCACGTGGCGTCCGTCGGGCAGCAGGCTCGCGGCAAGCAAGTCGTCGACGTCGAGTGCAAGCGCCGTGGTCACCGCCCCGCCGCGCTTCCAATCACGCAGGTACAGCGCCGCGCGTCCGCTCCGGTCTGACGAGAACAGCAACCGCGTGCCATCCGGGGTGAATGCACGCGGATGCTCGTTGCCCTCCGACGGCATCGCGCGCAGCGGCCCCGCCGGGAGGTCGTAGATCCACACATCGTGCGACGATGCGCCCACCCGTTTGCCCGTGAACGCAATCGCCTGTCCATCCGGCGACACGCGCGGGTACGACAGCGCGACGTTCGGCGGCAGGTTGGGGAGCGCGCGCTCCGCGCCGTCGGGCGTCCGCAACACCGGGAAGGCCGACGGTTCGACCCCGACGGGCTGGAAGAGCAACGAGCCCCCCCGTTGGACCAGCACTTGGTAGCCGTCCGACTCGGACGTCTGCACCTGGCGCGGCTCCTCGTCCAGCGACATCGCGTCGCGCGCGAGCGGTGCCGCCATGAGCGCACGACCGCGACCAAACACGACGAAGCCCGGCGGCGCGTAGGCGACCCCTTCGGCCCCGTGCACGAGCCTCGTCCACCGCTTGCGCGACAGATCGAGCGCACCGACCGCGCCAACCTCGCCATCGCCCCGGTAGTAGCAGAAGAGGAGCCGCTCCTGACCCGGAACCTTGACCAGTCGCACCACACGGCCCACGCTGTCGTTGGGCGGCAGCAGGGTCTCGACCTTGCCACCGGCGGCGTTGACGCGTGCGATCGCCCCGTCATCCCGCACGAAGTACACCTGGGCGTCGTCGCCCCACTCGCCGTGCTGCGCGCTGTCGGTGAGCAGCCGCTCCTTGCCGTCTCCACGGAGCGGGAGCACGCGCAGCTGCCGCGTGCCGCTGTCGGTGGCCGTGAAGCCGACCGCAGCGCCATCCGGCGCGTAGAAGGGTTCGGTCGCGTTGGCTCGCAGCACCGTGGGCGCATTGTCGGCGAGGCCACTCGCGAGCAGCATGTCGTCGGACGTGGCATAGACCACGCGGGCACCGTCCGGGCTCAGATCCGCACTCACGAGCGCCACCGTGTCCGGGATGCGGATTCCCACGCGTACGACCGGATCCGTGGACACGGCGGGCCGACGCATCATGCTCGCGGCGGCGAGCAGCGACACGCTCACCAGTACGCCCGCGGCAACCACCGGCCAGCGCCGGCGTACGATGACCACCGGCGCCGAGCCGGAGATCGTACTGGTGCGTCGAGCGCCCGAGGTGCGCCGACCGTCGATCGTGTCGCTGCCGGGTGGCGTTGGGAGGCGGGGCGCCATGACCGGTGCGGTCAGGACGTCCGGATCCGCCTCCGCAGCCGCCTGCACGACGACCGACGAGGGCGGCGTCACCGGGCGCGGTGGTGGGGCCACCACGGGCGACGCACGCGGCGTCGTG
>JANMLN010000026.1:0-38419 GCA_031372565.1 Gemmatimonadota bacterium | reverse complement strand
GCGTGCTGATGAAGGACGCGCGCGCGAAGAAGTAGCCGGCGCGCGCGCCGGCCGCCCGGGTCAGATCGCGCCCTCGGCGGCCAGCGCGGCCAATCGATCCGCGTCCACACCCAGTTCGCCGTACACCGACACGTTGTCCGCGCCGAGCGCGGGAGCGCTCTTGCGGATCTCGCCGGGCGTGCCCGACAGGCGTGGCGTGACATTGTGCATCTTGACCGAGCCGATGTCGGCGTCGGGGAACTCCACGATCACGTCACGCGCCTGCACGTGCGGATCGTCGATGAGCTGCGCGGTATCGTAGACCGGGCCGGCGGTGATGCCGGCTCCCTGAAAGAGCGCGGTGTTCTCGTCGAGGGTACGCTCGCCGACGAACTCCTGGATGACGTGGTCGAGTTCGTCGATGTTGGCGATGCGCGCGGCGTTGTTCACGAAGCGCGGATCGGTGATCATGTCCGCGCGCCCCATGACGCGGAACAGCTTCTCGCACATCGGCTGCATGGACGCCGAAATGGCGAGGTAGTGACCGTCGCGCGTGTGATACACGTTGCGCGGCGCACTCACCGACAGCCGGTTGCCGATGCGGAGCGGAATCTCGCCCGTATGCTGGTAGATGGCGGCATCGGGGCCGACGATCGAAAGCAGCGGCTCGAGCAGCGAGAGGTCGATGACCTGGCCACCCTGTCCGTGCGCGTCGCGCGCGCGGAGCGCGGCCATCACCGAGAAGGCGCCCGAGAGTCCCGCCACCATGTCGGCCAGTGCGACGTTCGGCAGCACCGGCGGATGATGCGGGAAGCCGGTCTTGGCCGCGAGTCCCGACATCGCCTCGATGAGCGTGCCGAAACCGGGTCGTGCCGCGTAGGGGCCGGTCTGTCCGAAGCCCGAAATGCGCACGATCACGAGCCTGGGATTCGCCTTGAGCAGCACGTCGGGCCCCAGGCCCAGCTTCTCGAGCGTCCCGAACTTGAAGCTCTCGACGAACACGTCGGCCGTGGGCACGAGCTGCAGCAGCAGGTCGCGCGCGTGCGCCGAGCGCAGGTTGAGCGTGATCGAGCGCTTGTTGCGGGCGTAGACCTTCCAGAAGAGCGGCTGCCCGCCGGCGGTCCATTCGCGCAGTGCGTCGCCCGTGCCCGGCTCCTCGACCTTGATGACGTCGGCGCCGAAGTCGGCAAGCGAGAGGGTGAGCATGTTGCCAGCGACCAGGCGCGACAGGTCGAGGACGCGCAGACCGGCGAGCGGGAGCTCGGGAGGATGGTGACGATCGGGGCTCGCGGGGGTGGCAGACGACATGCGTGGGCCTCGGGGCGGGGACGGCGAGTGCTTGAACCGAAACGCCCGTCCCCGGGCGTCGGGGGGCGGGCGCTTGCGCGTGTTCACGGAACATAAGTTATTTGGCGACTGATGGATGGGTGAACCGCCCGGACGGGTGGGGTTCGGTGTTCGCCTCCCTCGGACGTCTCTCTCGTCCGCAACCCCGATCACCCGAGCACGATGTCCGCATCGTCGGCCCCACGCTCCGCCTTGGCCGCACTCCTCGTGCTCTCGGCTGCTATTGGCGGCCTCGTGCTCGAGAGCCGTACGCCACCCGCGCCGCTCCCCGCCACCGCCTCGCCGCGCCTCTTTTCCGCCGCCCGCGCCTGGCGACATGTGCAGGCGATCGCCGCTCGGCCGCATCCGATCGGCACCGCGGCGCACGATTCCACGCGCGACTACGTGATGACCGAACTCCGCACGCTCGGCCTCCTGCCGGAAATTCATGAGGCGACGGGGGTACGGTGGCGCAGCGCCGCGCGCGTGCAGAACGTGATCGCGCGCGTGCCAGGGACATCGCGCACCGGGCACGCCGTGCTCGTGATGGCGCACTACGACGGCGTGCCCACGGGGCCTGCGGCCGGCGATGACGCGGCAGGGGTCGCGGCGGTGCTCGAGCTGCTGCGCGCCTTGCGGACGTCGCCGCCGCTTCGCAATGACGTCATCGTCCTGCTTTCCGACGGTGAAGAAATGGGGCTGCTGGGCGCCGAAGCGTTCGTGGCCACCCATCCGTGGGTGAAGGACGTCAGGATGATTCTCAACGTCGAGGCCCGCGGCACCACGGGACGCTCGATGATGTTCGAGACGGGACGCAGCAACCTGGATGTCGTGCGCGCGCTGCGGAGCGTGCCCGATGTCAGCGCGAGTTCGGCGATGGTCACCGTGTATCGCAACCTGCCGAACGACACCGATCTCAGTGTCTTCGCCCCACTCGGACTGCCGGCGCTCAACTTCGCCTTCATCGGCGGCGTGGAGCGCTACCACACGCCGTACGACGACGTCGCGCATCTGGACCCGCGCAGCCTGCAGCACCACGGCCAGCAGCTGCTCGCGCTGGTGCAGCGGTTCGGCCGAGAGCCGCTGCCGCGCCCGAAGACCGGCGACGCGGTGTTCTTCAGCCTGCCGGCGGTCGGGATCGTGATGTATCCCGTGGTGCTCGCCTTGCCGCTCGCGCTGTTGGTGGCCGCCATTACGCTCGCTGGCGGCGTCAACGCATCGCGCGGCGAGGCCACGCGCTGGCGTGCTGGTGCAGTCGGGGCGCTCGGCGTGCTCGTATCGCTGGTGTTGGCGGTGCCGCTCGCCGGGTGGATGGCAGGTGCGATCAGTCGACTGCATGTGGTGCAGCAATGGGACGGCAGCCCCGGAACGTCCGGCATCTATGCGGCGGCGCTGGCGCTGCTCAGCCTGACGATCACCGCCGCTGTGTGGACGGTGCTGCGGCGCTGGTACGGCGAGCGCAGCCTGTGGTTCGGCTCGCTGGTGCTCTGGTCGACGCTCGCGGCCGTGAGTGCCGCCACGCAGCCTGGGGTGAGCTACCTGCTCGCGTGGCCGCTCGCGGGGGCCGCCGTGCTGGCGTGGAGTCTCACCTACGACACGCGCGTGAGCGAGATCAACGGGTGGGGGGGCGCATTGCTCGCGCTCGCGGTGCTGGTCCCGATCACCGCGTTGGCGAGCGGCTATGCGCTGCCGCTTGATTGGCTCGGCGCGCAAGCAGGGGCCGTGCTGGTGACGCTCTCGGCCTGGCTGTTGGCACCCGTGCTGGACACGCTGCTGTCGGCGAAACGCGCGCGTGGTGTGGCGCTGCTCGGCGGCGCCACGCTCGCCGCGGGGGCGTACGGCATGGCATCGGTGCGCAGAAGCGACGCCTCGCCCACGCACGCGAACATCGCGTACGCGGTCGATGCCGATAGCGGTGGCGCATGGCTGGCGAGTTCTGCGGGCGCCGACGCGCCGAGTGGCAGCTGGGGAGCCGCGCTCATGGGAGCGGCTGCGGAACGCATGAGCGACTCCGCCGCGCGGGTACGCGGCGCGACGTTGGCCGCGCTGGCTCGAGGCGAAGCGTGGAGCGGTGCCGCGCGCGCGATGCCGCGACTGCCGCTCACCGGCGCGACCGTGGACAGCATGCGCTGGACTGCGGCGGGCGACACACTGAGGCTGACCTTCCGCGTGATGGCGCCGGCCGATGTTCCCGCAGTGGCGATCCGCCTGATTGGTGCGACCGTGCGCGTGGCACGCGTGGAGGGTCGGTCGATCCCGATCCGGCCGTCGGACGCGTCGGCGCAGTTCGCCATCACGTACTTCGCGCCAGCCAGCACTGGGGTGCGGTTCGAACTCGACGTTGCGCGGCCCACGGCGCCGACGCCCGCGCCCATGCTCGATGTCATGGCCGTGCGCTACGGCGTGCCGATGGCGGCGCTCGGCTTGCCACCGCGGCCGCCGTTTGTCGTGCCCGCGAACAGAGGCGACCAGACGTTGGTCGTGCGACGCGTGGCGGTGCCGGCGCCGTAGCATCGCGCGCGTTGCGCTGCCTGGCATGGTGAGACGCCGAGCGACGCGTCAGCTCTCGCGTCGCCAGTTGCGCTTCATGAAGGCGCGCATGGTGGCCCGCATGCGCGACTCGGTGCGCGGCCCGTGCGCGCGAAACCAGGCGAGCACGTGCGCGTCGAGCCGCAGCGCGCGCGGCGACTTGAGCACCGGCGGCACGAGTTCGGCCGCCTGCCACGTGTCGGCGGGGAGATCGGCCAGTTCGGGTGGCGACGAGGCCGCGATGGCATCGTTCGCGAGTCGGCGCAGGCGCGGGAGGTTGGCCCGACCGCGTACGGGACGCTCAGGCAGATGGGCGGGCGTGGAGATACGCATCGTGTTCGTGGGTGAGGGCTTGGCGAGCGGCGAGGAGGTGGCGCACCGGGTGGCCGTCGGGGGCCATGCGCTGTACGTACAACAGCGTGAGGGGAATGCCCTCGGCGATGCCGACTGCGAGGCGGCGGGGCGCCGAGCTGTCGGCGCGTGGATCGATGCGCTCGAGCGTGCTCGTGGTGAAAATGCCGGTGGCGAACTCGAAGTCGAAGCCGCGCGCGAGGAGGGTGCGCACGCTGTTGCGTGGCTCCCAGCTGAAGCGCATGACCGGCGGCGATGCAGTGATGAGTTCCATGGGGTCCGCGTGGTTGGAGTGACGACACACGGTATCGCGGACTGCGGACGGGAGCGTCACCAGAATCACGCGGGGTGGGTCCGTTCGTTGCATCGCGTACGCGCGAGGTAGGTTGCACGAGCGGCGCCGTCTGCGTTCAGGCTTGATGTCGCCTTCTCCAGTCCCGTGATGACCTGATGCGACGTTGCATGCTGCTCCTGAGCGCGCTGTTCGTGATCTGCACGCGTCCGTCGGTGTTGGTCGCGCAGGCAGCACCTGACACGGGGCTCGCACCGAACGGGACGACGTGGCGATTCACGAGCGCGGGGATGTCGCTCGTGGCGCGCGTAGTCACTCGCGATGTCGCGCTCCCGTTCGCCATCGCCTTCCTGCCGGATGGTCGCGCGCTCGCGACCGATCGCACCAAGGGGCGGCTGCTGATCGTGTCGGCCAACGGGACGGTGCGCGAGGTGCGTGGCGTGCCTGCGGTCAACAGTGTCGAAGACGGCGGGCTGCTCGACGTCGCGGTGGACCCTGCCTTTCGCACCACGAGGCGGCTCTACTACACCTTCTCGGAGGACAGCGCCGGGGCATCGTGGGTGGCGGTCGAGCGCGCGCGACTCGTGGGTGATTCACTGGTCGAGCGCACGCGGCTGTACACCGCGAAGCCCGCGATCGTGCGTGGTACGCAGCATGGCGGGCGGATCGTGCTCGACGGCGACTTCCTCTTTGTCGCGCTCGGCGATCATGGCCCGCGTGAACACGCGCAATCACTCGGCAGCCCGTGGGGCAAGGTGCTGCGCCTGACGCGCGACGGCGTTGCGCCGAGCGACAATCCGTTTGTCGGAACGTCGGGGGCACTCGCCGAGATCTGGTCGCTGGGCCATCGCAACCCGCACGGCCTGGTGAAGCATCCGGTGACAGGGGCGCTGTGGGAGATCGAGCATGGCCCGAAAGGGGGCGACGAAGTGAACGTCCTCACGCGCGGCGGCAACTATGGCTGGCCCGTCATCACGTACGGGCGCGAGTACAAGGGGCCGCTGATCAACGATGGGCTTGAGAGCAAGGACGGGATGGAGCAGCCGCTGCACTACTGGGTGCCGAG
Organism: Gemmatimonadota bacterium; assembly: GCA_031372565.1. GTDB lineage: Bacteria > Gemmatimonadota > Gemmatimonadetes > Gemmatimonadales > Gemmatimonadaceae > JACPPC01. The sequence continues at coordinate 32,876 of JANMLN010000026.1, read as the reverse complement.
CATCGCGCCCGGTGGAGCGGCGTTCTATGCGTCGCCGGTGCTGGGCGGGTGGCGCGGGAGCCTGTTCGTGAGTGCGCTCGCGAAGCAGCATCTGGCGCGACTCGAGGTCCGCGATGGACGCGTGGTCCTCGAGGAGAAGCTGTTTCTGGGGCATCGGTGGCGCGTGCGCGCGGTGGCGCAGGCGCCCGATGGCGCGCTCTGGTTCGGCGTGGACGGCGGGATGTTGGTGCGCGTGGCGTCGTCAGGCTGAGCGAGTTGTCGTCCTGAGCGAAGCGAAGGACCTGCTTTTCTCCCCCTACCGCCACGCCACGACTCACCCCATCGTACGACATGCCTTCCCAGCTCACCGATCGGCTCCGTCACCCCTTGATCCTGAGCGCGCTCGCGCTCGGTTCCTGCGCGACGCCAAGCACCCTCCGCACGCTCGACGTCATCGGCACCGACTATGCCTTCACGGTGCGCGATACCGTGGACGCGGGCGCATCGCTCGTGAGCTTCTCCTCGCGCGGCCTCGTGCGCCACGAGCTCGCGCTCGCGCGGCTGCGCGATGGAGTGTCCAGCGCCGAGGCGGCCGACTCGCTCATGCATGGCCGCTCGATGCGCAATCTGCGCGCCACGGGCAGCGCAGTCTTGTTCGCGGCGCCAGGGCAGACCGACAACCCGGTGCGCTTGAGCGTCACCTTCGAACGCGGCAAGCGTTACGCCCTCTGGTGCCAGTTCCGTGACTCGTCGAGTGCCCCCAAGCACCAGGTGTTGGGGATGTTCAAGATCCTGACGGTGCGATGATGCGACGAGCGCATCGAGTCCGTATCCTCAGCGGCGCGATCGCGTCCTCTGCGCTCGCTGCGTGCGCTGGCGCACCCGCTTCGCGCGACGTCGAGGTGACTGGTACCGAGTACGCCTTGGTCTCGCCCGACTCGCTGCCGGCCGGGCCGGCACGCTTCCACTTCCGGAACACGGGCCGTGTGGCGCACGAGGTGGCGATCGCGCGCGTGAAGCTGGGCGTTCCGCTCGACAGCGTGCTTCGCATGGAGCTGCGCGGTGATGACGTCGAGAAACTCTACGACCCCGGCGACGGGTTGCTCTATGCCGATGCCGGTGAGGTCGTGGAAGCGGCGCTGGCCGTCGATCTGCTGCCGGGACGCGACTATGCGCTGATCTGCACGCTGCCGGACTCGGCGAAGACGCCGCACTCGATGCGTGGGATGGTGCGTGGGCTCAGGGTCAAGGCATCCTGAGCCGAGCGACTGACTGCGTCGTCCTGAGCGAAGCGAAGGACCTGCTTGTGTTGTCGTCCTGCGCACAGCGAAGGACCTGCTTGTGCTCTTCACCAACAACAGAAGCAGGTCCTTCGCTTCGCTCAGGACGACTTGGCCACCGCCTCCACCCGCTTCCACACGCGAATCAGGTTGCCGCCCCAGATCTTCTCGATGTCGCTGGCCGAGTAGCCGCGCTTCACCAGCTCGAGCGTCACGTTGAACGTCTCGCTCGCGTCCTGCCAGCCGACGATGCCGCCGCCGCCGTCGAAGTCGGAGCTGATCCCGACATGGTCGATACCGATGCGCTTGACGGCATAGTCGATGTGATCGACCAGGTCCTTGACCGACGCGGGTCCGTACTTGGCGTCGATCTCGGTCATGCCGGCGCGCCAAGCCGCCCGCTGTGCGACGGTCAGCTTGGCCGAGTCGCGCGCGGTCGTGAGGCCCACCTTCGTGGCCAGCGCGAGGATCGCCGGTTCACGCTCGGGGGGCGTGCGCTTGAGAAAGCCGCCGAGTGCGACGACCTGCACCACACCACCGGACTGCTTGATCGCGTCGAGCTGCTCGTCGTCGACGTTGCGCGGATGGTCGTTGAGCGCCTTGATCCCCGAGTGCGACGCGATGACCGGCGCCTTCGACAACGCGGTCGCCTGCATCATGGTCGCCTTGCCGTTGTGCGAGATGTCGACCATGATGCCGACTCGGTTCATCTCGGCCACCACCTGCCGCCCGAAGGGGGAGAGACCACCCCATTCGTTCTTGGTGTCACCGCTCAGATGGATCGCGGGGTCGCCGATCTCGTTGGTGCCGTTGTGCGTGAGCGTCATGTAGCGCGCGCCCAGCTTGTGATACTTCGCGAGCAGCCCCAGATCCTTGCCGATCACGTAGCCATTCTCGATCCCGATCATGGCCACGAGCTTGCCCGTGCGCGCGATCTTCGCGACGTCGTCGGCCTTTTCCGCCAGCGCGACCCGGTCCTTGTAGGTGGCCACGGCGCGGCGAATGGCCGCGAACTTCGTGAGCGCGAGTTCCCGTGCCGTTTCCGCCTGCTCGCCCGCGCGTGCCCCCTGCGCGACGTACACGATGAAGAAGACGGCGTCGAGACCGCCCTCTTTCATCTTCGGGTAGTCGACGCGGAAGGTGTCGCGACGGCCCGGATCGGCGAACTCGGTGCCGTACTGGTACGGAATGTCCACGTGCGTGTCGATGGTGACCACGTGCTTGTGGATTTCGCGAGCACGCGCGACGAGGGAGTCGGCGGCGGTGGCGGGGCGCTGGGCGGGCATGGTAGCGGGAAGCGCGAGGGCGAGCAGGGCGGAGAAGCGGCGCATGGGGGCTCGGCGGTGGACGTCTGCAGCGAACGGTGAGGATGTGCTTGTGACATCCGGGAGAAGCAGGTCCTTCGCTGCGCTCAGGACGACGGGGGAGAAGCAGGTCCTTCGCGGTTCTCAGGACGACGGGGAGAAGCAGGTCCTTCGCTGCGCTCAGGACGACGGGGAGAAGCAGGTCCTTCGCTGCGCTCAGGACGACGGGGGGAAGCAGGTCCTTCGCTGCGCTCAGGACGACAACGGGGGTTGGGGTGACAACCCTGTAAGCTAGCGCGTACCTTTGCCGCGCTGCCAACGAGCGTCAGTCTCGGGCGGCCATCCCTGTCGGAGGTTCTGCGCATGCGTGTGTCGCCCTTGGCTCTTGTCGCCCTTCTTGCCGCGCCCGCAGCGGCGCAGCGTCCACAGGGCGCCGCGGCCGGTGGTCCGCCCGCCACGCAGTCCCTGCCGGTAAGCCCCGCGCCCGCGTACGTCCGCACGACCCCGCCCTCGGACCCGACGCTGCAGCAGGTGTGGGCCGAGGGGATGCAGCGGTCGCAGGCCATGTCACTGGCGCAGGAGCTGGTCGACGTCGTCGGGCCGCGCCTGACAGGCTCGCCAGCCGCAACGCTCGCGAGCGACTGGGCGATCGCCAAGTACAAGGGATGGGGGATTGCCGCCAAGCGCGAGGAGTACGGCACGTGGAATGGCTGGCGCCGTGGCGTCTCGCACATCGACCTGATTGCGCCTCGCATCCGCTCGCTTGAGGGGATGATGCTGGCGTGGAGCCCCGGGACCAAGGGCAAGCCGGTCGATGCCGACGTGATCATGGTGCCGGAGCTCGCCGACTCGACGGCGGCCGCCGAGTGGCTCAAGTCGGTGAAGGGCAAGGCGGTCCTCACGACCGCGCCGACGCTCTCGTGTCGCAGCGCGGCGCAGTGGACCGAGTTCGGTACGCCGGAATCACAGGCGCGCAACGCGAAGGAGCAGGACGCCCTCACGGCCAGCTGGCGCACGCGGCTCGCGGCGTTCGGAACGGCGCCCGCCGCCATCCAGGTCAAGCTCAAGGATGCTGGCGCGGTGGCCGTGCTCGCGCACAACTGGTCGCGCTATCCGGGGATCGACAAGATCTTCGGCTCGTGGCGCCAGCAGCTGCCCACCTACGACGTGAGCTGCGAGGACTACGGGTTGTTGGCGCGACTGGCGGAGAAGGGGCAGAAGCCGCGCGTGCGCATCACGGCCGAGAGCGAGTTTCTGGGCGACAAGCCGGTGTTCAACACGATCGCCGAGATCAAGGGATCGGAGAAGCCGGACGAGTTCATCGTGCTGTCGGCGCACTTCGACTCGTGGGACGGGTCGAGTGGTGCGACGGACAACGGCACGGGCACCACGGTGATGATGGAGGCGCTGCGCATCCTCAAGGCGATCGGGTTCCAGCCCAAGCGGACGATTCGTGTCGGGCACTGGCAGGGGGAGGAGCAGGGGCTGAATGGCTCCCGCGCGTACAGCGAGGATCACCCGGAAGTGGTCCAAGGGCTCTATGCCCTCTTCAACCAGGACAACGGCACGGGACGCGTGGTCGTCATGGGGCCGGGCGCGCTGCCGGGCACGGCGGCGCGGTTGGACGCGTGGCTGCGCGAGATGCCGAGCGACCTCACGAAGTGGATCCGGCTGTCGCCACCGAGTGCGCCGGCGAATGGCGGCAGTGACAACGCGAGCTTTGCGTGCTACGGTGCACCGGCGTTCGGTCTGGGTGCGCTGGGTTGGGATTACAGCTGGACGACGTGGCACACCAATCGCGACACGTTCGACAAGCTGGTGGCGGAGGATCTGGTGAACAACGCCACGCTGGTGGCCATGCTGGCAGCGCAGGCGGCCAACGATCCGAACCCGATGCCGCGCGATCGGCTGGATCCGCTGCCGAACGATCAGCGCACCGGGCAGCCGCAGCAGTGGCCCGCGTGCACGAAGGCGGTGCGCAAGACATTCGACTCGGCGCGATAACCCTTCATGCGTCATCCTGAGCGAAGCGAAGGAACTGCTTGTCTCGCAGGACATGCAGAAGCAGGTCCTTCGCTTCGCTCAGGACGACGGGAGACGGCATGCCCCACTCCGCACTCGGTGAATTCCTCGGCACGATGATCCTCATCCTCCTCGGCGATGGCGTCGTGGCGGGGGTGGTGCTCGACAAGTCCAAGGCGAACAACAGCGGCTGGATCGTGATCACGGCTGGCTGGGCCATCGCGGTGCTCTGCGGCGTGTTCGTGGCGAGCGCACTGGGCGCGCCGGGCGAACTCAATCCGGCGGCGACGCTCGCGAACATGATGCGTGGCTCGCGCACCACGGGCGACGGCCTCGCGCACATGGCGGCGCAGATGGGTGGCGCGATTGCGGGCGCGACGCTCGTCTGGCTGCACTACCTGCCGCACTGGGCGGAGACCAAGGATCAGGCGTCAAAGCTCGCGTGCTTCTGTAACGCGCCGGCGATCCGCAGCACCGTGCCCAACCTGATCGCGGAGATCATTGCCACCTTCGTGCTCATCTTCGTGCTCGGTCTCGCGTTCTCGGCGCCCGCGCAAGGTACGAGCGCTGCGAGCAACCTCGGGCCGGTGTTCGTCGGCGCGGTGGTGTGGGGGGTCGGCATGTCGCTGGGCGGGCCGACGGGGTACGCGATCAATCCTGCGCGTGATCTCGGGCCGCGCATCGCGCACGCGATACTGCCGATTGCGGGGAAGGGTGGCAGCGACTGGGGGTACAGCTGGATCCCCGTGGTGGGGCCGATGATCGGGGGCGCGCTCGCGGCGGTGCTGCTGGCTCGTCTGTCGTCCTGAGCCTGTTGTCGTCCTGAGCGCAGCGAAGGACCTGCTTGTGTCGTTCGCGAAAAGCAGGTCCTTCGCGCTGCTCAGGACGACAGCGTTGCTCAGGACGACAGGGCTGCTCAGGACGACAGGGTTGCCGGGTGCACGAGCTGCAGCAGCCGCTCTTCTCCCACCGGTTCGTCGGCGAGCAACGGGATCGCCGCGATGCGTGCGGCGCACAGCGTTCGAACGCGCGCGAACTGAGCAACTTCTGCCTGCGCACGCCGCCGCAGCAGTGACGCGACCGGTGCCGCGAGGGCGAGGCTGTTGTTGATCACCCACGCCCACGGTTCGATACCGGCCCGGCGCAAGTCGCCTTGCAGCGCGGCGGCCTCGAGCACCGGCGTCGTCTCGGCCAGGGTGACGATGATGACCTTGGTCAGCACGGGGTCCTGCAACTGCATCATCGGCGTCTTGAACCGCACCGCGCGATCACCCACCTGACGCACCATCTCGCGGTGGTATGCCCCCGTCGCGTCGAGCAAGAGCAGTGTGTGGCCCGTGGGGGCGGTGTCCATCACGACGAACTGTCGCGCCGCCTCGTGGATGGCGCCCGCGAAGGCGCGGAAGACGGCAATCTCCTCCGTGCACGGCGAACGCAGGTCTTCCGCGAGCATCGCGCGGCCGGCGTCGTCCAGCTTTGCTCCCTTGCTGGCCATGATGCTGGCGCGATACCGCTCGGTTTCGGCCACCGGGTCGATGCGGCTCACCGTGAGGCGGGCGACAGCGCCGTGCAGCGTTTCGGCGAGGTGCGCGGCCGGATCCGACGTCGTCAAATGCACGTCGTGTCCGCGATGGGCGAGTTCGACGGCGATCGCCGCAGCGAGCGTCGTCTTGCCCACGCCGCCCTTGCCCATGAGCATCACGAGACCCTTGCCATCGGCCTCGATGGCATCGATGAGCGTGGCCAGAGGATCGACATCGATCATCGGAAGGTGCGCGACCTCCTGTCGCGCTGACGGCACCTCTGGCCCCAGCAGGGAGCGCAGGGCGGCGAGCCCGATGAGGTTCACCGGCTTGAGCGAGATGGTGTCGTGCGGCAGCGCGCGGAGTGCGTCGGGGAGGTCGCGCAGGGCCGCATCTTCACGCGCACGGATGGCGGTGGCGAGCGGGTCACCCTGCGCGTCCTTCGCCGACAGGACGCCGTTCACCACGAGGTACTGGTTTGCGATGCCGATGGCATCGAGTTCATGCTGTGTGCGCGTGACTTCCTGGAGGCTCGACCGCTGGGCGCGCGCGACCAACACGAGGCGCGTGCGCGCGGGGTCCGCGAGCGCATCCACGGCATCGTGGTACTGCGCGCGTTGCTTCTCGAGGCCAGCCAGCGGCCCCAGGCAGGACGCGTCGCCCTTTCCGTGCTCGAGGAAGTCGGTCCACGCGCCCGGCAGCTGCAGCATGCGAATCGTGTGCCCCGTTGGTGCGGTATCGAAGATGACGTGATCGAATCCCGTGGTGAGGGGCCCGTCCGTCAGCAGCGCCGTGAACTCATCGAACGCCGCGATCTCGGTGGTGCAGGCGCCCGAGAGCTGTTCCTCCATGCCGCGGATGACGTCGTCCGGCAGAACGCCACGCACCGGGCCAACGATGCGGTCGCGGTAGGCCTGCGCTGCCGCAGGCGGGTCAATCTCGAGTGCCGACAGGTTGGCGACCCCCGGCACTGCGGTGACCTGGTTGCCGATGGTGACGCCAAAGACCTGGCCGACATTGGACGCGGGATCGGTACTGACGAGCAGGACACGACGGCCCGCGTCGGCCAGCTGCACAGCGGACGCGCAGGCGAGCGATGTCTTGCCGACGCCGCCCTTGCCCGTGAAGAACAGGAAGCGCGGCGGCCTGTCGAGGAAGCTCACGGTGACGACTCCGCACTGACGATCACGAGTCTGCGCGACGAGGGCTTCGGCTCGGGCGCCACGTACGCGAGGCCGCTCCACTCGGCGAGTTCGCGGCGCGAGGGATAGCGACCGACGAGCCGCACGGCGCCGTCCATGAGCAGGACCGGGAGCGCTGCGTCGCCGTCCCGTTCGAGCCGCTCGCGCACCAGCGGTTCGTTCGCGAACGCGAGCGGTTCCTGCGCGAGGTTGAGCCGTTCCACGACCTGACCATGCGCCGTGAGCCACGCCACGTCCGCGGCAAAAGTGACGAGCGCTTGATCCACCTCCGAGCCGCACACGCCCGAACTGCAACAGAGGGCCGGGTCGAACACGCGAAGCGTGGGCATGGAACTCACTCCGTCAAGGCGGGTGACTCAGGTGATGGTGTCGCCGATCTGCTGCAGGGCGCGCTGACACGCCCCGCGGTCGTGACGCAGTTCGTCGAGGGGGAGCGCGAGCATTGCCTCGATGCGCGAGCGGAGGGTGCGGTACGCGCGCATGAACGCCGCGTCGATCTCCTCGTCCGTTCCCGTGGCGTGCGCGGGATCGTCCACGCCCCAGTGTGCGCGAATGGCCGGGCCGAGGTAGGCAGGGCACGTCTCACCGGCAGCGCTCGCGCACACGGTGATCACGATATCGGGGGTGGCCGGGAGGTTGTCCCACGACTTGCTGTGGTACCCGTCCGTGCGGATCCCTTCACGCGCGAGCAAGGCGAGCGAGCGCGGGTGCACGGTCCCGGTGGGATGACTGCCGGCGCTCATGGCGCTCCAGCCGTCCGGCGCGACGTGGTTGAACGTGCCCTCGGCGAGAATGGAACGACAGGAGTTGCCGGTGCAGAGGAAGAGGACCGAGGTGCTCATGCGGTGGTCCGGGGGCGTGGTGGGCGCGCCGCGCGGCGGCGCACGAGCGCGGCAGGTGCGCAGTCGCCCCCGTCTCCGACGCAGCAGTTGTCGGTGAGAAAGGCGAGCAGGTCGTGCATCTGGTCGAATGCCGCCGCGTAGTACACGAATCGCCCCTCCTGCCGCGGCACGACCAAGCCCGCACGTGTCAGTTCCTTGAGGTGGAAGCTGAGCGTTGCCGGGGCAACGCGGAGGCGGTCGGCGATGACGCCCGCGGCGAGCCCCTGCCGGCCCTCGGCGACCAACAACCGAAAGGCGCTCAGGCGCGTCTCCTGAGAGAGGGCAGCCAAGGCGATCAGGGCGTCGGCGATCTGCATATTTCAATATTTAACGAAATATCGAAATAACGCAAGGCGTGCCGAACGGCGCGCGAGCCCGCGGCCGCCGGCGTCAGCGACGGGGCAGAAGCCAGCGCGGTACGCGCGACCGATAGGCGCGGTAGCCGTCGCCAAAGCGCGCCTCGAGTGCCGGTTCCTCGTAGAGCGTCACGAATGCGTGAAAGCCGGCGAGCACCGACGCGGCATAGACGGCAACAAACAGGTCCTTCGCTGCGCTCAGGACGACTACTTGGGCACGCCGCCCTGCTTGTACACCACGCCGCCCTTCATCACGAACTGCACCTTCTCCAGCTCCTTGATGTTCGCCAGCGGATCGCCGCTTACGGCCACCAGGTCCGCCCATCGGCCGGCGGCCACCGTCCCCAACTGGTCGCTCTGCCCGAGCAGTTCGGCCGCGCTCGACGTGGCCGACACGATCGCCTGCATCGGCGTCATCCCCCACTCGACCTGCGTCGCGAACTGCTTCGCGTTCCAGCCGTGCGGGTACACGCCGGCGTCGGTGCCGAACGCCATCTTCACCCCAGCCTTGACCGCCTTGCGGAAGTTCTCGCGCTGGAGGCGGCCGATCATGCGCTCCTTGGCGAGGATCTTCTCCGGGTACCCCAGCCGTCCGTACTCGGCCAGGATGTAGTCGTCGTTGTAGACATCCATCACGAGGAAGGTGCCCTTCGCCTTCGCCATCTCGATCCCCTCGTCGTCGATGAGCGAGCCATGCTCGATCGAGGCGACGCCCGCACGGATGGCGCGCTTGATCCCTTCGGTGCCGTGCGCATGCGCCATCACCTTGCGGCCCCACATGGCGGCTTCGTCCACCATGGTCTTCATCTCGTCGAGCGAGAACTGGGGTGCGCCGACCGATTCCTCCTCCGACAGCACCCCGGCGGTCGCGATCATCTTGATCACGTCGGCGCCGTACTTGATCTGCGTGCGTACCTGCTTGCGAATCGCATCCGGCCCGTCGGCGATGCCCGAGGTTCCCTCGAAACGCAGGTAGGGGCTCATGCCGTTCAGGTCGCCGTGTCCGCCAGTGGCACCGATGGCGTGCGCCGCCGCGATGATGCGCGGGCCCGCGATGTCGCCCCGCGTGATCGCGTTGCGCAACGCGACATCCACGTACTCGGAGGCACCGGCATTCCGGATCGTCGTGAAGCCGGCGTCAAGGGTGCGGCGTGCGTACAGGTGCGACGTGACCGCGAAATCGATCGGGCTCTTGCGGAAGAGATCGTCGTAGAAGTCGCCGGGCTGCCCCGTCACGTGCGTGTGGCAGTCGATGAAGCCCGGCATGAGGGTCGCACTGCCGAGGTCCACGACTTCCGTCCCCTTCGGGATGGTCATGCCGGACCCGACCGCCGTGATCCGGTCCCCTTCGATCAACACGACCACGTTCGCGATCGGGGCGGCTCCGGTTCCGTCGATCAGGCGCGCCGCCTTCACGGCGATTCGCCGGGGCGACTTCTCCTGCGCTGCCAGGACCGGGACAACCGACAAGAGCAGACCGAACGCAGCGAGCAATCGGGCGAGACGTGGCAGCATGGCGCGTGAGGCTGAGGGTGGGCGAGCATGGACACGATAGCGCGCGGACCGTGCGCTCGCAGCCATCTTTCCCTCCACATGCCACCGTTCGCCGCTCCCCTTCCGATCGACGACGCGCTGCCCGCGTTGCTGGACGCGCTCACCACGGGTCGCGCCGCGGTCGTCGTCGCCTCGCCGGGCGCCGGAAAGACCACGCGCGTGCCGCTCGCGCTGCTCGACGCATCGTGGCTTGGCGCGCAGCGTATCGTGATGCTCGAGCCGCGTCGCCTGGCGGCGCGTGCCGCCGCCGCGCGCATGGCGCACTCGCTCGGCGAACGCGTCGGCCAGACCGTCGGCTATCGCGTACGGGGCGACACGAAGGTGGGACGCGACACGCGCATCGAGGTGGTGACCGAGGGGATTCTCACGCGCCTGCTGCTCGACGACCCGACGCTCGACGGGATCGGGGTGGTGCTGTTCGACGAATACCACGAACGCTCGCTGGTGGCGGATACGGGGCTCGCGCTGGCGCTCGAAACGCAGGCGGCGGTACGGGAGGAACTGCGACTCGTGGTCATGTCCGCGACGCTCGACGGCGCCGCCGTCGCGTCGCTCCTCGGAGCCGCGCCGGTGATCGAGAGCCGAGGGCGCATCTTCCCGGTGGCGGTTCGATACCTGGAGCCTCGGGCGCAGGAGCGCGTGGAGGCGCAGGCGAGTCGGGCCGTGCGCGCGGCGCTCGCCGAATCCGACGGCGACCTGCTGGTCTTCCTGCCGGGCGCCGGGGAGATCCGCCGGGTGGAGGCGAATCTCTCGGACGCGGCGCTTCCGCCGGGCGTGCGCGTGCTTCCGCTGCACGGCACGATGAGTCCTGCTGATCAGGATGCGGCAATCGCGCCGTCGCTGCCGGGGGTGCGCAAGGTCGTGTTGGCGACGACGATCGCGGAGACCAGCCTCACGATCGAAGGAGTGCGCGTGGTCATCGACGCCGGACTGGTGCGCGTGCCGCGCTTCTCGCCACGTTCCGGGATGACGCGCCTCGAGACGGTGCGCGTCTCGAAGGCGAGTGCCGAGCAGCGGCGCGGTCGCGCGGGGCGCGTGGCGCCCGGTCAATGCTGGCGGCTGTGGGCCGAGCACGAACAGGCGGGGCTACTCGAGCGACTGCCGCCGGAGATTGCCGACGCCGACCTTGCGCCATTCGCCCTCGATCTCGCGGCCGCGGGGGTGCACGATCCCCTCGTCCTGCGCTGGCTCGATCCGCCGAATCCCGCACGCTTTTCCCTCGCCCGTACCCTGCTCGTGCAGCTGGGCGCGCTCGATGACGCCGGTCGTCTGACCGCGCACGGCCGGGCGATGTCGGCGCTCCCGCTGCATCCGCGGCTCGCGCACCTGCTGCTCATCGCCCGGGATCGCGGGTTGGGATCGCTCGCGTGTGACATCGCCGCGTTGCTTGCCGACCGCGACATCCTGCGCGCACGCTCAACCGCGGCTGGGCCGGCCGAGGTCGATCTGCGCCTGCGGCTCGAAGCCCTCGCGCACGGTGCTGGGGCGGCCGGACTCGCCGCACACGGATTGGATGCCGATCACGGCGCCCTCCGGCGTGTGCGCGACGAAGCGGATCAGCTGCGTCGTGCGCTCGGCGTGGGCCGTGCGAGCGCCGACACGCACGAGGCCGGGCTGCTCGTCGCGCTTGCCTACCCGGAGCGCGTGGCCAAGCGGCGCGATGGCGAAGCGCCTCGCTACGTGATGCGCGGCGGCACCGGTGCCGTGCTCGCGGGCCCGCAGGGGCTCGCCATGAGTGAGTGGCTCGCCATCGCCGAGGTCGACGGCGCGGCGCAGGACGCGCGCATCTTCCTGGCAGCTCCGCTCTCTCTCGCCGACGTGCGCAGCATCGCGGGGAGTGCCATCACGACCGAAGACGACGTGCGGTGGGACGCCGGCGCGGGTCGCGTGCGAGCGCGCCGTATCGAGCGGTTGGGCGCGATCGTCCTCGGCTCGCATCCGCGCGAGGCGGATGACCCCGCGCTCGTGGCGCGCGCGCTCACCACCTACGTGTCCGAGCACGGACTCGACGCCCTGTCGTGGCGCGAGGGAGCGCGCGATTGGCAGCAGCGCGCTGCCTTCGCGCGCACGCTCGATCCGTCCATTCCGGACGTGAGCGATGCCGCACTGCTGTCGGCGCTCGAGGAGTGGCTCCTCCCCGCGCTCGGGGAGCGGGCGCGCCCCGACGCGCTCGTCACGTTCGACATGAGCGCGGCGATCGTCACGCGCCTCGGCTGGCAGGGGCGCGCACGCGTCGACCAACTCGCGCCGAGCCATCTGACCGTGCCCACCGGGAGTCGCGTGCGGGTGGACTATGCCGATCCAGCCGCGCCGGGCATGGCCGTGCGCGTGCAGGAACTGTTCGGGCTCGCCACGACACCGACGGTGGCCGAAGGCCGGGTGCGCGTGGTCATCACGTTGCTGTCGCCGGCGCATCGGCCTGTGCAGGTCACCCGCGATCTCGGTGCATTCTGGCAGTCGTCGTACGCCGAGGTGCGGAAGGAACTGCGTGGTCGCTATCCCAGGCATCCGTGGCCGGACGATCCGCTGCGTGCGGAGCCGACGACGCGCGCCAAGCGGCGTACGTAGTCGGCGCGCGGTCCGCTCGTTGCCGGTCGGTGCGGTCACGTTGCGTGCGGTGCGCGGTGCGGATGACCGAGGCGGCCGAGACGGGCCGGACGGCGACCGAGCGCCGACAGGTACGGTCTCTCGTGACGACACACCAGCACGAGTGAGGGATACCCGAGCATAACTTCAGCAATTACACTGAACCGTACGGGAGGATGCCGCTGCGCCAGCTGGGTTGGAACCGTGCGACGTATCTTGGCCTGACGTCCGTCGTCGCGGGGCTGGCGGCGCTCGTGCGTCCGCAGCTTGTTCGCGCGCAGGAGGACCTCGCGTGCGACCGCGGTGCGCTCGAAGTGCGGCGGATCATCGTGCAAGGTGCCGTCGAGCCATCGGAGGCCGAGGTACGGCAGGCGATGGCGACCGAGGCGACCTCCTGGTGGCGGCGAACCACGCGGTTACCCTTTGGTGCTCGGCACTGCCTCGATTCGCTCGAGTTGGCGCGCGACACGGAGCGGCTGCGCGCGCTCCACCTGCAGCACGGTCTCTTCAGGGCCCACACCTCGTTCGCGGTGAAGACGGCAGGCCCGCAGGTGGTCGACGTCGTGTTCACGATCGTGGAAGGGCCGCGCACGGTGCTGGACAGTGTGCGCATTCGCGGGCTCGACTCGCTCGCGTCCGTGCGCGAGACGGCGAGCGCGCTGCTCCGCGAGTTCCGTGGGATCCCGTTCAACGAGCCCGAGCTGCTGTCAGCCGTGGACTCGGTGCAGGCGCTGCTGAAGGAGCGCGGCCATGTACGGGCGCGACCGCCGTCGCTCCGCCTGGTCCGCGATTCGTTGCGCAACCGGGCGTGGCTTGATGTCGGCTACCGGCCGGGGCGCCCCGTGGTCATCGGCGCCGTGAACATCGTGGTCCGTGCGAACGCCGGCTCCGTGGCACCGCGCGTGAGCGAGGAGTCGGTCCGGCGTCGCCTCGCGCTCGCGGTGGGCACGGTCCCGAGTCCGTCGCTCCTCCTGCGCAGCCAGCGCGACCTGTTCGAACTCGACAGCTACGCGCTCGTGCGCATCGACACGAGCGCGATGCCGCCTGGCCCGGACGCGGACTCCCTGCGGCTGACGGTGAATCTGGTCGAGACGTCGACGCGCTCGCTGCGCACCGGCGTCGGCTGGGCGACGCTCGACTGCTTCCGCGCACAGGTCCGCTACGTGGATCGGTCGCCGTTCGGTCGGGCCCGGCGTCTGGAACTGGAGACGCGGCTGTCGAAGCTCGGCGTGGGGGCGCCGCTCGCGTTTGCGCCGGGACTGTGCGCCGGCGTGGTGCGCAACGACCCGTTCAGCGATCGGCTCAACTACTTCGTGGGTGCCACGACCAGGCTCACTGACTTGTTCGGCAAGAAGATCTCACCGCTGGCCACGCTCTACTCCGAAAGCCGCTCGGAAGCATTCGCGTACCGGCGCGATACGCCGATCGGGTTGCGGCTGCAGCTCAACGCGCCATTTCCGCCATGGATCACGGGCAACGCCGCGCTCAGCTACGAGTACGGCCGCACCGATGCCGACGAGGCCGTGTCGTGCCTGGTCTTCGGGGCGTGCACGTCGAGCGAGGTGATCCAGCGGCAAACCGGTGGCTCGATCGGCGTGTTGTCGTTGGGCGGTGTGTATGACCTGACCGGCGGCCTGCTCGACCCGCGGATCGGTGCGCGCGTGCGCCTCGAGAACCGGATCGGTGCCGCGAGTCTGGCAGGCGCCGCGGGGACCTTTGATCGGGCGCTGGCCGACATCACCCTCTTCCGCCCGCTCAGTCCGAGTGTCACGCTCGCGTTGCACATGCAGCTCGGCGCGGTGACGCGCATCGCGTCGGATGCGGGTACGGTGCCGTTGCAGGAGCGCTTCTTCGTGGGCGGGCAGAACTCGGTGCGCGGCTACGGGCAGAACCAGCTGGGTGATGTGCTCTACGTGATGGGGACGCCCACCCGCTTCGATACGGTCAACGTGGATCCCGTTGCGCGGACGGCAGCGCTCGTGGCGCGCGACAGCATGAGCGTGCGACGTGTCTCGCCGCTGGGCGGCAACGCCTCGTTCGTGGCCAATCTCGAGCTGCGTGTGCGCGCCCCGCGCATACTGGGGCCGATCTCGATGGCGGCGTTCGTCGATGCGGGACAGGTGCAGCGCTCGGCGCGTGACCTCTTCCGCTTCGATGACGTGCGCATCACCCCCGGTCTTGGCCTTCGGCTCGCCACCGCCTTCGGTCTCTTCCGGGTCGACGTCGGCTACAACCCGTACGGCAAGGCCGTGGCCCCCGCGTTCTTTCCGATCACGAGCAGTACGGTGGGCAGCGGCAAGCTGCTGTGCGTGAGTCCTGGCACCTCAGACCGCATCAGCCTCGTGACCGGCGCGGTGACGAAGGGCAGCGGGGAGTGCCCCGCCACCTTCGTGCCACGTACCGATGTGAACCTCGCCTCGCGCCTCGTGTTCCACTTCGGCCTCGGACAGGCCTTCTGATGCGTGCCCTCGCGACCATCCTCACGCTTGCGCTGGCGGGCTCGGCGGCGACGGCCGCGCTCGTGCCACCGAGCGGGCGGGCGCCGCAGGATGACCCGTCGCTCATCGAGCGCTTCATCCGCAACCGGATCCAGAAGCTGGTGGAGGGCAAGGTGCGCCGGGGCGCCAGGGTGCAGCTCGGCCGCATCACCGGCAACTTCCTGTCGGCCATCACCATGGACTCGATCGAGATTCGTGATGATGAAGACTCGCTCGTGTTCCGCTCAGGGCCGATCGAGGCGAAGTACAGTGCCCGCGACCTCGTGGCGGGGCGGTGGGTCTTCGACGAGTTGCAGATCGACCGCCCGGTGCTCGTGCTGCGCCAGCACGCGAACCGGGAGTGGAATTACGATCGAATCTTCGTGCGCACGCCCGGGCCGCCCGACGCGGCATCGCTGATCCGCGCCACGGTGCTCAAGGTGCGCAGCGGCTCGGCGCGCATCGCGTTGCCGTGGACCCCCGAACCGTGGTACACCCCGAAGGTGCGCGACTCGGTCGTCGCCGCGCGCCTCAAGGCGGGAACGGTCGCGAATACGCGTGAGGGGATGGTGGCCGTGTACCGCTGGAGCGCGCTCTCCGGCGATGCCCGGGCCCTCGACGCAAGCGCACCGGGTCGCGATGGCGGCAGCGTCAACGTGACCGGCGTCGACGCGGACGAGCAGTACCCGCCGTTTCCGATTCGCGATCTGCGCGGCACCGTGCGCTGGTTCCGCGACTCGGTCGCGATCGCCGTTGGTGGCGTGCGACTCGGCAAGTCGCGCGGGACGGCATCGGGGGTCACGCGCTTCGACATGAAGGGTGGACCGCCGAGGCTCGACTTCATCGCTCGTGCGGACCCGGTCAACTTCGCCGACCTCACGTGGATCTCGAGCGTCGTGCCCGCCGAGGGTGGCGGTCGCGTGACCCTGCGCATTCGCACCGATGCGGCCGACGCACGCCTCATCCATTACGCCATGAGCGAGGTTGACGTCCGCACCGGCGCGACGCGGCTGCTGGGCGCGGTCACGTTTGGCGTCGGACAACCCTTGCTCCGCATCAGCGATGTCGCGCTAACGCTTGACCCGCTGGGCACCAAGGAGGTCGAGGATTTCCTCGGCTTTCCGCTGCCGCTCGGGCTCGCCGGCGCGTTCAAGGGCACGGTGCGCGCGAGCGGTGGTCCGTTTGATCGGTTCGTGCTCGAGGAGGCGGTCGCCACGTTCACGGATGCCCGCGCACCTCGCACCGGCGTACCGCTCAGGGCGCACGGCACCTTCGACTTGACGGTGCCCGGAAAGACGGCTTTCACCGGACTGATCGTCGACGCTCCGCGCATGGAGGCGCCCTTCATCGCCGCGCTCTTCCCGAAAGCCGGGCTTCCGAAAGGGGTGGCGACCATGCATGCGACGCTCGAGGCGCGCGGTGATTCGCTCTGGGTTCGCGAGCTGCGCGGCACCTATGCGCGTCGAGGGGCTGGCGTCACGCGGGTTGGTGGCCGTGTCGCGTTGCATCGTGGCGCCAAGGGAGTCGACGGCTATGATGCGCGCCTCACCGCCGACTCGCTCCGGCTCACCACGCTGTTTGCCGACTCCGGTGTGGCACTCATCGGAGCCCTTGGCGGCGGCATCACGGCGCGAGGCGACTTGGAGCAGGTCAAACTCACGACGGAGCTGGCGGGTCCCGCCGGCGCTGTCACCAGCGACCTTGCCGTACGCTTTGCCCCCGGACAGACGATTGCTGGCACGGTCTCGCTGCACGATGTCGCGCTGCAGCTGGCCGAGGACGCTGCGTCGATCACGGCCGATGCCCACGCCCGCATCGACCTGTCGGGCGACTCGCTGCCGGTCATGAGCGGACGGGTCGCCGTCGATCTCGATTCGACGTTGATCGGCGCGGCGCGATTGCGCGCGGGTTCGCTTCGCGTGCGGTTGGCAGACGGCGATGCGCTCATCGACACGTTGCAGTTCGATGCCGGCGTCCTGCGATTCTCGGCGACCGGGGGGATCGGATTGCGGCGCGGCGTGAGCGATTCCCTGCGTCTATCGCTTGCGGTCGATAAGCTGGACGCGCTGCGCATGGCGGTTCGGCCCCTCATGTCGCGCCGTCGCCCGGCGGACTCGACCGCGATGACGCGGCTCGTGTGGGATGACACGGTGCGCGGATCGTTCGGGCTCGAGGCGGTGCTCGCCGGGCGCCTCGATTCGCTGCGCGCCAGAGGATCGGCCGCGCTCCGCGGAGTTCGCGCGGGCACCACCCGCGCCGACTCGCTCACGCTCGTCTCGAGTGCGCTCGTCCGTCGCGACACGATCACCGGTACGGCGGCCGTCGTGCTCGGGCGTGCGCAGGCGGGTGGCCAGACGATTGACCACGCGCGCGTGGACGCCGAGGCGCTCGGTCCCGGACGGTACCTCATGCGGTGGAGCGCCGACGCGTCGCGCAACTTCGACGAGACGAGCGGCAGCGTACGCATTGGCGTCCGTGCCGACACGACGATCGTCGACATCGACTCGGTGTGGGCGCACTTCGGCGTCGATACGGTGCGCCTGTCCTCCCCGACCCGCGTGACGCGCGCGCCGGGGCTGACGGTGCTCGACTCCACCAGCATGGAGCTCGGCAAGGGAGGGCGCCTGTTCGCGACGGGGCGCTTCGCCGACAGTCTCGCCATCAGCGGAGTTCTCCGGATCGAGGACTTCCCGCTCATCGTCCAGGACTCGCTGCAACAGGTGCCACCGCGCGCAACGGCGCTACTCAACGCCAACGTCGAAGTAGGCGGCACGCGACGCGATCCGCGGATCGAGGCGCTCCTCGATGCGGTCGACGTGAAGCTCGCCGGGACCGAGGCCGGCGCGCTGCGTCTCACGGGCGAGTACGTGAAGCAACGACTCTCAACCACGGTCACGCTCGACGAAGGGGTCGACGGATCGCTCATCTTTGCCGGCGACCTGCCGGTGGATCTGTCGCTCGTCACGGTCGCGCGCCGGCTCCGCGACGAGCCCATCGTCGGTACGCTCCGCTCGGATTCGCTGCGGCTCGGCTTCCTCAAGCGACTGCTGCCGGCACTGAGCGAGGCGGGTGGTGTCCTGCGCGCGGATGTGAATGTCGCCGGCCATCTCGAACGACCCCTCCTCGACGGGCGCGTCTCGCTCGACAGTGGCTCGCTGGTATCGCGCACCGCAGGCGCCCAGCTGCGCGATGCCTTCGCCAACGTGGCCCTACGCAACGACAGCATCATCGTCGAACGCTTCTCGGCGCGCGGAGAACGTCGCGGCGGAGATTCGCTCACGCTGCGCGGCTTTGCATTCCTGCCCGACACGGGGAACGGCGCGATCGACCTGCGGCTGCGCGCGAATCAGTTTGCCGCCTTCCGGTCCAGGAGCCTCGGCTCGTTCGACCTGAACGGCGAGGTGCATCTTGGCGGCACGCGCGAGGCGGCCACGATCGACGGTGACGTCGAGATCTATGACGCGATCGGATATATCGGCGCGAAGTTCGTGAAGGAGGTCGAACCCTCGCGCCTCTCGCTGGAGACGGCGGATGAAGCCGATTCAGCCGCCGCCGCGTCGGCGCGCGCCCCCAAGCAGCCCAGCTTCGCGCAACGGGTGCGTGAGCGCGTGGCCGTCAACAACCTGTCACTCCGGCTGGGCGACAACGTGCGACTCCGGTCCGCCGACGCCAACGTGACGCTCGGCGGGGAGATTCGCGCCAGTGGGTACCTCGACAACGTCAACCTCTCGGGCGAGCTGCTCGCCAGGCGTGGCATCTACCGGCTCAACCTCGGGCTCGTGAGTCGCACCTTCCAGGTCGACTCGGGGCGCGTGACCTTCTTCGGTCCGCTCGCCAACTCGCCCGCGCTCGACATCAGCACGACGTACCTGGTGCGCCTCGAGAACCGGGATCAGGTTCGCATCCACGCCGACATCCTCGGAACGGCAGCCGTGCCGCGCATCGTGCTCTCCAGCGACGATCAGGTGGCGGCCGGATCCTCGGACACCGAACTCCTCTCGTACCTGATCTTCGGCGCGCCAAGCTTCGCCCTGTCGGGGCAGAACGCGAGTGCGCTCCAGTCGGTGCGCAACGCAATCGCACCGACGCTCGGCGGCGTTGCCGAACAGGCCCTCTCGAGCGTGCTCCCTGGCGTGGACATGGTGCGCGTCACGATGGCGAGCCAGTCGGATGTCACCGGGGGCGACCAGAACAACGGACTCCTCTCGGGCGCGAGCATCACGGCCGGTCAGCAGCTGGGTGATCGCGTCTTCATCTCGCTCAATACCGGGCTCGGCAAGCGGTCCGCGTGCAGCGACGCGAGCGATACGTCCCCCTGGTTCGGCTTGTCGATCGAGTATCGCCTCGGGCCGTCATCCTGGTTGCAGGCCTCGATGGACCCCGGCAGCACCTCGTGCTCGGGTGGTGCTGATCTGGCCGCGATCCGGCAGTTCGGTCTCGACATCCTGCGCGAGTTCCGCTTCCGCTGATGCAAACCGCCCGCGCCACCCTCACGGGGCAACGCGGGCGGTAGCGAGTGCGGCGTCAGGGCGCCGCGACTGCGCCTACGGGTTGCTGCTCTGGCCCCCGCGCGGCCGGCCACCACGGAAGGGACGCCGCGAGAGATCCACGGCACGGGTTTCGCCGTTCACGGTGATCTGCGCGGTCGACGTGCCATCGAACACGACGGTGACGACCCGTGCGCTCCGCGTCGTGTCACCCGCAGCCGAGACCACGAGGATGTTCGAGCGCGTGTTGATCGTGCCGCTCTTGGGGTAGCTGCCCTGCGCGGCGGGTTGCGGCATCACGACATTCGTGACCGTGGTTGTCTCGGCCATGGCGAGGTACGCTGGCGGGGTGCCGCCGAACGAGCCGCCGCCCGGGCCAGCGCCTGCGCCGCCGGGCCCACGCCCGCCCCCCATCCCGCCGGGGCCCATGCCCGGTCCGAGCGGGCGGAAGCGACCTGCGCCTGCGTGGGCGACCGTCGCCGTGCCGTTCCATGTGCGCTCCGTCTCGCTGCCCTGCAGTCCGGTGGCGGTCATGGTGCGCTGCTCAACCAGGCTTCCCAGCGAGTCGCTGCGGTTCACACTGAGCGAGAACGCGGCGGATGCGGTGAGGAGGGAGTCGTACGCGGTCTGGTTGGCGCCTGCCGCGTCGGTGTACGCGACCGACCGCGTGACGCCCGTGGTATCGCCGCGCGGAGGGCAGGGTCGGCCCCCCATTGACGCTTCGCAGTTGGGCGCGCCGCCGATCTGCGGGAACATGCCGCGGCGACCGAGGCCGGGGAAACCGGCGCCGCGCACGGCATCGAGCTGGCCGACAGTGCCGGCGGCAGTGACGGCGAGCACCAGATCGCTGGTCGCCGAGGCCTGCTGTTGCGGCCCGTTCAGGTCGAGGCAGGCCGAGCTGCCGAGGAGGGTCGCGAGAGCGACCAGACTACGGGCGGAGGGGCGGTTCATCGGGGAGACTCCGAGCACAGTGTACGTCGACGGGGGGTTCGCAGCACCCTGGTGCACTGCACCGTCTGCTTCGTAGACGGACGGACCGGCGAGATGTTAGGAACGAGCTTCTGTGCGGGGTCAGACGCGACTGTTGCCCCTCAGCCGGGGTCACCCCTTCTTCTTGGCGATCGGCTGCGGCTGCATCGGTTCCCCCATGAACCCCTCGAACGGCAGGGTGCCCCAGTTGATGGCGCGGCCGTGCTTGAGCGCTGAATCGAGCGGAAGGCCGCGGTACTTCACCAGATAGGCCGTATACAGGTGGCTCGCGCGGTATGCGATCGTGCAGTGGAGCAGCACGCGCCCCTTGGCGCCCTTGAGCGCGGCCGCGAGCTTGTCGACCGCCTCGGGGGTATAGGGCCAGGTAGAGTCGCCGCGCACCGGGATATGAATCCACGTCATGCCGAGTTCCTTGACCAGCTTCTCTTCGTCGAAGGGAACGGCTTGGCGATTGGCGAGCTCGGGTGGTGTCCGGAGCGTGATGACCGTGGTGATCCCTTCGGCCTTGAGCGCTCGCAGGGCGGAATCGGTGGGTTGTCCGCCGATGTACAGGTTCGGGCCGACCCGGGCGAAGGCGTCCTGATACCCGATGTTGGGCAGCTTCTCGGGAAAGGGGACGGGACCCGACTGCGCCGCGAGCGCTGCGGGAACAAGGGCGAGCAGGACGGCGGCGAAACGCATGGATGACACGGGGAACTCCGGTTGAGAATGCGGGCGCTGATCGGTGCCGGTGGATGATACTGCGGGCGGGCTGCTGCGGCGAATCGGGCGCTACGCCGCGACATGCGCGACGCGATACGTGGACTGGACCAGTCCCGTCGCGAACGCCTGTGTCGACTGATGCACGAGGCGTACGTCCGCGCTCAGCACGCCGAAGAGGGGCCGGCCCGCGCCAAGCAGCACCGGTACGGTCGAGAGGGTGATGTCGTCGAGCAGGCCATCGCGGAGGAACGCCTGCACGGCGAGACCGCCGTCCACGTACGCATGGTGACAGTCAGCGGCGCGAAGTGCGTCGAGGGCCGCCTGCGGCGATGATGCTGTTGATACGCGCCGTGCGAGTTCGGGCGGGATCTCGGGCGCGCCGCGCGAGAGCACGACAACCCGCCGCTCACCATACGGCCACGCGCCGAAACCTCGCACGGTATCGTACGTATGGCGTCCAAGCACGACGGCATCGATGGTCGTCATGAAGGCCTCGTAGCCGTAGTCGCCAATGGCAGGATCCGGAGCGGGCAGCCAATCGATACTGCCGTCAGGGCGGGCGATGTAACCGTCCAGGCTGGTCGCGATGAAGACGGAGCAGTGGAGGCGCATGCGAAACGAGAGAGTGGGGCGGGGGTCGCACCGGGGGCGCGCGGCGCAGGCACGGGTAGTAACATCACCGGCACGATGCTGTCTGCGCCACTCACCCTACCGGATCCGATGAGCCTGTACACACTTCCCGTCACGACGATCGGCGGCACGGCCTCGACACTGGCACCGTACCAAGGCAAGGTGATGCTGATCGTGAATGTGGCCAGCAAGTGTGGCTACACCCCGCAGTATCGCGGGCTCGAGGCGCTCTACCGTGCGCACAAGGACGCCGGCTTGGCCGTGCTCGGCTTTCCCTGTGACCAGTTCGGCCATCAGGAGCCTGGGACGGAAGCCGAGATCGTGACGTTCTGTTCGGCCACGTACGACGTGACGTTCCCGATGTTCGCCAAGATCGAAGTCAACGGTCCGGGGACGCATCCGCTGTTCGCGCTCCTCAAGGCCGCGCGCCCAGGGATCCTCGGTACGGAAGCGATCAAGTGGAATTTCACCAAGTTTCTCGTTGGGCGAGATGGCGCTGTCCTCAAGCGGTACGGTTCCGGCGACACCCCGGAGTCGATGACAGCTGATGTGGTGAGTGCGCTGTCGGCGTGAGCGCCATGTCGTCCTGAGCGAAGCGAAGGACCTGCTTCTTCTTTTGCAGTTGCAAGCCCGCTGCACCCCGCCCACCCATGACTCCTCCCGACCGCCCGCTCCCCTCGCTCGTCACCGACGCCAAACGCGACGCCGTCGCGCAGGCGCTCTCGGCACACTTCGCCAACGACCGGCTTACGGTCGACACGCTGGATGTGCGCATGGCGCTGGTGTACGAAGCCACGACGCTCGCGGAGCTCGAGGGAGCGCTGGTGGGACTCGACGCAGCACCGCGCCTCGAGACGGACCCGGGGCAGCCGGCCATCATCGTGCCCGACCAGATGGTGCCGCGCCGCAGCGTGGCGATGGCGTTCATGGGGGGCTTCCAGAACAAGGGGAGCTGGGTCTTGCCGCGCGAGATGCAAGTCAACGCGTTCATGGGCGGCGGCGAGCTCGACCTGCGAGAGGCGCGCTTCGGCGCCGGTGTGAGCGAGATCCACATCTTCGCCATGTGGGGCGGTGTCGAGATCACCGTGCCGCCCGGCGTTCGTGTCGAGCTGCTCGGCACCGCCATGATGGGCGGCTTCGGCATGTCGGGAGTCGACGCCAGTGCCTTCGATCCCGCGGCACCGGTGCTCCGGGTGCGTGGTATCGCGATCATGGGCGGGGTGGAGGTCAAGATGCGCGGCCCGACCAAGAAGATGCTCAAGCGGTTCGACGAAGCCATGCAGCGGGCGGCAATCGAACGCGGCAAGACGCCCACGCCTTGACGTCATTTTTCGCGCTCCAGCCATCCTGAGCAGAGCGAAGGACTGCACCCCCGTCGTCCTGAGCAAAGCGAAGGACCTGCTTCTCGCCCCTCGCCCCCCCCGTCGTCCTGAGCAAAGCGAAGGACCTGCTTCTCGCCCCTCCTCCCCCGCCGTTGAAGTCTCCTCCGGACTCTCTGCCGCGCACTCCCATCTCCGACGACCACCGCAGCGCGGTCGCGGAGGTGCTCTCGGCGATGTTCGTCGCCGACCGGCTGACGGTCGAGTCGCTCGACGCCCGCATGGCGATGGTGCATCAGGCGACGTCGCAGGCCGAGCTCGAGCGTGCGCTCGCCGGCCTCGAGCCCGGGCTGTCGCCGAGCAGCGGGTATTCGACGGCATCGCTCATCGTCGCGGACGAGCTGGTGCCGCCGCGAAGCGCGATGCTCGCCGCGCTTGGCGGGTTCGAGGTGAAGGGCGGCTGGGTGTTGCCGCGCCGGTTCAAGGTCATCGCGATGCTCGGCGGTGCCTCGATCGACTTGCGCGAAGCGCGCTTTGGCGCCGGTGTGAGCGAGATCGACGTGACGTGCGCGTTTGGAGGCGTCGAGGTGATCGTTCCGCCGGGGGTGCGGGTCGAGGTGACGGGGGCCGGTGTCGTCGGCGGCTTCGACGTGGGTGGACGCGACCGGAGCACGCATGATCCCACCGCGCCGCTCATTCGCGTGACCGGGCTCGCGGTCCTTGGTGGCGTGGACGTGCAGGTGAAGGGTCCGTCGAGAAAGATGCTGCAGCGGTTCGAGGATGCGCTGCGGCGGTTGGGTATCGGCACGGCACGCTGAGCGCAGCGAAGGACCTGCTTCTCCGTGGAACTGCGCAAGCAGGTCCTTCGCTGCGCTCAGGACGACAACGGGAGAACGAAGATGGAACGCTACGATGTGATCGTCGCCGGACTCGGCGCGATGGGGAGCGCGACTGCCGCACACTGCGCACTGCGCGGCGCGCAGGTGCTGGGGCTCGAACGGTGGCATCCGGGGCACACGCACGGCTCCTCGCACGGCGACAGCCGCATCATCCGCGAGATGTACTTCGAGCACCCGATGTACGTGCCGCTGGTGCAGCGTGCGTACGCGCTGTGGGAGTCACTCGAGGAGCAGACCGGCACATCGCTCCTCACGATTACCGGCGGCCTGATGGCAGGACCGAAGGACAGCGAGATCGTGACGGGCACGCTGCGCAGCGCGCGCGAGCACAACCTGCCGTACGAGGTGCTCGATGCCCGCGACATGCACGCACGGTTCCCCGCGTTCAAGCCGCTCGACCAGATCGTCGGTGTCGTCGATCCGCGCGCTGGCCACCTTGACCCGGACGCGGGCAACGCCGCGCATCACGCGCTCGCGCGGCAGCACGGAGCAGACCTGCGCTTCGACGAGGGGGTCCTGCGTTGGGCGCCCGACGGCGACGGCGTGAGAGTCACGACGGCGAAGGGCACCTACGTCGCCGACCAACTCTGCCTGAGCGTGGGCGCGTACCTCGCGCCGCTGGTCGCGTCACTCCGCATCCCGCTCACCGTCGAGCGGCAGGTGCTGGCCTGGTTCGATCCCGATGTCGGCAACGCGAAGTGGGACGCACCGTCCTGTCCGATCTGGGCCTATGACAACGCGGCCGGGCAGATGACATACGGCTTTCCGCGGCTGGCGCGCGGCGTGAAGATGGCGGTCATGCACGAGGGGGAGCGCACGATCGACGGCAACGCGGTGCGCGAGACGCCCGATGACGCCGACCTGGCGCTCATTCGCGAGCGGTGCGGTGAACTGCTGCCGGCCATTCGCACCGCCACCATGCGCGAGATGGCGGTGTGCCGCTTCACCAACACGCCGGACCTCGACTTCGTGCTGGACCATCACCCGGAGTATCCGCAGGTGCTCGTGTCGAGTCCGTGTTCGGGGCACGGCTACAAGTTCGCGAGCGCGATCGGCGAGGTGAGCGCGGAGCTGCTGCTCGATGGAGGGACGGCGTTCGACATCGAGCCGTTCGGGCTGTCGCGCCTGACGTCCTGAGCGAAGCGAAGGACCTGCTTGTGCGGTTGCGCGAACAGCAGGTCCTTCGCTTCGCTCAGGACGACAGCGCCGCTCAGGACGACGACGCGGCCGCGATCGCGAACTCCAGACTCGGCGCGAACGCCTCCGCCCCCAGCGCCTCCACCAACCCCGAGCGCTGCATCGCCTCCATCGGCTGGCCGCCGACCTCCGCGAGCATCACGCGCGTCCCGTCCTTCGTGCTCTGACGGATCACCTCGCGCAGCGCGTGCATCGCCGTCGCATCGATCACCGGTACGTCACGCATCTGCAGGATCAGCACGCGCGGCCTGCGCGCCACCTGCCGCATCGTCTCCTTGAACTGCTCGACGGCACCGAAGAAGAACGGGCCTGACATCGCGAAGACTTGTACGCCGTCCGGGAGAGGCGCGCGCAGAGGTGCATCGCCACCCTCGTCATCGTCCACCAGCGGCGTGATGCTCGAGGCACCCGCCATGCGTCGCACAAACAGCAGCGACGCGAGCACGAGGCCAACCTGGATCGCGACCGTCAGATCAACGATCACGGTCAGCCCCATCGTGATCAGCAGCACGGCCGCATCGCTCTTCGGCGCCTTCATCTCGGCGCGCACCGTGCGCCATTCGCTCATGTGATACGCCACGATGAGCAGAATGGCCGCGAGCGCGCTCATCGGCACCAGCGCGGCCCACTGCCCGGCAAAGAGGGTGATGAGTAGCAGCGTGAGTGCGTGCACAAGCCCCGCCACCGGCGTGCGGCCGCCGTTCCGCGCGTTGGTGGCCGTGCGCGCGATGGCACCCGTCGCCGGAATGCCACCGACCAATGGCGATACGATGTTCGCGACTCCCTGTGCCACGAGCTCGATGTTCGGCCGATGCCGCCCTCCGATCATGCCATCGGCCACGACGGCCGAGAGCAGCGACTCGATGCCGCCGAGCAGCGCGATGGTGAAGGCCGGTGCGACCATCGCCCGCATCGTGGCAATCGACAGGTCTGGCACGTGCGCGCTCGGCCATCCCGTGGGCAGCGCACCAAAGCGGCTGCCGATCGTGTCCACGGGCAGCTCCATGAGCTTCACGGCAACCGTGGCAGCCACGAGCGCCACGAACGGCCCCGGCACCTTGGTCGAAAGCCTGGGCCAGACGATGAGCACGAGCAGGGTGCCAGCACAGACCAGCATCGCCGCAGGCGTCGCATCACCCAGGTGCGCCGCGTACGACTGCCACTTCTCGATGAACGCCACGGGCGGCGTCCCCATGCGCAGCCCGAGCGCGTCCTTCACTTGTCCGCTCGCGATCAGCACCGCGATGCCGCTCGTGAACCCGGTGATCACGGGGCGCGGGAAGAACTGGATGACCTTGCCGAAGCGCAGCAGTCCGAACGCCACGAGCATCACGCCGGCCATGAGCGTGGCGGTGGCCAAGCCGCCCATGCCGTACTTCTCGACGATGCCGGCCACGATCACCACGAAGGCGCCCGTGGGGCCGCCGATCTGCACGCGCGAACCCCCGAGCGCGGAGATGAGGAAGCCGGCGACGATCGCGGTCCAGAGGCCAGCCGACGGCGTCACCCCGCTCGCGATGCCGAAGGCGATCGCGAGCGGCAGCGCCACCACGCCCACGATCAGCCCCGCGCCAAGATCGGCGATGAACTGCGCTCGGTCGTAGTCCTTGAGGGTCGTGACGAGCTTGGGGACCAGCATGTGCGACCTGCGATTCAGCTCAGCGTGCCGTGACCGGGGCCACGTTGCGGCCGTCGAGCTGGAAGGTGGCGATGTGCGCGTTGACCCCCGGCTCGAGGCGCAGCCCGACCACGCCGCCGCCGGCATCCACCACCGCGCGCGGCAGCTGCGCGGCCTGTACGCCATTCACCTTGAAGGTGACCCACTTCTCGTCGCCATCGATGGACAGGACGTTCTTCACGTTCACCTTGCCCCCCGGATGCGTGTTGATCGCGGCTTCCTTGGTCGGCTGCACCAACACCTCGCGCCGAGCGCCAGCCATGCGCACGATCGTGAACCGTCCGTTGGGAAACACGGTGAAGGCCACGAAGCGCGGCGCCTGCGTCTCGAGCGCGCGTCCCGCAATCATGAGTCCAGCGCCTGCGGCCGCGCCATCGGCAAAGTAGAAGATCTCACTCTGGAGCGTGAACGTCTTCTGCGCCACGAGGCTCGCATCAAACGCGATCGCGCCCGGTGCGCCACTCAGCGCGTTCACGTGCCAGCCGGGGGCCATCGCCCCCATGCTCGCGGCCGTGTCGGGGATCCCGGAATGGTCGAACGCGACCTTCCAGCCGGGCACGCGACCGCCGCCCTGCGCGGCGAGCGAACCGGGCACGATGAACGCGAGCGCGATGGCACAGAAGCGGATGCGATATGTCATCCGTGGTAGCTACTGCCGCACCCGTTGGCTGTCCAGCGCCCAAACGTGCGAGATCGCCCTCGCCGAGGCCATCTTTGTGCGAGGCCGCGCGCAACGCAGCCAACACGGTCTGGTAGAGCAACCATTCGTCACTCGGCTCGAAGGGCGCTGGATCGCTCGGCAGCTGTCACGCGCGCGCCAGCGTGAACAACGTCACCTCGGGCCGCGCGTTGAACCGCACCTGCATGGTGAACCCGACGCCGCGACAGATGTGCATGTGTCGCTCACCCGCCAAATCGAACGCTCCTTCGGTGTAGCGCTTGTTCCGCACCGGGATCACCGGAGGCCCGCGGAACGGTACACGCACCTGCCCGCCGTGCGTGTGGCCCGACAACACCCAACCGCGGAACGGCCCCCAATCGGGCAGGTCCACCGTGTCGGGGTTGTGCGAGAGCGCCAGCATCGGCCGCGCCGGGTCGAGCTGCCGCATGGCCGCGCGCGGGTTGAACGCTCCCGCCCAGAGGTCATCGAGCCCCACCACCTGCAACCCCTCGACCTCGGTCACCGCGTTCCGAAGCAGCGTGCACCCCGCCTGCGTCGCCATGGCGGTGATCGCCTCGGCATTACGCGCGTCGATCCAGAGGTGCCCGTAGTCGTGATTGCCCAGCACACCAATCGTGGCGAGACGCCCGCGCGGCAGCTCCGCGTACACACGCTCCGCCTGCGGCACGATCCCGGCGTGAAACGAGGTCCAGTCGCCCGTGTGCACCACGATATCGGGGGCGAGACGGGCAATGTCGCGGAAAACGCCCATCACGTACGCGTCGCTCACCAACCTTCCCACATGCACATCGGTGATCTGCACGAGTGTCTTGCCCTCGAGCGCACGCGGCAACCCGGCAATGGGCAGCACACGACGCGTCAGCGCCACCCAGCGCGGCTCGATCTGCCACGCATACAGGCCGGTGGCCGCGAGCGGGCCGAGCACCGCGGCGGTGCCCTTGAGGAACTGACGGCGTGTGGGACGCTTCATGGCGTGAACTCTACACCAGCAACCGCACCACAGTTCACCAGCCGCGCGTGCGTGGCGACTACCGCTTCGCCAGCTCGTCGCGGACGACCACGCCGCCCTTCATCACGAAGCCGGGTCGCTCGGTGGCGCTGATGTCGGCCAACACGTCGCCCGGCACGGCGACCAGGTCGGCCAGCTTGCCGACCGCGATCGTGCCGAGCTTGTCCTGCAGCCCGAGTATCTCCGCGTTCGTGCGCGTGGCCGAGACCAGCACGCTCATGGGCGAGGCGCCGAGCGACACGCGCCAGCGGAACTCGCGCGCGTTCTGGCCATGCGGCACGACCGGCGTGTCCGTCGCCCACCCGATCGGAATACCGGCCGCGAGCGCGCGCTTGAACCCCGCGTCCATCACGCTGCGGATCTGTCGCGCGCGCTCCAGTTCGCTCGCGGGGATGACCGCCGAGTCGCCCTGGTCGAGCATCGCGAAGGCGACACCGATGGTCGGGACGTAGTACGTGCGGTTGTTGCCCGCCTTGAGGAGCGCGATCGCTTCGTCGTCCAACGCCGATCCGTGGTCGATCGTGCGCACGCCGGCGCGAATGGCCGCCTTGATGCCCTCGGCGCCGTGCGCGTGCGCGGCCACCTGCCGGCCCCAGCGCGTGGCCTCGACGACGGCCGCGCGAAGCTCTTCGTCGGAGTACTGCTGCGCGCCGGGCGAAATCCCCTTGGACAGGATGGCGCCCGTCGCGAGGATCTTGATGAAGTCGGCGCCATTCTTGAAGTTCGTGCGCACCTGCTTGGTGATTTCCACGGGACCGTCGGCCAGGTTGTGGACCGACGGGACCTGCACATACGGCGAGAACTGCAAGGCATCGCCCGCGCCACCGGTGGACGACACGTATGCGCCCGCGACCAGCATGCGCGGCCCGGGCACGACCCCTTCGTTGATCGCATTGCGCAGCGCGACATCCACATGCGGCCAGGTGGGTCCCATGTCGCGGACCGACGTGAAGCCGGCCATCAGTGTCATGCGCGCGTGCTTGGCCCCCCACAGCGCGTCGTCTGGCGGCGTCGTCTTGATGAGACCATCCTCCCAGTGCACATCGCCGCGCGTGGTGAGGTGCGTGTGCAGATCGATCCACCCCGGTGTCAGGGTGGCGTTGCCGAGATCGATCACGCGGGCACCGGCGGGGATGTCCACCCGTGCGCCCACCGCCACGATCTTGTCCCCCTCGATGCGCACCATGGCGGGACTCAGCGCGGCACCACCGTTGCCGTCCAGCAGGCGTGCCACCTTGATCACCGTCACCTCGGGAGCGGCGCGCTTGGGCTGCGCCTCGGCGAGTGTGGGTGCGAGCCAGACGATCAGCCCGGGTACGAAGCGGGTGAGCAGTCGAACGAGCGTGATCCGTGACATGGCGACTCCGAGATGAGGCGAAGGACAACGTTGCAGCTGCACGGTGGCGTCTACCGAGATGCGGTGCTCCGCCTCAGAACCGGAGCGACAGGCAGCTCAAGCCGCCGTCCATCTTCCGGAACTCGGTCATGTCGAGCGGCAAGGTGTGGTAGCCCTGCGCGGTGAGCATCGTGTCGGTGTGCGGAAACCCCGTCGGGATCAGCACGCGGTCGTTCACGCGCACGCAGTTGGCGGCATACTCCTCGCCGGCACTCACGCGCAACAGGTTCCACCCGACAAAGGCCGGGTGCTGCGCGAGCGCGTCGACGATGACCAGGTCGCGCCCACCGACCCAGCTCACACCGCTCTTGAGGTGCAACAGCCCAGGGCCGGCCGTGAACGACACCAGCGTCGTCGTGTATCCCACCGCTTCGAGGTAGGCTGCCAACTGCCGTCCGCCCGCTTCGTTGGTGCGCTCGGAGAGCCCGATGAACACGTGCGACCCCGCTTCGCAGATGTCGCCGCCATCCACCGTGCCCGGCTCGACGATACGGTGCAACGTGAACTGAGCTGCGAGCGCGGGTTCGATGGCCGCCGCTTCGCCGAGTCGGCTCGGATGGCCCGGACGCGTGAGCACGGCCACCTTCGGCGTGATCACCGCCGTGTCTTCGACAAAGGTCGAATCCGGGTACGCAGGATCTTCGGGCAACCGCATGAGCGTCAGGCCACACGCCTCGAGTGCGCGGCAGTAGGCCGCATGCTCGGCCAAAGCGCGCTCCACGTTGGGTGCGCCCAGGTCGGCCATGGTGATGCCGTCGGCGAAATTTGTGGCGGGCGGGCGAACGATCGCGTGAGCGAAATGCATCGGGCTCCGAGCGGGAGTGGGTCGAGCGCAGAATCTACGCCGCCGTGACTGCGGCCGTGCGACGCGACAGCGCCCAGTGCACCCCCGCAGCGGAGACGACCGCCAGCATGGAGATCAGTTCGCGGCCGTTCATCTGCGCGGCGATACCGAGCGCCACGACCACGCCCAGTACACCGATGATCGAGCCACCCGGCAACTGGAAGCGCGCCGCCTCCGCGCCGCCCAGCGACTCACCGCGCGCTTCGCGTCGTCGCATGACGACCAGCGTGAGGCACACCCCGGCATACGGGAAGAGTCGCGCCACGGCTGCCAGACTCACGTTCTGCAGCAGGCCCGCCGTGAGCGCGAGTGCCCATGACACGATCGCGAACAGGATGATCGAGATCCACGGCGTCAGGTAGCGTGGATGCAACCGGCCCAGCGACGCCGGAAGGACGCCATTGTTGGCCATGGCGGCGGTGAGGCGCGGCATGTTGAGCATGTTGCTCGCCATCCAACCGTAGACCGACGCCACCACGAGCAGCGTGATGGCCACCGCACCGGGCGCGCCCGCCATGTGCCGCGCCGCCAACGCAACCGGGCGCGGCGCGTGTGCCGGATCCTGCACCATCACGAGGACCGCAAGCTGCACCCCCAGGTACAGCACGATCACGAGCGCGAACCCCGTCAGCAGCGCAACCGGTGCATCTCGACGCGGATCCTTGGCCTCGGCCAGCGGGATGAGCGCACCCTCGAAGCCGCCGTAGGCGAATACCAGCAGCAGGAAGGTCGAGAGCCAGCCGTGCACCGTGGGGTCGGTCGGGTTGGTGTGCATGGTGCTGTATCCCGACACCAGAAAGCCGAGCCCGGCGGATGCGAACGTCGCGAGCGCCGCAATCTTGATCACGGCAAAGGCGTTGCTCGTGCGCGCGCCAGCGCCGGTGCCGCGCACGTTGATCGCCGCGAGCGTGCCGATGAACAACGTGGTGAGCGTCACCTGTCCGCCGCGCGTGGCTGCCCACGGAAAGAACTCTGCGAGGGCGGTGCAGAACAGGTTGGCCTGCGCCGCGGCACTCAGGCACCGCGCGAAGTAGGTGAGCCAGGCCATCTGGATGCCGACAAACGGGCCGAAGGCGGCCTGCGTGTACAGGTAGGCCCCGCCCGCGCCGGTGAAGCGCGACGCTACCTCGGCGAAGCACGCGATCATGATCCCGATCATGATCGCCGCGGTGCCCCAGGCCCCGAGTGCCTGCCAGCCAAGGATGCCGGCGATCGTGCCGGGGAGCACGAACACGCCCGAGCCGACGATGGAATTCAGCACGAGAGCGGTCAGCGAACCGCGGCCGAGCACGCGGTCCGCGGCTGTGGGCGCGGTCATGCGGGAAAGCTGCGGCACCGGACCCGTGCCGCGCGAGGGGTCGACTAGGCCGACCGCAACCAGTGACGCGCGGTGTCGGCGTCGCGGAAGACGCGCACCTCTTCCGGGCTGTTATCGCCGCGCAGCAACTCGTACATGCGCGACAGGCCGTAGGTGACGTCGCTCGGTGCCACGATCGCGAGGCGCGAGTGGACCCCCATCGCGTCGATCGGGCCGTACATGTCGATGCACCGGAGGAGCGCCTGCTGCGAGACGTCGAGCCGTTCGACGGACGAGAGGTCAGCCAGACCGTACACCTCGGGCCGATACGACGGGTCGCTCAGCAGCGAGCGGCACGCATCGACCAGCACGTCGTCGGTGACGACGCCCGAATACGTGGCGACGCGGATGTTCAATTCGTTGTCGAGGTGGTAGCGGATCGGCATGGAGAGTCGAGCACTCGTGATGACGCGGCTGGGACAGCGGGGAGCGGTGGGGGGGGGCGCGCCCCCCGGGGGGCCGCCGCCCCCCCCCCAGGGCCCCGCACACGCCCGGGGGGGGCCGGGCGGGCGCCCCCCCCCC
>JANMLN010000081.1:0-1972 GCA_031372565.1 Gemmatimonadota bacterium | reverse complement strand
CGTTGGGGGTTTGTCCCTCCCTCGCCGCCGGCCCCCCCCCCTGCCCTTTTTGGGGGGGTAAACCGCAAAACCCTCTCCGTCCGGCCCCCCCCGCACGACGGTGGTGGTGGGGCTGCTCACGACGGCCACCGCAGCGCACGCGCAGAAAACGCCCACCCCCGCCTACGTCCCACCCGCAGGCTCCTGGGAGCAGCGCGCTCCGGCGCAGCTCGGCCTCGACGCGGCCCGGCTCGATTCCGCCATCGCCTTCGCGATCGCCAACGAGTCCAGGACCCCGCGCGACCAGTTCGAGTCCAATGCGATCGGCTTTTCGCGCGAACCCTACGGCGAACCACTCGGGCCCTTCAGCACGCGCGGACCGTCGTCCGGCGTGATCATTCGTCGCGGCTACGTCGCGGCCACGTGGGGCGATCCGGCTGCCGTGGAGATGACGCACTCGGTCACCAAGTCGCTGCTGTCCACCGTCGTCGGCCTTGCGGTGGATCGCAAGATCATTCGCTCGGTCAACGACACGGTGCGGCCGTACATCGGCCCCCTGTATGCGCTCAACGCGCCTCCATCGCCCGGCAGCGGCGCCGGCGGCGTCTTTCTCGATCCCTTCGGGTCCGCGCACAACCGTCGGCTCACCTGGGATCACCTGCTGCGTCAGGTGAGCGACTGGGAAGGCACGCTCTGGGACAAGCCGGATTGGGCCGATCGTCCCGAAGGTGCGGCCGATACCTGGCGTACGCGGCCGCGCAACGAACCGGGCGCGGTGTACAAGTACAATGACGTGCGCGTCAACGCGCTGGCGCTCGCGGCGCTCGCCGTCTGGCGCCGTCCACTCCCCGAGGTGGCGCGCGAGTTGATCATGGACCCGATCGGCGCGTCACCGACGTGGCGTTGGTACGGCTACAGGAACTCGTGGGTCGTGCTCGACGGCCGCGCCGTGCAGAGCGTGGCGGGTGGCGGTCACTGGGGCGGCGGGCTGTTCATCTCGGGCTGGGACATGGCGCGCTTTGGCCTGTTGTCGCTGCGCAAGGGCGCGTGGGGCGACCGTCAGGTGGTGCCGAGTGCGTGGATCGACTACGCGACGACGCCGACGCCGGCCAACGTGGGGTATGGCGTGATGAACCACTTCCTGAACGTCGACGGCAAGTTGCTGCCCTCTGCTCCCCGGACGACATTCGTGCACATCGGCAATGGAACCAACGCGATTGTCGTCGATCGGGAGCATGATCTGGTGATCGTGGTCCGCTGGATCCAGAACAACCAGCTCGATGGCGTGGTCAAGCGGGTCATCGCGGCCGTCACTCCGTAAGCGCAGCACGCGAGCAGCCGTCGTCCTGCGCCCAGCGCAGGACCTGCTGTTCGCGAATTGGTAAAACGAGAACTCACAAGCAGGTCCTTCGCTTCGCTCAGGACGACAACAATGCGCGCACTCACGATCGCTCTCGCTTGCACGCTCACCGCCTGCGCCTCGGCGCCGCCGCCGGAACCCGCGCCCGTCGCGGAAGTCGCCGCCAGCGACGGCTGCGCGTCCATAGTGGCCGCGTTCCTCGCGAAGCCCGACTCGACGCCGGTCACCAAGGTGCCCGAAGTGATCAAGATGGAGCCGCGCCCGTTCCGTCCGCCGTTCCCCGCCGATCTGCTCAAGAAGGGCAAGGCGGAGTTCGCCGCGACCGTGCTCGTCGATACCCTCGGCGTGCCGCAGATGGCCACCTACAAGGTCATCAAGACCACGCACCCGTGGCTCACCAACTCGGCGCTCAATGCCATCGTGCGGTGGAAGTTCCGCCCGGCCGAGATCAACGGCTGCAAGGTGCCGCGGAACTACCTGTTGAGCGGCAGCTGGGGTTCCTGATCAAGGCGCCCCGTCGTCCTGAGCGCAGCGAAGGACCTGCTTCTCCCCCGTCGTCCTGAGCGCAGCGAAGGACCTGCGTCTGCCCTGTCGTCCTGAGCGCAGCGAAGGACCTGCGTCTGCCCTGTCGTC
>JANMLN010000072.1:0-39209 GCA_031372565.1 Gemmatimonadota bacterium | reverse complement strand
GGGGGATGGTGGGGTGTGTCGTACGATATATCGTACGTAAGGGGGGTGGGAGGGTTTCGGTAGGGGGAGGAGAGAAGCAGGTCCTTCGCTGCGCTCAGGACGACGACGGGGGGGGAGGGGGGGGACGAAAGAGCCCCCCGGGGGGTTCCCGAGGGGCTGATACCGCCACGCCGTTCTCGCGGCGGCAACGGCCGGCGCTTTCGCCCCGGCACGGTGTCTTTCATCGTCGATGCCCGGTCGTGATGCACTCGACGCGGGTGAACCCAACATACGTCAAACCCCGCACGGCCGATACAGGTTCCGCGCGCCCCGTGGTGACTCGCGGCAGGGGATGCGGTGGACTAGCGTTGTCGGATGCCCCAGCCCGAACTCCTCGAGAGCTTCCCGAATCCGTATCCGGACCGTCCCTACGAGGTCTTCATGACCTGTCCGGAATTCACCTCGCTCTGCCCGATCGGCGGCATCGAGACCGACGCCGCTGAACTCGCGTTGCTGAAAGGCGGGGCGCCGGACTTCGCGACGATCAACATCACGTATATCCCCGCCGCGGTGTGCGTGGAGCTCAAGAGCCTCAAGCTCTACCTGTGGAGCTTCCGCAACGACGGCATCTTCTACGAGCGCGTGGTCAACCGGATCATGGATGACCTGCTGGCGGTGGTCTCACCGCGCTTCCTGCAGGTGACCGGCGACTTCAACGTGCGCGGGGGGATCAAGTCGATCATCACCGTGACGCACGGCGCTCGGCCGTGACCGACTGACGACGTTCGACTGCTGCGCGCGCGGGCACCGTGCTGTACGGTGTGCGGCCGCGCGGTTCACATCTGGAGGGTGCATGGTGTTCCGACTGCTTACGTCGCACGCGCTCGTGGGAGCCGTGGTGCTCGCCGGCGTCACGGCCAGTGCGCGCGCACAAACGCCGCAATACACGTCGCTGGCTGGGGTGGCGCACCGTTCGCAGCCGGACACGGGAGCGGTGGCGCGCGCGCAGGCGGCCGTGACGGCGGACCCGAAGAATGTCGACAAGCTGTTCGCGCTGGGCATGGCGCAGACGAGCATTCGCCAGTTGCGCGAGGCGATCACGACGTTCGGGGCCGCCATCGCGATCGCCCCGAAGCAGGCGCGCCTCTACCGGCAGCGCGGGCATCGCTACATCTCCACCGGCCAGTTCGACAAGGCGATGGCGGACCTGACCAAGGGCGCGTCGCTCGACTCGATGGACTACGGGATCTGGTACCACCTGGGCGTCGCGAACTTCGAAGCAGGCAAGTTTGACGCCGCGGCCGCCGCGTTTGCGCGCGGGCGTACGATGCCACCGTCGACCAACGAATACACCGGGTCCACCGACTGGCTCTGGATGTCGTTGGCGCGCGCGGGGCGGATGAAGGAAGCGGACGCCATGGTGCGCACGCTGCCCGACACGTTCAAGATTCCGGCGAACTACGCATACGGGCGGCGACTGATGCTGTACCGGGGCGAACTCACGCCCGAGGCCGTGGTGGCGGGGGGTGATACGAGCGACGTGCAGCAGGCGACACTCAACTTCGGCGTCGGCACCTGGTACATGGCCAAGAAGGACACGGCCGGGGCGCGCCCGTACTTCGAGCGCTCCGTGGCGACGAAAGGCTGGCCGGCGTTTGCGTACCTGCTGTCGGAGCGGACACTCCGGGCGATCGACATGAAGTCGAAGCGCCCGAAGAAGCGCGCCAAGTAGCGCGCCGAGTCGCGCGGTCGGTCAGTCGCCGAGGACGGTCGCGGTGCGATGCGGCTGCTCGGTGCCGTAGGTGACCGACGACGGCGGGGCGCTGGCCCCCATCCGGGTGCTGATGGCGAAGGCGCCGAAGCCGAGGAAGGTGACCGCGATGGCGGCGCAGGTGTAGTGGATGACGCGCATGGCGTGGACGTCGTGCGTGTCGGGGCTGATCTGATCGAACATGTTGCTCCTGCCTATTTGGATGGGCCGAAGCCCACTGGATTGATTGGATAGCTCGGGAATTCGTGCGGGAGAAATATCGGCGGGATGAACTCGGAAGTGTAGGTGCCACCGACGGTTGACCCCCTTCCGGGTGCTCACTAGGTTGGTCCATTCGGCTAGGTAGCTCAGTTGGTAGAGCAGCGGACTGAAAATCCGCGTGTCGGGGGTTCGATTCCCTCCCTAGCCATGCTCAACGGATGTCCAACGGCGCTCGGCTAGCATCACGCGAGCCGAGCGCCCGTGCGGTGGCCCGCCCGGGGGCCATCTTGCCCCGGTCACGCGCCGTCGGCGCCTTGCCCACACGAGATGCAGCTCAACACCCTCGACTGGATCATCGCCCTGCTGAGCCTCGTGGCCGCCGGGGCGCCCGCGCTCTTCTACTGGAAGCGGGCCGGATCGGGGACGGCGGAGTTCTTCACGAGCGGGCAGTCGGCGCCGTGGTGGCTGATCGGGACGTCGATGGTCGCGACGACGTTCAGCGCGGACACCCCCAACCTGGTCACCGACTTCGTGCGACAGCACGGGGTGAGCTACAACTGGGTGTGGTGGGCGTTCCTGCTCACGGGCATGATGACCGTGTTCTTCTACGCGCGGTTGTGGCGGCGGTCGGGGGTCCTCACCGATCTCGAGTTCTACGAGTTGCGGTACGCCGGCACGCCGGCTGCCTTTGTGCGCGGCTTCCGGGCCGTCTACCTCGGCCTCTTCTTCAACTGCGCGATCATGGCCACGGTCACGCTGGCCGCGATCAAGATCTCGAACGTGATGCTGGGATGGGGCCGACTCGAAACGGTCCTCATCTGTGGGGCGATCTGCGTGGTGTTCGCGTCGGTGTCGGGGCTCTGGGGGGTGCTGGCGATCGACCTCGTGCAGTTCGTGATCAAGATGAGTGCCATGATCGCGGCGGCCTGGTACGCACTCGACCATCCCAAGGTGGGCGGGCTGCACGGTCTGATCACCAAGCTGCCGCCCAAGACGCTCTCGCTTCTGCCCGATTTCGGCGACTGGAACGTGACGCTCTCCGTGCTGATCCTGCCGTTGGCGGTGCAATGGTGGTCGGTGTGGTACCCCGGCGCCGAGCCCGGTGGCGGATCGTACATCGCGCAGCGGATGCTCGCGGCCAAGGACGAGCGCCACGCGATGGCAGGGACGCTCTGGTTCAACGTGGCGCACTACGCGCTGCGCCCCTGGCCCTGGATCATCACGGCCCTCGCGAGCATGCTGGTCTTCCCGACGCTCAACGACATCCACGTGCAGTTGCCGTGGGTGGACGAGAAGCTGATCGGCAACGATCTGGCGTACCCCGCCATGCTGACGCTGCTGCCGCACGGGATGCTGGGGGTGATGATCGCGGCGCTGCTGGCCGCGTACGTGAGCACGATCGTCACGCACCTCAACTGGGGGTCGAGCTACCTCGTCATCGACATCTACCACCGCTTCCTCAAGAAGAATGCAAGCGAGCCGCACCTGGTGTGGGTGTCGCGCGGGCTGTCGATCGTGCTGATGGCGGCGGCGGCGCTGTTCACGCTGGCGCTCACCACGGCAGGCGAGGCCTTCCAGCTGCTGTTGTCGGTGGGCGCGGGGACGGGGCTCCTGTACCTGTTGCGCTGGTTCTGGTGGCGCATCAATGCGTGGAGCGAGATCGCGGCGATGTTCTCGAGCTTCACGGTGGCGCTGGCGTTCTTCGTGGCCAAGCAGAACGGCTTGCAGATGCAGGAGTCGATCCAGCTGTTGATCACGATCGCGATCACGACCGTGTGCTGGGTAACGGCCACGCTCGTGACCAAGCCGGTGGACGACGCCACGCTGATCGCCTTCTACCGGAAGGTGCGACCGGCGGGCCCGGGGTGGACACGCGTGCGCGCGCTGGCCAACCTCGAACCGAGCCCCGATTCGCTGCCCACGCAGCTGCTCGGCATGGTGTGCGGCGTGATGTGGGTGTACGCGGCGCTGTTCGGCACGGGGAACTTCCTGTACGGGCACATGGGGCAGGCCGCCCTGTGCGGGGCGGTGTTCGTGCTGGCGAGCCTGGGGCTGTGGAAGACGGCGTCGGCGCTGTTTGGCGCGCGGGATACGGGCGCGGCCTGACGGCGCAGGCCCAAGCCGCGCTGTTACGCGGAGGCGACGAGGCGGCGCAACCGGTCTTCGTCGGCCTCGAGCGCGGCCAGCAAGGCGAACTGGGCGCGCGCGCGGTCGAGGTTCTGTCCGGGGCGTACCGTTTTATAGTAGCGATCTGCTTCTAAATGATCGGTGAGGAAGCGGACCCCCTGCTCGTAGGTGATCACGAGCGCGCCGTCGATCAACGAGTCCCGCTCCGCCGCCGTGAGCGCAGGGCCGGCCGCCTCGATCCACGCGTGCAGGAGCGCCTCGATCACCGGCCAGCGCAGCGTGACGGGGCGCGGATCATCCTCGGCGCGGTCGCCGGCCATGGAGCGCACGAGGTCGCCGACATCCCAGGCCACGAGACCCGGCATGACGGTGTCGAGATCCACCACGCAGAGGGCGTCGCCCGTGGCATCGTCGAAGAGGACATTGGCGATCTTGGCGTCGTTGTGCGTCACGCGGAGCGGCAACCGACCCGCGTGCAGCGCTCCCATGAGTCGCGCGCCGAGCGCGTGACGGTCGCGCGCAAAGGCGATGTCGGGCGCGGCATCGGAGGCGCGCGCGGCCCGATCGGTGCTGATGGCGGCGTCGAGCGCGGCCACGCGCCGCGGCGTATCGTGAAAGTGCGGGATCGTGTCGCGCAGTCCGCGCGCATCGAGATCGGCCAGATCGCGGAAGAACCAGCCGAAGGCCCGCGCGGCCTGCGCCGCCTGTGAGGGCCGGTCGGCGATCGTGACACCGTGCGAACCGTCGATGAACTGGTAGGCGCGCCAGGCACCGCCCGCCGGGTCATGCTCGATCAGGCGGCCGCTGTCGGAGGCGATGGGCACCAGGAGCCGCCGCCGACGCTCACGCGCGGGATCGCGCTCCATGGCGCGGTGCAGCGCCTCGGACACCAGGCGGACGTTGTGCGCGATCGCGTCGAGATCGGGAAAGACGTGCCGGTTGAGCGATTGCAGGACCACGGGGGCACTCCACCCGCGCACCACCCACGAGCCGTGGATATGGCCACCGCGCAGGGGTTGCGCATCGGGGGTGGCCGTGGCGGGCGCGCCCATGAAGCGAGCCGCGGCGAAGCGCAGGCCGCTCCCCGCATCGCCCTCGGGCCACTGGGCGCCGCTCGTCACCAGAGGCGAGCGGGGTACTCGCCAGCCGCATGCAGCGCCGCCAGCGAGGCGACGGTGGCCGGGCGGTCTTCCTTGTGCGTGACCCCGCACCAGGTGGCCGTGGTCGAGAGCAGCCGACAGCGCGCGCGCTCGGTGGCCAGTGCGTCGTTGACGACATCGGGCAGGAGGCACTCGTCCTTGAGGCCGGGCCCGGTCCGCAAGAAGGCCGTGAACGCCGCGTCGAGCATGTCGAACAGCACCGGCGTGAACGCCCAGCAGTTCATCGACACGAGCGTATCGCCGGGGAGGACGGACGTGTGCCCGGCTGCGTCGGTGATGACGCCGTTGCCATCTGCATTGCGGACGATGCCGCGCTGCTCGATGACCTTGGTCAGGAAGCCATCGCCGATGGTGTCGCAGAGCGCGCGATTGACCGCACCATGCAGGCTCATGGCGGAGCCCAGCGTGAAGGCGACATTGGCCCACGGCGCGATGTCCGGCGCGACGGCCGCGTCGCGCAGCGCACCCGCGAGCACGCGATAGGTCTCGGCGCCATAAAAGTCGTCGGCGTTCACGACGGCAAACGGGGTGGAGACGGCCTCGCGCGCCACGAGGACCGCGTGCGCCGTGCCCCAGGGCGATTCCCGTCCGGCGGGCACGGAGGCCCACGAGGGGATCCGATCAAGCTCCTGCTCCACGATCGCGATGCGCAACGCGCCTCCAGCGCGCGCCAGCAGCCCCGTCTCGACCTGCGGCCGCAGCGAGCGGCGCGTGATCACGACCAGCTCCGTGAAGCCGGCACGCACGGCGTCGAAGGCCGCATAATCCATGAGCGTACTACCGTCGGGCCCGAGCGGATCGAGCTGCTTGGGGCCGCCATAGCGGCTGCCGAGGCCGGCAGCGAGGAGGACGAGGGTCGTGGAAGGCACGGGGCGGGGTGTCGGCGTGTGGTGACGCGCGGGGATGCGCCCTATCTTAGCCCTGTTCGTTCCCTCTGAGCCAGCCGCCGGGAGTCCTGATGCCGACCGATCCGTTCTCGCGCGACGCAACGCGTCGCGACTTCCTGCGTACAGGCGCGGCCGCGGGGGTCGGGCTGGGCCTGACCCGGTTCGGCTTCCCGGTGGCCGGCACCGCGCCGGGTGCGCCGCTCGTGCAGCCTGCCGGTGGGGCGACCGCCCCGTTCGCCGCGCCTCCGATGGACGTGGTGCGCATGGGGATCGTGGGCGTCGGCGGGCAGGGGACGTCGCACGTGGACATCCTGCTGAACGTGCCCGGCGTTGAAATAGTCGCTATTTGCGACATAAATGTCGCGCACGCCGAGCGTGCGGCACAGATGTGCGTGACGGCCGGGCGCAAGAAGCCGACGTTGTACACGCGCGGGCCGCGCGACTTCGAGCGGTTGTGCGCCCAGGAACGGCTGGACCTCGTGCTCACGGCCACGCCGTGGGAGTGGCACGTGCCGGTGTGCGTGGCCGCGATGACCAACGGCAAGCATGCCGCCACGGAAGTGCCGGCCGCGTACACCCCCGACGGGTGCTGGCAGCTGGTGGAGACCGCCGAGAAGACGCAGAAGCACTGCGTGATGATGGAGAACTGCAACTATGGCCGCTCGGAGTTGCTGGTGCTCAA
This sequence comes from Gemmatimonadota bacterium, assembly GCA_031372565.1. Classification (GTDB taxonomy): domain Bacteria; phylum Gemmatimonadota; class Gemmatimonadetes; order Gemmatimonadales; family Gemmatimonadaceae; genus JACPPC01. The sequence goes on along the minus strand of JANMLN010000072.1, from coordinate 32,402 downwards.
CCTGGTGCGCCAAGGGGTGCTGGGCGATGTGCTGCACGCCGAGGGCGCGTACCTGCACGATCTCCGCTCGGTGCAGCACGATGATGGCGAGGGGCTGTGGCGGCGCGCGCACCAGATGACGCGGAACGGCAATCAGTACCCCACGCACGGGTTGGGGCCCGTCGCGAACTGCCTCGACATCAATCGCGGCGACCGGTTCGACTATGTGGTGTCGATGAGCGGGCCGGCGCGCGGGCTCAAGGACTGGCAGCGCGAGCATCTGACGGCCGCCGACCCGCGCGCGGCCGAGGCGTATGTGCAGGGGGACGTGAACATCGCGCTCATCAAGACGGCGAACGGCAAGACGATCGTGGTGACCCACGACGTGAACCTGCCGCGTCCGTACAGTCGTGTGAATCTGGTGCAGGGCTCGAAGGGGATCTTCATGGGGTACCCCGATCGTGTGTATGTGGAGGGGCGCTCCAAGCGCGCGCACGCGTGGGACGACACGAAGGAATGGCGCGACCAGTACGAGCATCCGCTCTGGAGGTCGGAGAAGATCCAGCAGGTGCGCACCGGGCACGGCGGGATGGATTTCCTCGAGGATTATCGCCTGATCCAGTGCCTGCGAACGGGCGCGCCGACCGACATGACCGTGTATGACCTTGCGGCCATCTCGGCGCTCACCTGGGCGACGGAGCAGTCGGTGGGCGGCCGCAGCAAGCCGGTGGACATTCCCGACTACACGAAGGGGAAGTGGAAGACGACGCCGGCGTGGCCGATCGTGGAAGCGTGAGCGAAAAGCAGAAGCAGATCCTTCGCTCCGCTCAGGATGACAGTGGGGGGGCGCGCTCGGCAGCCACCTTTGATCGTGCGTACTTCGACAAGTGGTATCGCGATCCGACGCACCGCGTGCGGACGGCAGCGGAGCGGACGCGTCAGGTGCGGGTCGCGCTGGCCGCGGCCGAACAGGTGCTCGAGCGGCCCGTGCGGACGGTGCTCGACGCGGGGGCGGGCGAGGGACACTGGCAGCCGGTGCTCCGCGCGCTGCGTCCGACGATTCGCTACACGGGCGTGGATCCGAGCGAGCATGCGGTGCGCGCGTTCGGGAAGCGGCGCAACGTGCAGCTGGGCTCGATCGAGCAGCTCGATGCGCTGGCGCTCGCGGACGGGTACGATCTCGTGTGCTGCGTGGGGATGCTGTACTACCTCACGGCAGCGCAGTTCCGGCGCGGCGTGCGCCTGTTGGCGGACAAGACGGCGGGGATGGCGTATCTGGAGCTGTTTGCGCGTGAAGACGAGTTGGAGGGCGACCTGCCGATCGGGACGGCGCGGCCGGCGGCGTGGTATCGGCGCGAGATGCGGACGGCGGGGTGGGTGTCGCTGGGGCAGCACTGCTGGGTGACGGAGGCGATGGCGGGGGGTGTGGCCGCGTTGGAGCGGGCGTGAGGGAGGGGGAGGAGGAGAAGCAGGTCCTTCGCTTCGCTCAGGACGACAGCGGAGTTCGCTCCGCTCAGGAGGAGAGGGGCGTGTGGTGGATGCTGGCGCTGTACCTCGTGGCGGTGGCGGTGGCCACGGTGCAGCGCGGCGTCCTTGGCACCGAGAACAACTTCGCGATCTTCCGCTGGGCGTTCGAACATCTGCGACTGGGGCAGGACCTCTACGCCTTCTATCCCGGGCAGCACGACGACCAGTTCAAGTACGCGCCGACGTTTGCGCTCCTGTTCGCGCCGTTCGCGCCGTGGCCGTTTGCCATCGGGCTGACGCTCTGGAATGCGACCAGCGCGGTGGCGGTCTGGTATGCGGTCACGCGGTTGCTGCCGCCGCGCCAGGCCGTGTGGGCGCTCGGGTTGGCCTTCGTCGAAGTGCTGACCTGTCTGCAGCGGGCCCAGTCGAACGCGTTGTGTGCCGCGCTCATCATCCTCGCGTTTGTCGCGTTCGAGCGTGGCACGCTCTGGCCGGCGGCGCTGGCGATCGCCACGGGCGCGTTCGTGAAGATCTTTCCGCTGGCGGCGCTGGCCTTTGCGCTGTGGGAGCGGCGGGTCGTGCGCTTCGCACTCATCTTTGTTGCCGTGACGGCGGGACTCGCCGTGCTGCCGCTGACCGTCACCAGCCCGGCGCGGCTGGCGGAACAGTACGCGAGCTGGCGCGCGACCGAGGCGCAGGACGCCGCGGAACTGCAGTACGACTGCTTGCAGTGCGCGGAGAAGGTGGATGGCGCGGGACTCTACGGCGGCGTGATGCAGCAGTTGCGCTTCTGGACTGGCGCGCCCATTCCGAACTGGCCGGTCCAGTTGGCCGGCACGCTGCTGCTGCTCCTGCCGATTGCGCTCCGGTGGCGTGATCGGGGCGATGCGGCGTTCCGACGCGTCTTTCTCTGCTCGCTGCTGGTGTATGTCGTGATCTTCAACCACCAGTCGGAATCGCCCTCGTTCGTGATCGCGATGCTGGGCGTCACGATCTGGTGGGCCAGCTCGGCGCGCACGCGGTGGCAGACCGCGTGCCTTGTCATCACGGTCCTGATCGTGTCCATTGCCTACAGCGACATCGTGCCGGGCCAGCTCCGCGCCGAACTCTTCGCTCGCTACCGGCTCAAGACGGTGCCGTGCATGCTGGCGTGGGCGGCGATGCAGTGGGAGCTCTGGCGCGGTGCGCCGGTGCTGCCCGATGCGCCCGCGGCACCTGGTGCGTTGCAGGCAGCGCCCGTCGCTGCATAGCGTTCGGCGCGCCGCGTCGCGCGCGCGTTCACCCTCATTCGGAGTCGACCCCGTGTCCCGGTTCTCGAGCCTGCAGCGTGCAGGCGTCATGCTCCTCGTCGTCCCGTCGTTGCTGATCGCACAGCCTGCGCCGAGGAAGGGCACGCCCAAGGCGGCACCCCCTGCCGCGATCGCACCGCCCGAGAAGGTGACGGAAGTCGAAGGGATCACGGAGTACCGCTTGGCCAATGGCCTGCGCGTCCTGCTCTTTCCGGATCCGTCCAAGCCGACCGTGACGGTGAACATCACCTACCTCGTGGGGTCGCGTCACGAAGGCTACGGCGAAACGGGGATGGCGCACTTGCTCGAACATCTGGTGTTCAAGGGTACGCCGAAGCACCCGAACATCCCGCAGGAGCTGACTGATCACGGCGCCCGCCCGAACGGCACGACCTGGTACGATCGCACCAACTACTTCGAAGTCGTGCCCGCGACCGAGGCCAACATCGACTGGGCGCTCGATCTCGAAGCGGATCGCATGATCAACTCGGCCATCGCCAAGAAGGATCTGGAGAGCGAGTACACGGTGGTGCGCAACGAGTTCGAGTCCGGCGAGAACAGCCCGTTCGGCGTGCTCTACGAACGCGCCCTGTCCACCGCGTACCTGTGGCACAACTACGGGAAGAGCACGATCGGCGCGCGCTCGGACATCGAAGCGGTGCCGATCGAGCGGTTGCAGGCCTTCTATCGCAAGTACTACCAGCCCGACAACGCGGTGCTCACGATCGCCGGTAAGTTCGACCCGACGACCACGCTCGCCAAGGTGCAGCGCCTCTTTGGTGCCATCCCGAAGCCCGTGCGCGCGCTCGACCGCGGCAACATGCTCTTCGCGACGTACACGCGCGAACCGGTGCAGGACGGCGAGCGCACGGTGACGCTGCGCCGGGTGGGTGACACGCAGCTGGCGATGATGGTCTGGCACGTGCCGGCCGGCCCGCACCCCGATTATCCCGCCGTCGAGCTGCTCAACCGGATCATGGCCGAGTCGCCTGGCGGGCGCTTGCACACCGCGCTGGTCGCGACCAAGCTGGCCGCCGGTGTGGGCGGCGACCTGAACGCACTGGCCGAACCGGGCCCGTTCGTCCTGTTTGCGCGCCTCACACGCGAGAGCTCGCTCGATTCGGCCACCGCCGCGATGGATCTGGCGGTGCAGCGTGTCATGACGGACAGCGCGGTCACGGCCGCCGAAGTCGAGCGCGCGAAGGCGGCGGTGCTCAAGGAGATCGACCTGACGCTCAATTCATCGGAACGGGTCGGGCTTGGACTCTCCGAGTTCATCGCGGCGGGCGATTGGCGCCTGTTCTTCCTCACGCGCGATCGGGTGCAGAAGGTGAGCGCCGCCGACGTGAACCGGGTCGCGCGAGCGTACCTCAAGTCGTCGAACCGTACGGTGGCGCGCTTCGTGCCGACGGCCAACCCCGAGCGGACGGAGGTGCCTGAGGCGGGGGACGTCGCCGCGATGGTCAAGGACTACAAGGGGCAGGCGAAGCTCGCGGAGGCGGAAGCATTCGACCCGTCGCCCGCCAACATCGACAAGCGGACGGCGCGCGAGACCACCAGCGGTGGCGTGAAGCTCACGCTGTTGCCCAAGCGGACACGCGGCGGCTCGGTCGTGGCCACGATCACGCTGCGATATGGCACCGCCGCGCTGCTCACCAATCAGGCGGCCACGTCGCAGCTCACCGCGACGATGCTCTCGCGCGGGACCACGACGCGCACGCGTCAGCAGCTCAAGGATGCGTTCGACCAGCTCAAGGCGCAGTGGAGCGTTTCGGGCAGCGGCAATCAGGCCGTCGCGCGCGTCGAAACCACGCGCCCCAATCTGCTCCCGGCACTCGCGATCCTCACGGAGGTGCTCAAGCAACCGAAGTTCGACGGCAAGGAGTTCGAGGAACTCGTGCGGTCGAGCGTGGCGCAGCTCGAGGCGAGCCGGTCGGAACCTCAGGTGCAGGCGATCAGCGCGCTGCAGCGCCGGCTCACCCCTGTGCCGAAGGGATCGCCGCTCTACGTGGCGACGGTCGATGAACAGGTCGCTGACCTGAAGGCGGTCAAGGTCGAGGACCTCGCCGCGTTCCACGCGCGCTTCTACGGTGCGTCGTCGGCGACGGTGGCGGTCGTCGGTGACTTCGACCCAGCCGAAGTGAAGGGGGCCGTGCTCGCGTCGTACAACGGCTGGAAGAGCGCGGTGCCGTTCGAGCGCGTGGTCGCGCCGTTCGTGGCCGTGAAGGACACGGTGATGACGCTCGAAACGCCGGACAAGGCGAACGCCTTCTTCCTGGCAGGGGTGAACCTCGCGCTTCGCGATGATGATCCCGACTACCCGGCGATGTTGCTGGCGACGCACATCGTGGGCGGCGGCTTCCTGAACTCGCGCCTCGCCACGCGCATCCGGCAGAAGGATGGCCTGTCCTACGGCGTCGGAGCGCAGATGCAGGTCCGCTCGCTCGATCGCTCCGCGATCTGGCTCGCGTTCGCGATCTACAACCCGACCAACGTCGTGCGTCTCGAGCAGGCGTTCAGGGAAGAGATCACCAAGGTCACGGCCGATGGCTTCACGGCGGACGAAGTCGAGAAAGCACGGCAGGCGGTCTTGCAGCAGCGATTGCAGTCGCGCGCGAACGACGGCGAGCTGGTGGGAGCGTTGGGCAATCAGGCGTACCTGAGCCGAACCTCGCAGTACGATGCCGCCCTCGAGGCGCAGATGGCCAAGGTGACGGCTGCCGACGTGAGTGCGGCCTTCAAGAAGTACGTGAGCGTGGACAAGCTGACCATCGTTCGCGCGGGGGACTTCAAGGGCAAGGGGGTCAACCCCGACGCGCCGGTTTCGCCGTAGCGCCGCACCAACGCGACGCCATCACGCATGCGACTCCAACGGTCGCTCGGCACCGCCGGGCTCGTGTTCGTGATGTTCTTCACCGTGAGCGGCGGGGCGTTCACGATGGAGGGCCTCGTCGGGAGCACGGGGCCCGGGATGGCGCTGCTGCTCCTCGTGCTGGTGCCGCTGTTCTGGGCCGTACCCGAGGCGCTGTTGATCGGGGAACTGGCCAGCATGCTCCCGGAAGAAGGGGGCTACTATCGGTGGGTGCGCCGCGCCTTCGGCCCGTTCTGGGCGTTCCAGAACGGGTGGCTGACCTGGTGCTACTCGCTGGTGGACATGGCGATCTTCCCGAAGCTGTTCACGCTGTACCTCGCGTACTTCCTGCCGGACCTGGGAGCGCGCGCTGAGTGGGCGGTGGCGCTCGTGATGATCTGGGGATCGGCCGCGCTCAATCTGCGCGGGGCAAAGCCGGTGGGCCGCGTGTCGCTCGTGGCCGGGTTGCTGATCACGGTCGGGTTCTTCGCCTATGCCCTCGCGTCGCTGCCGCAGGCCTCGCACGCACCGTGGACGCCGTTCGTGCCGGAGGGGCGCGATCCGCTCAAGGTGGCCGGGCTCGGGTTGTCGATCACGTTGTGGAACTTCATCGGCTGGGACAACGCGAGCACGGTGGGGGGCGAGATCGTGGATGCCTCGCGCACCTACCCGCGGGCGCTGTCGATCGCGGTTCCGTTAGTGACACTAGGATACTTATTGCCCGTGACCGCCGCCCTCTCGGCAAGCGACTGGCGCACGTGGACGGATGGCGCCTGGCCGACGATCGCGCACGCGACCGCGGGGCCGCTGGGCGGGTTCTTCGCCGCCTGGCTCGCCATCGGGGGGATGGTGAGTGCGCTCGCGATGTTCAACGCGTCGCTGCTCGCGTACTCGCGGATTCCGGCCGCGATGGCGGACGACGGTTTGCTGCCCGCACGGTTGGCCGACACCGATGCGCGTGGCACGCCGCGTCGTGCGGTTCTCGTGTCGGCGGCCATCTACTCGGTGGTCGCGCTGCTGCCGTTCAGCGGGTTGGTGGTGGCCGATGTGGTGTTCTACGCGATGGCGCTGCTGCTCGAGATCGGCGCGCTCGTGGCGCTCCGCCGCCGAGAGCCGGCGCTCCGCGGGCCGTTTCGGATTCCGCTCGGCACGGGGGCCGTGACCGTGCTCGCTGCGCTGCCGCTGACGATCCTCGCGGGAGTCATCGGCCTGTCGCTGCTGGGCGGCGAGTACGAACCGGCGGCAATCCTCGTGACCGCGGTTGGTGCCGCGCTGGGCCCGCTCGCGTACCGACTCGCCACGCGACGACCAGCGACCTAGCCGCCGCGCACGCCAGCACGGCAGATTGCGCTGGTGGAGCCGACGCTGGCGCCATGACTGTCTCTCGCCGTCCCCGCTCTTCGCGAGACCTCCATGTCGACCGTTCGCCTGCGTGCACGCTCCACGACCGAGATCGTGGATGCCGCCTTCATGCTGTACCGCCAGCAGCCGCTGCTGTACATCCTCGCCGCGGCGGTCGGCAATGTGCCGTACCTCATCGGGATGCTGCTTCTGCAAGCCGGCACGAGCGCGGGAAGTGGTGCGACCACACTCGCCGGCGTGCTGTTGACGGCAGCGTCGTTCGTGCTCTACAACCTGATGGGCGCGGTGGTGATGCACATCGGGTCGCGCGCCTACCTCGGTGAAACCCCCGATCTCGCGGCCGCCCTGCGCGCGGTCGTACCGCGCGCCGGACGCTTGATCCTCGCCAGCACCATGCGCGGTGTCCTGTACACGATCGGCTTCTTCTTCCTCGTGTTTCCGGCGCTGTATGTCTTCGCCCGCTACTTCGCGATCGTTCCCGCCATCATTCTCGAAGATGCGTCGATAGCCGCGGCCTTCCGTCGGTCGAGCGTGCTGTCGGATGGACGCAAGCGCCACATCATCAACACGCTCGCGCTTGTCTGGATCATCTTCTTCATCATCGTGATGGGCATCGGCGTGCTGATGGCGCTCGTGTCCATGTCGAGCACGGTGCTCTCGACCTTCTTCCAGACCCTGATCACGGCCGTCGTCTACCCGATTGCCGCGCTCGCCGAGATGGTGCTGTACTACGACACGCGTATCCGGGGCGAAGGGTTCGATCTCGAACGGATGGCGGCAGACATTGGACCGCGTGACGCGCCGGCCGGAGCACCACGACCCATCTGATGCTCCTGTCGCAATCCGTCACTTCATGGACGCCGGCCCAGGTGCAGGACACGGTCAACCGGATCGTGTCCCGCGCCGCGTACCAGCGTGACTTCACCGAGTCGCTGCTGGACCGGATCTTCTCGGCCATCTTCCGGTTCCTCGGTGATCTGATCCGGGCGGCGGCAGAGGCCGGGGGGACCAGGACCACCGTGTATCTGGTGCTCGGCGTGCTGCTTGCGCTGCTCGTTATCCGGTTGGTGCTCGACCTGCGCGCAGAGTGGACTGGCACGACAGTGGCCCGCAGCCGACGCGTGGGGATGCGCACCAACGATCCGTGGGGCGAGGCGGAGCGATTGGCGCAATCCGGCGCCTACACCGACGCGGCGCATGCCCTGTTCGTGGCGCTGCTGGGCGCACTCGCGGCCCGCGGCGAGGTGCGCGTGCATGCGTCGAAGACAGCCGGTGATTACGCGCGCGAGCTACGCCGACGGAATGCGCCGAGCGCTCCACGGTTCCAGTCGTTCCGTACCCGGTATGATCGCGCCGTGTACGGCGTTGGAATCGTGAGCGGTGACGACTACCGCGCCCTGCTCGACGATGCCCGGCCGATGCTCGCCGTGGAGCGTGCACGATGAGCGTCCCGGTGCAACCGATGATGCCACCGGTGCCATGGTATGGTCGGCCGCGTGTGCTGGTGCCACTGCTCACGGGCATCGCGCTGCTGGCCGCGCTACTCACCCCCGAGCGCGCGAACCGGGAGATGGGTAACGCGCACCTGACGACGCGTGCGACAACGCCGGGGGCGGCCAGCCTGGCAGCGGAGTTGCCGCGCGCCCTCGGCTGGCGGGTCGATGACAACGTGAGCGCCGTGCTACCGCCGCGTACCGACATGGTGCACGTGGTGCTCGCTCCCAGCGAGCCCATGCGCGCAGTGGAAGTGCACGCGCTCCTCGAGCGGGTGCGGGCCGGTGCGGGGCTCTTCGCCATCGTGAACCGCGACCGGGACTTGCTCGCGGACTCGCTGCATCTGGGACTCGGGCACCGTGGAGCGCTGCAGGTGCTCGACCACGGCGTGCTGCCATGCCCGGAGCAAGGGGTGAGTCGGCTCCCGTGGCTTGCGAACGGGAGAGCCGAGTATCGGGCGCTGCGCTGGCAGGGGCCCCCGCCGAGCGCGGTCGATACGCTGCTCATGCTTGCTGCAACGGATACGGCACGCGGGGCGCTGATGATGGGCTTTGCCTATGGCCGCGGGCGCATTGTGGCCGCCGGTGATGCGGATCTGCTGCGCAATGATGAGCTGCGGCAGTGCGATCCAGGGTTGTCTGTGGTCTACATCAATGCACTGCGCTATCTGCGCGACTCGACCAGTGGCCCGCCGCGTACGTGGCTCCTGTTCGATGAGTACCATCACGGCTTCGGTCCACAGCCCGGTACGGTGCGCGCCGTGGTCACCTTCTTCTCGGAGACCGCGCCCGGCCACGTGCTCGCGCAGCTCGCCGTGGCGGGGCTGATGTTGCTGTTGATGCGCGCACCACGTCTCGTGCCACCACCGCCGGATGTCACCGATGAACGCCGATCGCCGATCGAGCATGTCGACGCGCTTGCTCGCGCGTACGTGCAGGTCGGCGCCAGCAAGACCGCCACGCAGCGACTGGTGCGTGGGCTCCGCCGCCGCCTTGACCGCGGCACCGTGCGCGGCGTGATGTCGCTGTCGGACAGTGAGTATCTGGACCGTGTTGCCAGCCGGACCCCGGCACTCACGGGGCCGGTCGGCGTACTTCGCCAGGCGCTCACGCGCCCGACGCCGGCGCGATCTTTCCACGAGGTGGGTGAGGCCCTCGCCACCATCGAACAGACCCTTCGACAGGAATCCCGATGACCGTCACGCTCGAACGTGGGGCCGAACTCCTCGGCAACGTGCGCCAAGCGGTTGCACAGGTGGTGATCGGTCAGGACGAGGCGATCAACGACGCGCTCGTCGCATTTCTGGCACGCGGCCACCTGCTGATCGAAGGGGTTCCCGGCACCGGCAAGACGCTGCTCGTGCGTGCGCTCGCACAGGCGCTCGGACTGCGCTTTGCCCGCGTGCAGTTCACCCCCGATCTCATGCCGTCCGACGTGACCGGCGTGTCCCTCATGCGCGATGCGGCGCGCGGCTTCGAGTTCCAGCCGGGGCCCGTGTTCACCGACGTGATGCTCGGCGACGAGATCAACCGCGCCCCGGCCAAGACGCAGGCTGCGCTCCTCGAAGCGATGGGCGAGCGGCAGGTGACCACCGACGGCGTCACGCGGCCGCTCGATTCGCTCTTCACCGTGTTCGCGACGCAGAACCCGATCGAGCACGAAGGGACCTACCCGCTCCCCGAGGCGCAGCTCGACCGATTCCTGCTCAAGACGATCGTGGGGTACCCGGACGAAGCGGCGGAACTCGCGATGCTGGCCGCGCACGAGGCAGGCTTCGACGCCGAAGGGCTGGCCACCTCCGGGCTCTCGGCCATTCTGGACCGCGACACCACGCTGGCGCTGCGCCAGCTGGGCGATCGGGTGCGCGTGACCGCCGAGGTACGCGCGTACATTGCCGCGATCACGCGCGCGACGCGCGATGAAAGCTCGTTGTCGATCGGTGCGTCGCCGCGGGCATCGGTGGCGTTGCTCCGTACCGCACGCGCTGCCGCGGTGCTTGCGGGCCGCGACTACGTGACCCCGGACGACGTGAAGGAGCGCGTCGCGCCGGCGCTGCGGCACCGCATCACGCTCTCGCCGGAGCTCGAAGTCGAAGGGCGCACGGCCGACGATGTGCTGTCGGCCATCCTCCTGCGCATTACTGCCCCCAAGTGACGCCCTCCACGCCGCGCGTTCTGCTGCGCGTCGCGTGGATGTCGCTCACGCGCATCGCGCCGGAGCGTCGGCTCATCTGGTGCGTAGCCGTGGCGGCTCCGCTCTGGTTCATTCCGGGTGATGGTGGGCGCATCCTTGCGCAGGCTGCAGCCGCAGCGATCATCACGGCGACCATTGTCGACTGGTTGCTGCTGCCGAGTGCCGCGGCGCTGCGCGTTGCGCGCCATGTGCCCGACACGATGGGTGCGGGTGATGACGAAGCTGGACACTATGCGGTGCAGTCCACCAGTACGCGCCCGATGACGGTCACGCTCGCGGATCGGCTTCCTGCGCTGATCGAGGGCGGCATCGGGCAGACCGCGTTCACACTCGCCGCGCGTGGATCGGCGCAGGTGGCGTTCACGATGACCGGGCTCAAGCGCGGCCGCTTTGCCCTCGGTCCGGTGGGTGCGCGCGTGACCACGCGCCTGGGCCTGCTTGGCGCGCGCATGGTGGTCGAGCCGGGCGATCACGTGGATGTGCTGCCGTCGGTGCGGGGGGTCAAGCGATTCCGCTGGCTGGCGCTGCAGCACCGGCTCGACGCGATCGGCGTACGAGCGCTCAAGCGACGGGGCGAAGGGCAGTCGTTTGCGGGGCTCCGCGATTATGCGCTGGGCGACGACCCGCGCAAGATGGACTGGAAGGCGACCGCGCGCCGCGGCAAGCCGATCGTGCGCGAGTACACGATCGAGCGGTCGCAGAGCGTGCTCACGCTGGTGGACGCGGGCCGTGGCATGACACAGCTCGCCGGCAAGCTGTCGCGGTTCGAGCACGCGATCACGTCGAGTCTCATTCTCACCGATGTCGCGGCCACGGCCGGTGACCGGGTTGGAACGCTGGTCTTCGATGATGCGATCCGGGCCTTTGTGCCCGCCGAACGTGCGCGCGGTGCGCTCGCCCTCGTGCGCGATGCCTACACGCCGCTCGAGCCGTCGCTTGCCGAACCGGACTATGCGGCCGCGTTCCGCTTTCTGTCGGCGCACCAGCGGAAGCGCGCCTTGATCGTGCTCTTCACCGATGTGCTCGATGTGCGTGCCTCGCGCGCGCTGCTGGCGCATGTGGCACGCGGCGCCATCAAGCATCTGGCCTTGGTGGTCGCGCTCCGCAACGACGCCATGTTTGCCGCGGCTGATGGCCAGCCATACGCCGTGCCCACGGGCGAAGGGGCCCCTGATCCGGACACGCCGCTCTACACGCGAGCCGCTGCCGAAGAACTCGTGCAGGCACGCGCCGAAGCGCTCGAACGGATGCGGCGGACGGGAGCGATCGTGCTCGACATCTCACCTGAGCAAATGACAGCCGCCGTGGTGAATCGTTATCTGGAGCTCAAGGCGCGCGGGGCGCTGTAGCGCGCGACGTACCCAGGCGCACAAACAGATAGAGCGCGACGGCGGTGACCGCCGAGACCACGAGCTTGAGCTCGAGCGGCCAGTACGGGATCGGTGAGATCAGGCCCTCGATCGTTCCGGCCACGAGCAGGAGCATCGTCGCTCCAGCCACGAGGCGCGTCGCGCGCGGACTGTCTTCGCGGAATGCTGTGCGCCGGGTGCGTGCGCCGGGGACGAGCAGGACCGCGCCGATCATCAGGCCGGCAGCACCGGCGAGCGCGATCGCGGCCAGCTCCAGCACGCCATGCGGCGCCACGAAGGCGAGCAGCAGCGCACCGATGTCCTTGCTCGCGTAGAGGCCAGCCACGGCGCCGATCGAGATGCCGTTGGACACCAGCACCCAGAGCGTGAACACGCCCGCCGTGATCCCGCTCGCGAAGGCCATGAAGGCGACCTGCACATTGTTGGCGATGATCGAGCCGGCCATCACGGGCCGTAGCAGTCCGGGGTCCTCGATGTACCCCGTGCCGTCGCGCGCACGCCGGACGCCGTCGTCGGCGCGGTCGAGCATCGCGGGCGGGAGCAGCGTGGCGGCCACGGTCGCATCGCGCAGCACGGCGGTGTAACTCACCGCCATCGGAAAGAAGAGCAGGAATGCCGCGAAGACCACCAGGCCGCTCGATCGCCGGATCTCTGCGGGCACCTCGGCAAAGCAGTACCGGGCGATCTCGCGCAGCGGGATGGCGCGCCGACGGTAGAGCAGATTGTGCGCCCCTGCCACCAGCCGATTGAGGAAGAAGACATCGCCGGCGTCCTGACCGCGCGTGGCGGTGCGCAGTCGCGCGAGATCGGAGGCGACGTCGCGATAGTCGCGCACGAAGTCGCGGACACGCGCTTCGCCGAGGCTCGCGAGACCTCGCGTCTGTGCATCGGCGAGGGTCGTGGCGAAGGCGCTCCAGCGCGCCGACCCCTGCGCGACGATCGCATGTCGTTCGCGCGCGGCCCCGGTGTCGGCGCGCGCCGCAACGCCACGGTCACGGGCGCCGCGTTCGCTGTCGCGCAACCGGATGAGGCGCGCCATGATCGTGGGCGCCTCGATGTCGCGCAGCGTGTCGGCGAACCGCTCGCTCAACTGCGCCACGAACGCGGCACGGCGATCATCGGTCAGGTCGCGCTGCCGTGCGAGAAAGCCGTCGAGCAGCTCGAACTCGGGATCGGTGAGCGCCGCCTGCAGCGCGAGGGGGGTGGCACCCGGTCGCTCCGCGGCGCGCGCGGGGCGTGCGGACCCGTCGGGTACCGCGCCGATCTGTTCCTGCACCACGAGGGTACCGGCGGTCATGTCGCCCAGTCGCTTGCCGCGCGCATTGAACAGACTGGCCAGCGTTGCCACGGCGTAGGTGCCGCCCGGCTGCATGTCGACCAGGCGCATCAGGTTGCGCGACGCCGACGCGGCGAAGGTCACCGAGTACCCGCCCTCGCGCACGACGCGCAGGTTGTTCCACCGCTTGCCCGGTGTCTGCCCATCCCAAAGCGCCTCGAACAGCACGAAGTAGCCCCAGTAGCCGAGCGTCAGGGCCATGACGACGATCGCACCGGTCCACGGCCCGAGCAGGTCACTCAACGTGCGCGACAGCTCAAGTGAGCTGATGGCGATGACGAGCATGAGGAACGCCACGAACATGAGCGCGTGATCGGTCAGCGACGCGCGTGCGCGCGAGCCGATGCCGGCGATCGTGTACGACACGGAGACGAGCTCCGGCGTCTCGACATCGACGCGGGTCTCGAGGGCGGCAGGCCGAGCGATGGGGACACTCATGATCGTGCTGGCACGTTACGCCGCGTGGCGTTCGGCGGCAACGCTAGGCGCGGGGATGCTGGCGCACCCAGGCACCGAAGGCGGTCATGAAGCGGCCGAGCAGCTCCCGCGTGGAGGGATCACGGAGCGCGCCCGTGGCAGGATCGAACCGCTCGGCGCCCTTCGGAATGATGACCTCGGGCTGGACCATCATCGGGCTGTTGAGGATCACCGCGACCTGGCGCAGGTGGTACTGCATGCGCATCGTGCCGCTCATGCCACCGCTCACCCCCATGACGGCGGCCGGCTTGTTCTTGAGTGGGGGGGTCGGCTGCGGACGCGACCCCCAGTCGATCATGTTCTTGAGTCCGCCGGGGATCGAGTAGTTGTACTCGGGCGATGCGTAGAGGATGGCGTCGGACTGTTCGAGCGCTGCGCGCAGTGCCGCGACCGGCTCGGGACGCGGATCGACGTCGAGGTCGGCGTTATAGAGCGGCAGCTCCCCGACGCGGTCCCAGACCATGATCTGCAGGTCGGCGGGGGCCAGCTCGATGGCGGCGGCAAGGAGGGCGCGGTTCATGGAGCCTCTGCGCAGGGAGCCACAGAAGGCGAGGACGCGGATCGGAGCGGTCATGGGTGGGGATGGCGAGGGCCGGTGTGACGCTGTCGGTAGATAACACCGCTCGCGCCGTGCATGCTCCCTGCGTTACCTTCGCGTCCCATGCGCATTCTCCTGATCCGGCACGCGATTGCCGAAGAGCGCGACGTCTGGGCGGCCACGGGGGCGAGCGATGAGCAGCGCCCACTGACCCCCGACGGCGCGAAGAAGATGAAGCGGGCGGCCAAGGGGCTGATGGAACTGATCCCGACGCTCACGGCGATCGCCTCGAGCCCGCTCATCCGGGCGTGGCAGACGGCCTCGATCGTGGCGGACCAGTACTACGGGCGTTCGCCGGAGCAGCTGCTGGCGTTGGCGCCGAGCGGTCACCGCGAGGACGTGCTGACCTGGATCAACCAGTTCGAGGGGGGCACGGTGGCGTTGGTGGGGCACGAACCGGATCTGGGGGAACTCACCGGGTGGCTGATCGCGCGTCGACCCGAGGCGAACATCGAGTTCAAGAAGGGCGGGGCGGCGCTGCTCGAATTCGGGGTGGAGCGCGAGGCGGGGACGGCGGGGCTCAAGTGGCTGATGACGAACAGCCAGTTGCGGGCGTTCCGGCCGATCGAGCCGGTGGTGTAGGCGGTTGCGAGTGGCGTGCAATGCGCCCCACTCGCCCCTCAAGACTTGAAGGAGCACTCCATGCATCGATCCATCCGCTCGAGTCTGCTCCTGCTGGCCATCGCCGCCCCCCTCCGCGCCCAACCCCCCGCCGACGCCGCCACTCGCCTGGCCGCGTGGGACCAACACCGGCGCTTCACCGCCGAGTCGCCGTACGCCGGCCTGCGCTGGACCGCCATGGGGCCCACGATCAATGGCGGCCGCGTTGAAGCGATTGCCGTGCCCACGGGGCAGAGCAGCACGTTCTACGTCGGCATGGCCGCGGGCGGTCTCTGGAAGACGACGAATGATGGGCTCACCTGGCGGCAAGTCTTCCGCAACGAGTCGAGCTACGCCATCGGCGATGTGGCCATTGCACCAAGTGACGCGAACATCGTCTGGGTCGGCACGGGCGAGGCACAACCGCGCCACAGCGGCTACGCGTACCCGGGCACGGGGGTGTTCCGCTCATCCGACGCGGGGGCCACCTGGCAGCCCATGGGACTCACCGACACGCACCACATCGGCAAGGTGCTCGTGCATCCGCGCAATCCACGCGTGGTCTATGTGGCGGCCATCGGCCACTTCTGGAGCCCCAACGCGGACCGCGGCGTCTTTGCGACGCGCGATGGCGGCGCGCACTGGACCAAGGCGCTCTACATCAACGACAGCACGGGCGTGGTCGATCTCGCCATGGACCCGGCAAATCCCGACATCCTCTACGCGTGGGCGTGGCAGGTGCCGAGCGGACGTGACGGGGGACTCTTCAAATCCACCGACGGCGGCAAGCGCTGGCGCCGCATCACCAACGGCCTCCCGCAGGGGCGACTCGGCCGCGCCGGCCTCGATGTCGCGCCCTCGCGTCCGAATGTGGTCTACGCCTACATCGACAATCAGGCGGCGGGTCCGGGCAAGGAG
The DNA here is from genome assembly GCA_031372565.1 of Gemmatimonadota bacterium. Lineage (GTDB taxonomy): Bacteria > Gemmatimonadota > Gemmatimonadetes > Gemmatimonadales > Gemmatimonadaceae > JACPPC01. Next base: position 16,468 of record JANMLN010000072.1, on the reverse strand, counting down.
CAGCCGGTGGTCGGCGGGGAACTGTATCGCTCCGACGATCGCGGCGAACACTGGCGCAAGGCGAACACCGACAACATCTACCCGGTGTTCGGCGAGTTCGGATGGAAGTTCTGCGATGTGCGCGTCTCACCGCGCAATCCCGACGAACTCTTCATCCTCGGCAATCGCGCCATGCACTCGACCGATGGCGGTCGCACCTTCGCGCGCATCGGCGAACAGGTGCTGCGGCTCAATGACACCCCCGGGCGCGCGCTGCATCTGGACCATCACGACATCTGGATCAACCCGTCCGACCCGAACCACATCCTGCTCGGCAACGACGGTGGCGTGTTCACGTCGCACGATCGCGGCACCAATTGGCTGCACCTGAACACGATTCCCGCCGTGCAGTTCTACGCGATTGCGGCCGACACGGGGGCCGCGCCCTATCGTGTGTTCGGTGGCACGCAGGACAACGCGGCCGTGTACGGTCCGAGCGACGCGCGCGTGGACGACGCGCTGCCAGATCGGTGGCGACATGTGTACCTCGATCCATGGACCGGCGGCGACTCGTACGTCACGCTGCCCGACCCCACCGACCGGCGCATCGTGTACTACGAGCACCAGAACGGCGGGCTCACACGCATGGACATCACCGGCACATCGGTGATGACGGGCGGGCCGTCCACGACCCGCATCGCGCCGCGTGCCCCCAAGGGCGAGGCACCGTACCGCTTCAGCTGGTACGCGCCATTCATCGTGTCGCGCTACGACGCGCGCACGCTGTACATGGGCGGCAATCGGGTGTTCGCGTCGTCGGATCGCGGCGATCACTGGACACCGATCAGTCCCGAGCTTGCGGACGCGGGCACGGGCGAGCGTGCGGTGGTGCCCACCGGCACGATCACGATGGTGAGCGAGTCACCCACGCGACGCGGCGTGCTCTATTCGGGTACGGAGGGCGGTACCGTCTGGCGCACGGGCGACGCGGGCGCGACGTGGCGCACGGTGAGTGCCGGCCTCCCGCGCAAATGGGTGAGCCGCGTGATCGCGTCGGAGCATCGCGAGGGCACGGTGTACGTGGCGCTCACCGGATATCGCGAGGACGATCCGCGCGCGTACCTGTTCGTCTCCGACGACAGCGGGAGCAGCTGGCGCTCGATCAGCGCCAACCTGCCGGCCGCGAGCATCAACGTGGTGCGCGAGGACCCGGCGCACGCCGATGTGCTGTATGTCGGCACCGACCAAGGGGTGTACCTGTCGGTGGATCGCGGCGGCACGTGGCAGTCGCTCTCGGCCAACCTGCCGACGACGGCCGTGCACGATCTCGTGGTACAGGCGCAGGCGGGTGACCTGCTGATTGCGACGTACGGCTTGGGCGCGTGGAAGCTGGAGCTCACGCCGGTCACGGCGCTCACGGGCGAAGTGCGCACGCGCGACCTGCATCTGTTCGAGCCGCGCGCCGTGACACGCGACTACTACCCGTGGGAGCAGGTGACCGGTGATCGGCGCGGTCGGCCCGTGGGCACGCTCCACTTCCAGGCGAGTGCCGCCGAGCCGGTCACGCTCACCCTGCGCGACAGCGTGGGCGCCGTCGTGCGCACGATCACGTCGGCGGCGCGGGTCGGGCTCAACACGGTCGAGTGGGACTTGCTCGACGAGTCGAAGCGTGAGGTGCGCGCGGGGCGTTATGCGGTCGAGGCGCGGTCAGCGCGCGGGCGTGCGACGGCGACGTTGGTGGTGCGGGCACTGACGCGCTGATCACCGGCGCGCGACCAGAAGAGCAGAAGGGCGGGCCACCCTCGGCCCGCCCTTCCTCGCTTCTGGAGCACCTCCCCGCGCTAGTTCCCCAACTCCTGGCACGTCCGCATCATCTCGTCCTGCACCTTCTTCGGGTTCGCCAGAATCTTGAAGAACTCGTCGTAGTACTCCTTCGTCTGCTTCACGTTCTGCGGCAACAAGTCCACCTGCTTGTCGTACAGCGCATAGATCGCGTCCTTCCGCGAAATGAACTCCTTGGCGATCTCCGCCACTTCCGCGTTGTCGCGCAGGCAGGGCCCCCGGTACAACCGCTCGCGCACGTTGCGGATCGGCAACTGCGGATCGGGCACGGCGTAGCGCGGGTTGATCACCCCCGACCAGTCGAAGTCGTAGGCCATGGGGAACACCGTGAAGCCGTCTGGCGCCCGGATCAGCTTCATGTTGTGCAGCGCGCCCAGGCTCCAGTCGGTGTTCGCGATCATGAACTCGAAGAAGCTGACCATGCGAATGTGCTTCGCCTCGACGTCATCAAACACCGCGCGCTTGGCCGTGAACGGCTTGCCCCCCACCCGGCGCGCCACGTCGTCCGACTCTTCCACCAGAAATGCCCACGTGACGACCGGCTTCTCCTTCTTGAGCGTGTCGGTGTAGGTCATCTTCACGAGCCGTGTCCGCATGCTGTACGGCGTCAGCATGTTGTAGATGCGGTAGATGGGCTCTTCCTGGAGGATGTACTGCTCGTACTCCTTGTCCTCCTGGCAGCGCGTGACAAGCTTCAAGTCCTTCTGGTGCTCGAAGATCGAGCCCTTGATCTCCGCCTTGGAGAAGAACAGGCGGATCGGCGGGAAGGAGCAGTTGCGCCCGGCGAGACGGAAGTTGCCGCGCGTGCCCACCTGGATGAGCATCGTGTCCTTGCCCTGCGCGCCGGCATCGTACACGAGCGTGGCCGGCAGCGGTGCACTCTGCCGCTCACGCATGCGGACCAGCTTGCGCAGGTCGACGGTGATGTTGATCGTCACCGGCTCCTGCGAGCGGAACAGCTTGCGCGGCGTGGTGTCGATCTTGGCGGCGGCCGCTTCCTGCGCGGCCAATGGCGCGGCAGCCGACGCCCAGAGCGTGGCCAGAGCGAGAACCGAACGACAGATGCGCTGCATGCGGCCTTCCTTGGAGGGCAGGGTGGTCACTTGAGTTCGCACTTGATCACGTGTGGCGCACCGCGTGTGCGGAGATCATACAGCACCTGCTGCTTCACCACGTCGGCGCCGAGGGAGCCCGCGTACTCGAGCCAGGCCCGCCCCTCTTCGCGATGGGTCCCGCAGAACCGCCACGGCGCAAGGTACTGGCCCAGCATGGGCTCCACCACCGCCCGCGCCTTCGTCACGTCGCCCACCTCGATCCGCAGCAGCGCTTCCGTGGCGGGTGCGGTCGTCATCTCGGCGCTGTTCGACTCCATGCGCTTCTTGCGGCGCCAGGCACGGTCGGCCAACCCCTGCAACTGCTCGGGGGCCAGCGACTTGAGCACTTCGTCGTCCAGCTTGGCCACGAACGTGCCCGTGCGGTTGGCGGTCTCGAGCGCCTTCTCCAGTGACCGCTGCGCGCGGCTTCCCTCCATGGCCGGCGCGCGGCCGAAGTCGAAGAACCAGAGCAGCAGCACGATCGCGTTGAACAGCACCGACAGCACGATCGCCACGGTGATCTCGACCCCCGATGCCATCCCCACGCCCATGGTGAGAAAGACGTAGACCGCATCCTTCGAGTCGTCGAGCGACGTGCGGAACTTGACCGCTGCCACGATGCCGGACAGCGAGAAGGCCAACGCCACGGAGTGCTTGACCAGCATCACGATGCCGGCCACCACCACCGGCAGGATGAGCAGCGACTGCACCATCGTCTGCGAGTACCCCTTCTTCTTGCGCGTGAGCGTGTAGACCCAGGCAACCGGTAGCGTCAGCAGCGCAGCCGTGAGCACCGCGAGCGACGTACTCACCGCGACATCGAGCGCCGCAGCCGGATTCCCGCGCATCGGGTCGTTGGCCATCATCTCCTTGAGCGCGGCCTTGCTCATCGCGTCGACCGAGGTGCGCCCGCCCAGCAGCTCCGCGAACGGCCCGGTGGGGAGTCCGTTCGCATCCTTGGGCAGGATCATCCAGATCAGGATCCCGACGCCCAACAACAGCACGTAGTAGATCGTGACGCGCAGCAGGATGTCATCCCAGAGGCGCCGCCAGAGCGGCACGGGGGTGACGGACTTCGTATAGATGGCTTGCGGTGACGTCACTTGCCGAAGGGGAGGCGGTTGAGCGCGACGCGACCATTGCTCACGACCACGGTCACGTCCTGGAGCTGGCGAATGTCATCGAGCGGATTCCCCTCAACGACGATCAAGTCGGCCTCGAAGCCACTGGCAATCCGCCCGGTCCTGGCGCCCAGCCCCACGCACTCGGCGGCCAGCGATGTTCCCGCCTTGATCGCTTCGAGCGGACTCCAGCCGAGTTCGGTGAAGCTGATGATCTCGTGGCTCACGCGCGAGACGCTTTGCGGGCCGTACTGCGTGTCGACGCCGGTCACGACGCGCACCCCGAGCTCGCGGGCGCGACGCACCGTCTTCTGTGCGACCGGCACCATGTGCATGGCGCGCACGTGCAGCACCGCGTCGTCGTAGTCGCCGCCGGGCTCGCGCAGGTCGATGAGCGTGGTGTACGTGGGCACCAGGAAGGCGCCGGTCTGCGCCATCAGGCGGAGCGTCGAGTCGCTCAGGTACGTGCCGTGCTCGATCGACTTGACCCCGGCTTTCACGGCCGCGTAGGCCCCTTCGTCGCCATGGGCGTGCGCCAGTACCGGCAGCCCGCGCTTGGTGGCCGCCTCGACGATCGCGCGCAACTGCGCTTCGGTGTACGACTGCTTGCGCGGGTCGGTGTTGGGAAGGCCGGCGCGTTCGGTGCCGCGCGTCTTGATCACGTCGACCCCCCGCTCGGCGTTCACATCGACCACCAGCTTGAGCTCGGCCGGTGTATTCACGCCGCCCGCGAGCGGCGCGAGGCGCGGGTCCGCCAGCACCGTCTCGCCCAGATCGGGGGAGACGAACACCCCGGCCGCCAGCATGTCGGGACCGGCCAGCTTGCCCGTCTTGACGAGCTCGCGGAGTGCGACGTCCTGAAAGTTCGAGGTGGACGCCGATCGCACCGTGGTCACGCCGCTCTCGAGCGCGCGCTTGGCGGCGCCCAAGGTGCTGATGTGGGTGTGCGCGTCGATCAGGCCCGGCAACACCCATCGGCCGCGCAGGTCGATGACGGTGGCGCCCGCGGGTTGGGCAACGTTCGCGCCGATGGCCGCGATGCGGCCGCCGGTGAGCACGATGGTCATGTCGCGCAGCGGCTGGTCGCTGACGCCGTCGATGATGTTGGCGTGCAGCAGCACGACGGGGCGCGCTGGCTCCTGCGCGCGCACCGCCCCGGCCCCGAGGGCAAGCGCCACAGACGCGGCAGCCAGACGGACAAACGGTACGGAGCGTCGGGAATCAGTCATCGGCACGTCGAAATCGGGTGGTCGGAACGCAGCACCATATAGTGGAGCAAGGGGGCGGCGTCGGCCAGCGGCACTGGCTGCTGCCTCTTGGCGGGTCGGGACCCTGAGCCACTGGGCCGTACCAACCCGTTCGAGACCCCTTGGAATCGGCGCCTGGGCGCACCATATTGAGGATCGCTTCCCATTATCATTTCCATGGCTCCGATCCGCTCCAGCCCGTTCAAGGTGCCCGCGCCGCCCATCAGGGCGTCTGAAGCGCGGCTGGCCTCACGCTCGACGCTCATCGCGCGCGGGCACCGGCTCAACCTGCTCGGACTCGGCTGGACCTCGCTCGAGGCGATCGTGGCCATCATTGCGGGCGCGATGAGCGGGAGCGTGTCGCTCATGAGCTTCGGGGTCGACGCGGTCATCGAGCTGCTGGCCGGACTGGCCGCTGTCTGGCGCCTGAAGGGCGACGCGCACGATCACCGCGAGCGGATCGAGCATTCCGCGCTCCGCATCATCGGCTGGTCGTTGCTCGCGCTGGCCGTGTACGTGGCCGCCGAGTCGGCGCATGCGCTGCTCACGCGCGAGGGACCGAAGCACAGCGTGGCGGGGCTCGCGATCGCCGCTGCGTCAGTGCTCTTCATGCCGTGGCTCTCGCGCCAGAAGCACCTTGTGGCCGTCGCGCTCAAGAGCAAAGCGCTGCAGGCGCACGCCACACAAACGGCGCTCTGCGGCTGGCTCGCGGCCATCCTGCTGGTCGGTCAGGCGCTCCAGGTCGGGCTGGGCTGGTGGTGGGCCGACGCTGTGGCGGCGTTGGCGATGACGCCGATCATCGCTCGTGAGGGACTCGAGGCGGTACGCGGCCAAGCCCCCTGCGGCTGTGAGCCGGACATCGAGGAGGTACACGCGCGCCGAGCACCGGTGCTGCACACCTCGGTGCGGCTGTGATCGTCCGCCATCGCAACACGCGCCAACGGGCGGCGATCATGGACGCGCTCGAATCGACGGGCCATCCGTGTTCGCCCGAGGAGCTGCTCTCGGCCGCGCAGGCGCGCGTGCCCGGGATCGGCATGGCCACGGTGTATCGCGCCATTCGCGACTTGTGCGCAGAGGGGCGGCTGCATGCGGTGACGCTCCCCGGAGCCGCGCCGCGCTATGAGCTCGCCGGCCGCGGCCACCATCATCACTTCGAGTGCCTGGGCTGTCGCAAGGTGTACCACGTGGACGGGTGCCCCGGCGACCTCGCGCGACTCGCGCCGGCCGGCTTCTCGGTTGAAGCACACGAGATCGTGCTGTATGGTCGCTGTCCCACGTGCGCGGCGGGCGCCAAGAGCGCGTAACCACGCAGGCCGCTGTCGAGGGCCGACGCGCGCGCACTGCGCGCACCGCGCGGCTATCCGAAGCGCGCCGCGAACCATGCCTTCGCTGAACGGGCGAGGGGCGCGTTGAGCTCGTGCCCGCCCTCGTGCCATTCGAGCGTGACATCGGCGCCCGACTGGCGCAGGATGGCGGCGAGCTTCTCCACCTGCGGTGGCGGCGCGATGGCGTCGCGCGCCCCGGCGCCGATGAACACGACGGTACCGCGCAGATCCGGCAGCACCGACGGCTCGAAGGGCACCATGGGGGCAAAGAGCATCGCGGCGCGGAACGTACCGGGATGCCGCAGCACAATACTCGCGGCGATGTTCGCACCATTGGAAAAGCCGGCGGCCACGACACGATTCGCCTCGAACCGGTAGGCGCGCGCCGCCTCACCCACGAACGCGGCGAGGTCATCGGTGCGCTGGGCGAGATCGTCCAGATCGAAGACGCCCTCCGAGAGTCGCTTGAAGAAGCGCGGCATGCCGTGCTCGAGCACCGGCCCGCGGGGCGACAGCACCCCCCAGCCAGGTGCGAGCAGGGGCCCGAGCGGCAAGAGATCATTCTCGTCGCCGCCGGTCCCGTGCAACACGATGAGCGTGCCCGCGCTGTCCGTCTCGGGCGGCACATAGCGATGCACGTACCCCGTTGGCGCGTCCGGGACGGTGCGCGAGGAGGCCGGGGTGCGCAGCTCGTCGTCTTCGTCGAGCGGTGCGAGTGAGCGCTTGATGCCGGGGCGTGCGGGTTCCAGCCACGGGGGCAGCGCAAGCGCTTGCCCGAGCGATGCCAGCGGTTCGTCCAGCTCGAACCCCGGACCGTCGGTCGCCAACTCGAACAGCACACCGCCGGGTTCGCGGAAGTACATCGACTTGAAGTAGCGCCGATCAAGCTGCCCGGTGATCGAGAGTTCCGTATCGGCAATCGCGATGCGCAGGGCATGCTGCGCCGCACTGTCGGCCACGCGCCACGCCACATGGTGGATCGTGCCAACGCCCTCGACGCCGCGCACGAAGCCGCCCACGGTGCGGACATCGAGATAGGTACCCGAGCGCGGTGAATTGCACGTGAAGCGGTGGTGGTTGCCATCCTCCGAGTACGACAGGAACCCCAGCGTCTCGGTGATCAGCGCCCGCGTATCACGCGCCGACTCGACCCAACAGGTCACCGCGTGCAGCCCGCGAATGGCGACGTCGCTCGGCACGCCACCGCCCGTCCACGGCGCGCGCTCCGCGGCGTCGGGGGTGCTGACCAGCTCGAGCAGCATCCCGTCGGGGTCGCGGAACTCGAGCACGCGTTCGCCGTGTCGCGAGGCGGGCAGTCCGTGCGTGACCTGATGCGTCAGGAACCGCTCCATCCACCAGCCGATCGACTCGGGCGGCACGGCGAGCGACAGCATCGCACATTGGCCCGCTCCCACGCGCCCGTGCGGCGCCCCCATCCACGGAAAGAAGGTGATGATCGTGCCGGGCGCTCCGGTCTCGGTGCCGAAGTACAGGTGCCAGGTGCCCGGATCGTCGAAGTTGACGGTGCGCTTCACGAGGCGCAGCCCGAGCACGCGCTCGTAGAAGTCGCGCGTCCGGCGCGGGTGCCCGCAGATGGCGGTCACGTGATGCAGGCCGAGCAGCGAGACGGTGCTCATGGACGATTCATCGATCGCTCATCGCGTGCGCAGGGATGATGCACGGATCTGTCATGGATCGACGGCGATGCGCAGGTAGCGCTCCAGCGGCGCGAGCGTTGGACGGAGCGCGGCCGGCACGGTATCGCGCACATGCACCGCGGCCACGAGTGCGTCGTAGGGCACACGGCCGCCCAGGCGCGCCAGCAACCGTGCGAGGCGCAGCGCGGTCGCGACGCCGATCTCCAGTTCGTCGGCGCTCTCCGAGAGCGTGAGCACGCGGATCGTGTGCGCGAGCGCCTCGCCCGCAAGCGCGGTCACGGACTCGCCCTGTGCGAGGCGCACGCGCAACTCCGGCGCCAACAGCGTGCGCACGTCCTCACCGGTGACGAGGCGCGCGATCGGATCGGCGTATCCCTCCGCGAACTGCGCCGCATGCAGCGCCTGCCGCTGCCCGTCCGCGCCCGTCACCTCGGCCACGATCTCGCCATCGGCCTCGCGCCGCACGAGCACGCCAAAGCGGTTGGTATCGCCCGTGCGGCGATGCGTGAGGACGAGCGTCCCGTCCTCGTCCTCCGTGACATCGATGCACGGTGCCGCATTCGCATCGACGGTCGCCGAGAGCGCGTGACTCACCGCGCGACCGGCCGCCACGCGTGCGAGCGGCGTGAGCGCGGGATCGGTCAGCCGCGCGAAGATGTCGGCCGCCGTGCCTTCACGCGGATCGTTGCTCCGCGCGTGCGCCAACCGCTGCAGCAGTCCGTCGCGCAGCGCGCCGGTATCCCCCGCGAGCTCGATCGCGCGCGCCGCGTAGCGCAACGCCTGCTTGGGCTCGAGGCCGGCCACGTCATCGAAGAACCAGGCGCAGGAGGTGTACATGCGCAGCGTGGCGCGCTCCTGCTCGAGCAACCGGCGCGCCCCCAACAACGTGGCGTCGTTCGGCGCGCGCAACCGATCGCGCACCCACTCGGCCTGCGGCGCACCGTCCTGGGCCACGATCTCGCCGTAGTCATCGAGCGCGGCGTCGGCATCGGCAAACAGCGCCGGCGCCGAGGCGTCCCAGCGCTGCCGCAACTCACCTGCGAGCCAGGTGAGCGATGCACGCAGCGGCGCGCGCCACTGCTGCGACCAGCCCCGTTCGGGAGCCACCTTGCAGCCGCAGTCGGCGCGCCAGCGTTCGACGCCGTGCGAACAGCTCCACGCCGAGGGCGACACGAGCTGTGCGGCGGGCCGCGCCCCCATGCGAGCGACGATGCTCGCGTAGTTCTCGATGTGCGCCGATGCATGCCGCGCCAGCCGGTCGATGGCCGCGGCCAGCGCCATCTCGCCGAATGCGTGGTGATGTCCGAAGGTCTCGCCGTCCGTGGCGATCGCGCGCACCACGGGGGTGATGGTGCCGCCCGGCAGCGGCGTCTCATCGAGCAGCCGACCCGTGAGCGAGTCGCCGCTCTTGAGGAGCGGACCGAACGCGATGTCGCGCGAGAGGGCGCCATCGTACACGCAGACGGCGAGCGATCGGCCCCCGCCGGCGCTGAAGGTGAGCGGCACGCCATCGATGGGCGGGTTGGTCACCTGATGCGGCGCGACAATCGTGAAGCGGATCCCTGCCTCGGCGAGCGCGACGAGCGTCGCCTCATCGACCGCCGTCTCGGGGCACCAGAACCCCTCGGGCTCACGGCCGAACCGACGCCGGAAGTCGGCGATTCCCCAGCGGATCTCGGTCCGGCGTTCGCGCGGCGACGCGAGCGGCAGGATCACGTGGTGGTACGGCGCCGCCATCGCGTTGCCATGTCCGCCCAACCGCGCGGCCGACAGCCGGTCGGCCGCAACGATCGCACGCCAGGTGGTGGGCGCCGATCGCTCGAGCCATTCGGCCAGCGTCGCGCCGACATCGAACGACATCGCCTCGTAGCAATTCACGAGACGGGCGATGTTGCCCTGCGCATCGAGCAGGCGCGCCGTGGCCATCGGCGTGTAGCACTCCTGCGTGATGCGCACGTTCCAGTCGTGTGCCGGGGCCGCGTTGGCCTCGCGCTCCACGACTTCGAGCCACGGATCCTCGCGCGGAGGCTGGTAGAAGTGCCCGTGAATCACGACCGAACGTGCAGTGCTCACCCCACGGCCTCCGCCGGCACGGTGCCAGCCAGCGCCACGCGAATCGCGTCGATCACGCCGGGAAAGACATCATCGCGCACGCGCAGCTCGGCGGCGAAGGCGCGCGTGTTCTCGAGATCGACGCCCTCCGCGCCTTCGAGCGCCGAGAGGAACCGGTCCGTGTCGTCGGCGTGTCCGTTGAAGCGACGCTCGGCGTAGTCGGCCACTTCACCGGTGGAGATGATGAACTGCCAGTCGCTCGACTGGAGCAGCAGCAGCGATCGGGCGGCCTGCGCGAGGATGTCGTGTGTGTCGGGATTGGCGAGCGCCGCGGCCGCGATATTCCAGAAGCGCTCCTCGAGCGGCCAGAGCCGGTGCCAGGTCCACGCCGTGAGCGGGCCGTACCACATGCTGAAGTCGCCGTTGGCGCCCCACGTGCCGGGGGCCAACTGCACGCCGCCGTCGTGCTGCGCGTGCGCGATGTGCTGCGACGCCGTGGTCGCGTGCACGTTGCGCTGCGTCGGGAGTGCACGGTACAGCCCTTCGAGGAAGTCGACCCCTTCGAACCACCAGTGACCAAAGAGCTCCGTGTCGAACGGGGCCACGATCACTTCACGCAGCGGATCGCTCCCCTCGGCGGCGAGGCCCCCCAACAGCTGCGCGAAGTCGCGCGAATGACGCGACACGGCGGCCGCGGCGTTCGCGGGTACGTAGGGGAGCTTGTCGCCCAGGTCGGTCGTGCTCTCGGTCACGCGCCAGAGCTTGAGTCCGCCGGGCCAGCGAATTTTGTGGAACTCCAGGTAGTTGCCGTCGCCGGGGTAGCCATCGTGCCGGCTCCAGACCTTGAACGACGTGCGCGGATCGCGCACCAAGGCGCGCGGCGCACTGTTGTCGCGCCGTCGCCCGAGGCGATAGGCCCGATACGGCGAGTGGCGCCGCCGACCGCTGTCGATGAGGACCCCCGCCTTGACGAGCTCGCCGGTCTGGAAGGCGACATCGCCGTAGAGCCCGAGCGACTGGCCCGCGCGCGCCAGGTGCGCATCGACCGTGACGAAGCGGACGCCGAACTCCTCGAGGAATGACTCGATACCGGCACGCGACTCGCCGGCACGTGGCGCCTGCGGATCGGGATTCCACGGACCACGCGGGCGATACGCGCACTCGGGCATCCAGAGGCCGGCTGCCTTGACGCCGAACAACCGCTCGTGCTCCATCTGGCCGGCCGCCAACTGCAGGCGAATCGACTCGTCACGGCCCAGCAGTGGCAAGAAGCCGTGTGTCGCCGCCGACGTGGTGATCTCGAGTCGTCCGGCTTGCGCATGGGCGGCAAAGGTGCCGATCAGGTCGCCGCCGATCTCCTCCCACGTCTCGCGCAGCCACAGGTAGCGGTCGTACCACCAGCGGGTGATCTCGATCAAGCGCGCGTCGGCGGTGGCGGGCAGGGCGCCCTCACAGGCGATGCAGGCCTCGATGCGCTGGTCGAGAAACGCCTCGAGTTCGGTGGCGAAGACCGGATTCGCGAGCTGCGACGCGAGGATCGGCGTGATCCCCAGCGTGATCGGTGCATGGACGCCATCGGCCGCCAGTGCATCGAGCGCGCGGACGAGTGGGAGGTACGTGTCGAGCGTGGCCTCGGTGAGCCAATCGCTGCCGTGCGGCCACCGCCCGTGGTTGAGCACGTACGGCAGGTGACTATGCAACACGAGCACGAAGTCCATCTGCGTGGTCATGGCGTCTCCTCGAGTCCGAGCGCAGCGCGGTACCGGGCGTCGTACGCGTCCACCGCGCTCTCCCATCCCGCTGGTAGTTCCAGCGCTTCCTGCACGTGCGCAGTCCAGCTCTTCTTGTCGATGAATGCGGCCAGCGCCGCCTCGAGCGCACGATCGAGCGCGTCCACGTCGAACGGCTGGAAGCGCACGACCGCCTGCACGTCGGGCAGGTCGCCGTGCGCACCCGTGGCCCGGACGACGATCGCCGCGCCGTAGCGCAGCGCCCGGCGCGCAAGGGCCGCGCTCGGCTCGTGCAGCGACGGCAGGAGCACGATGTCGGCGCCCGCCAAGGCGCGCCGCTCGGTGCGTTCGTCGGCTGCTTCGATCACGGCGATGCGACCCGGATGCTCGGCCGCCACTTGCTGTGCGGCCGCGACGAGGGCCGGCTCGCCCGCGGCGAGAATCACGCACTGGGCGTCCGTGGTGCGCAGCAGCGCACTCTCGAGTGCGAGCGCGGCCCCACTGCGCAGCGTGAGCGGCGACGGCAGGAGCACCAGTGGTGTGCGTGCGCGTACCGGCAGCTTGGCGGCACGCTGCAGCGCCTGCTTGTTCTTGGCGCGGTCGGCGACCGTGCCCGGACCAAACCGCGACGCGATGGCCACGTCGGTCGCCGGATTCCACGCGGCACCATCGAGTCCGTCGGCAACCCCCGTGAGCGACGCACCGCGCCACCGGAAGAGCCCATCGAGACCGAACCCACCGGCCGGGGTGCGCAGCTCGGTCACATGTGCCGGGCTGGTGGCGACCACCTGCTCGGCAAACGACGCACCGCCCTTGAGCAGATTGACGCGGCCGTACCACTCGAGTGCGTCGGGGGTGAAGAGCCGCCCCGGTAGACCGAGCGCACGGAGGCGCTCGGGGCCCACATGGCCCTGGAAGGCGGCGTCATGCACGGTGAGCACCGTGGCGTGGCGCTCGGATGCCGGCACGAGATGTTCGAGGACCGGCACGAGCGCCGCATGCCAGTCGTGCGCGTGCAGCACCACGGGTCCGGCCACGAGCCGCCGCACGGCGGCGCTGGCCGCATGGGCCAGCAGCGCGAACCGCTCGGGATTATCGGGGTACGGGCCGTCGGGGCCCGCGTACACGCCGTCACGATCGTACGACGCACGATGATCCACGAAGAGCAGCCACGGGCGGCGCGGGTCGGGATCGACCTCGCCCAGCAGCGACACGACCTCGCTGTGATCGCCCATGGAGAGATCGAACGGATCGCCCACCGGTACCAACTCGGGATGCTCCGCGATCACGCCCCGGTACGCGGGCGAGATGACGATCACGTTGCGCCCACTCGCGGCCTGCGCCTGCGCGAGCGCCGCCACGCTGTCGCCCAGCTCCCCGACACGTCCCCACGGCGCCACCTCGGCGCTCACATGCACGATCGTGATCGCGCGCTCGCCGACGCGCAGCGGGCTCGCGGTGGGGACCACGCTCGCCTTCGCGCGTGCGGTGCGCGGCGTCGGTGCGCGCTTGGGCGCGACGGACTTCTTGCGGGCGCTCATCCGGTCGGCGGATCGTCCGCCGAGCCGACACCGGTCATGGAGGGCACGTAGTAGTCGCGCGCGTACTCGCCGACCATGCGGTGCGCGGTGAACTGCTGCCCGGCAATGCGCATTGCCTGCTTCATCATCGTGAGCCAGGCGCGCGGAATGCCCTTGTCGTCGCGGTTGTAGAAGCGCGGAACGACTTCCTGCTCGAGCAGGGTGTACAGGCGGTTGGCCGTCTCGGCGTCGTCGTCGACCACGCCGGCCTGACCGATGGCCCACCCGTTGGAGCCGTCAAAGGCTTCTTCCCACCACCCGTCGATGGTGGAGAACTGCGGCACGCCATTGAGTGCGGCCTTCATCCCGCTCGTGCCCGACGCTTCCATCGGCACCTTGGGCAGGTTCATCCAGAGGTCGACCCCCTGCACGAGCAGGTGCGCCAGGTGCATGTCGTAGTCTTCCACGAACGTGACGCGCCCCTCGAACTGCGGATCGCGCGTGAACTGGTAGACCTGCTGCAGCACGTCCTTGCCGGGGTTGTCGGCGGGGTGCGCCTTGCCGGCAAAGATGATCTGCACCGGACGGTTCGTGTCGGTGAGCAGCTTCCGCAGCCGGTCGGCGTCGCGGAAGATCAGGCTCGCGCGCTTGTAGGTGGCGAAGCGGCGTGCGAAGCCGATGGTGAGCACGTGCGGATCGAGCATCACGCCGGCGCCCACCATTTGCGGGGCCGCAAGCGAGCGTGCGACAAAGGCGCGGCGGGCCTCTTCGCGAATCAGGTTGAACAGGACCTCCTTGAGCTGGCGATGCGCGAACCAGAGGGTCGCATCATCGGCCTCCGCCATCTTGTCCCAGGTGGACGAATCGGCGAGACCCAAGCCCCAGTTGCTGCCCAGCGTCCGGTCGACCACCTGCATGATGGCATTGCCCATCCAGGTGGCGAGATGCACCCCGTTGGTGACGTGACCGATCGGGATCTGCTCGGCCGCGCGGCCGGGCCAGAGCGAGGTCCACAGTTCACGCGTGACCACGCCGTGCCGGCGCGATACGCCATTCACGCGCCGCGACAGCCGGATCGCGGTCGCGGTCATGTGGAACGTCTGGTGGTCGATGACGGGATGATGGCCGATCGCCAGGAACTCGTCCTTGGTGATCCCCATCTCGTCCCACACCGGCCCGGCACACTGCTCGATCTGGTCGGGGCCGAACTGGTCGTGGCCCGCGGGCACCGGGGTGTGCGTGGTGAAGGTGGAGGCACCGCGCACCTTCGTGACGGCCTCGGCGTACGACATGCCGCCGGCCACGTACTCGCGCACACGCTCGGTGAGCATGAAGGCGGCATGGCCTTCATTGGCATGCCACGCCTGCGGCTGGATTCCCAAGGCACGCAGCACGCGCACACCGCCCACGCCAAGCAGCCATTCCTGGCGGAGCCGGAGCGCCGGGCCGCCCGCATAGAGCTTGGAGAGCAGCGGACGGTCATCCACATGATTCTCCTCGAGCTCGGTGTCGAGGAGGTAGATCGGCACGCGACCGACATCGAGGCGCCAGGCACGGATGTGCACGTCGCGGCCGAAGGTGTTGACCGTGGCGAGGTACGGGACGCCGCCGGGACCCGGGATCGGCTTGATGGGGGTCAGGGCGAGGTCGTAGCGCGCGTTGGTGTCCTGCTGGCGCCCGTCGAGGTCGATGCGCTGGTCGAAGTAGCCGGCGCGGTAGAGGATGCCCACGCCGACCAGCGGCACGCCGAGGTCGGACGCGGCCTTGCAATGGTCCCCGGCCAACACACCCAAGCCGCCCGAATAGATCGGCACGGAGCTGTGCAGGCCGAACTCGGCGCAGAAGTAGGCAATCGGCTTCTTGGCGTGCTCGGGCCACTCCTTGGAGAACCAGGTCCCGGCTCCCGACTGCTCGTAGCGGAACCACTCCATCATCTTGTCGTACAAGGCCGTGATGCGCGGGTCCCGCGCGGCCGAATTCAGGCGCTCGGCCGAGACTTGGTCGAGAAACTTGAGGGGGTTGTGGCGGACGCCATGCCAGAGGCGTTCGTCGATGGAACGGAAGACGACACGCGCCTCGCGGTGCCAGCTCCAGGACAGGTTACGGGCAACGTCGGGCAGGCCAGCGAGGCGATCAGGAATCAGGGCAGGCACGGAAACGAGGTCGGAAGGTGAGGCTGCGCCAGCGTGACAGGAGCCCGAATGGGCGCCGTCCAAGGCGTCGCAGAACCGGGGAAGTTACCGTCTCGAACCACGACGTGTCAGTGCGTCTCTTTCCCCGGGTCGATGCGCGGTTTAATCTGCCGCAGCCCACCAACCCCGGGCATCACCACCCCCGTCACAAGGTCATCAACTCCATGTCCCGTTTCGTCCTGGCTCTTGCGGCCCTGTCGCTCGGCGCGTGCGCGTCGTCGGGCACGTCCACCACGGCCGCACCCGCCCCCATGGCCGCGCCCAGCACGGCGCGGGCTGCCGCACCGGCCAAGCCGGCGCCGGTCAACCCCGTTGGACAGTTCGAGTTCAGCACCGAGCTGAACGGCAGCCCGATGAAGGGGCTCATGAAGATCGCGGGCACTGCGGGCAACTACTCCGGGAGCATGACCTCGGACATCACCCCCGAGCTCCCGATCTCGACCGTGACGGCCGACGGGCAGACGGTCAAGATCGGCATGGACACGCCGAACGGTGCCGCGACGATCACGCTGCTGTTCACCGGCGACACGTTCACCGGGAACTGGGAGCTGGGCGGCGCCTCGGGCCCGCTCACGGGCAAGCGCATCAAGTAAGTCGTCGTCCAGATCGAAACGAAGGGACAGCTTTTAGGGAGAGAAGCGGGTACATAGCATTTGTCAGGACCACCCCGGGGGGGGTGGGAAGAAAACAACCCGCGCCGCCCAC